>NZ_JBEYAL010000013.1:0-214156 GCF_040631655.1 Streptomyces sp. NPDC019937
GCAACCCGCGTGAGGAGAGCGCAGCGGCGCTGCGTGCGACGAGCGCGGGGCCGCGAGGTGCCGCCCGCCGCGGCAGCGGCTGATGTCACAGCGGCATCGGGAGCCCGGCATGATCCACACGACACCCCCTAGTCCAGGTCGCCCTGGCAGATCCCGTTCTCCCAGGCCCAGGCGGCGATTTCGACACGGTTGCGGGCGGCGAGCTTGCGCTGCACATTGCCGAGGTGGGTCTTGACGGTCGAGAGGGTGACGTAGAGGTCGGCGGCCACCTCCTCGTTGGTGCGGCCACGGGCCACCCGGCGTACGACGTCCAGTTCGCGCTGGGTCAGCGGCTCGATCAGCGCGTCCGGCCCGCCCCCTGGGGTGCGGTCCGGCCGGGCCTCGGAGGGGGCGGGGCCGCGGCGGTGGGGGGCCATCCGCTCGAGGAGGCGGACGGTCACCGAAGGGGAGATCAGCGAGTTGCCCGCCGCCGCGGCCCGCACCGCCTCGGTGAGCAGCCCGGGGGCGCCGTCCTTGAGGAGAAAGCCGCACGCGCCGTCGCGCAGCGCGCGGTAGACGTACTCGTCGAGGTCGAAGGTGGTCGCGATGAGGACGTTCAGCGGGTCGGGGACGCCGGGTCCGGCGAGCAGCCGGGTGGCCTCCAGACCGTCCAGCCGGGGCATGCGGATGTCCAGCAGGCAGACGTCCGGGCGCAGGTCACGGGCCTGCTCGACCGCCTCGGCGCCGTCCGCCGCCTGGGCGACCACCCGCATGTCCGGCTGCGAGTCGATGATCATGCGGAACGCGGCGCGGACCATCTCCTGGTCGTCGGCGAGGAGCACCCGGATCGTCATACCCGACATGATCGCAGGCGTCTGGGCCGTCAACCGGGCAGGGCTCAGGGGGCGTCCAGCGGCAGCACGGCCAGGACGCGCCAGCCGCCGCCGTCCCCCGGCCCCGAGGTGAGACGGCCACCGGCCCGCTCGATCCGCTCGGTCAGGCCGACCAGCCCGTAGCCGCCCCCGTTCCACGCGCCACCGGTCCCCGCGCCACCCGCCTCCGCGCGGGCGGCCGGTGTGCCGCCGCGGCCGTCGTCGGCCACCGACACCTCCAACTCCTCCGGCGTGCCGGGGCGCAGTGTGACCGCCACCTGGACCCGGCCCGCTCCGGCGGCGTGTTTGCGGACGTTGGTCAGGGACTCCTGCACCACGCGGTGGACCGCGGTGGTGATCTCGGGCGGCAGCGGACGGTCGGTGAGCCGTGCGTCGAGGGTCAGTTCGGCGGAGGGGCCCGCCGAGGAGAACTCTGCTGTGAGGTCGCGCAGTCCGGCCAGGCCGCCGGTGGGGCTGGTGGCGGCGGGTGCGGAGGGGTCCCGCAGGCTGGAGACCATGGCGCGCATCGACCCGAGCGCCTGCGATCCGGCCCGCTCGATGTGGGCGAGCATCTGGTCCAGGTCCTCCGGGGACTGGGTGTGACCGGCCGCCGCGGTGAAGCGCGCGGCCTTGGTCTGGGCGACGATCGCGGTGACGTGGTGCGCCACGAAGTCGTGCAACTCCCGTGCGTGTTCGAGTCGTTGAGCCTGGAGGATGGCCTCGCGCCGCCGGGCCCTGAGCGCGTCGTACAGGCGCAGGCACAGCCCCAGCACCGCCATGAACGGCACGAGACCGGCCGCGATGAGGACCATCACGCCGTTGATGTTCTCGCCCCGTTCGGCGATCCGCAGCGGGAGGACGACGGCGGCGAGGGCGGGGGCCGCGGGAAGCAGGAAGGCCATCAGCGGGGAACAGCGCCGCACGACACGGGTGACGAGGCACAGCAGGACGCCCAGCTCGATGAGTCCCGGGGTGTTCTCGGGGCGCCGGGACATCCCGGCTTCCACCAGGGTCAGCCCGCCCGAGAAGACCGTGGCGAGCACGGTGCACCGGACCAGGAGGCGCTGCGGCACCCCCAGGGCGGCCAGGCACAGCGTCCCGGACATCGTCGCCGCCAACGCCACCGCGAGATAGGGGGCGTTCAGCCCCTCCAGGGCGATGAGGACGACCGACACGGCACCGGCCAGGCACAGCTGGACCTGCCGGAGACGGGAAAGGGCCCGGAACTCGGTGATCATGGCAGGTCACGTTACGGCCGTGCCTCCCGTGCCACATCAGCCTTTCGGCCGAGGGCAAGGCGCGGCCCGTCTCGGTCATCCGGTGGATCCGGCGGCCCGCGTCCTCTCGGAAGGATCGGGCCCGCTCGCACCACTCGACACACGCTCTCCTCTAAGGCCGCCGATGCTCCGCACCGCACTGCGCACCCTCCGCTCCCACCGGCTCCGCTTCGCGATGCCCGCCCTGGCCGTCCTGCTCGGGGTGGCGTTCGTGACCGGTTCGCTGCTCTACGGCGACTCGGTGGAGGCGGCCTTCGCCCGGGCGCGGACCGACTCCCCACCCGATGTGTCGGTGACGGTCGCACCGGACTCCCCCGACCACGCCTCCCGGGTCGACGACACCCTGCTGCACGAACTGCGGAAGCTGCCCTCGGCGGCCGCGGTCCGCGGCGTGCTGGAGGGCCGTTCCTTCGTCGCGGGCACCGACGGCGGCCTGGTGGGCGACCTGGCCCGGGCCGTGGGCGTCAACTACGCACCCGACAACCGTGGCGAGGACGCCCGCCATCCGCTCACCGCGGGCCGTGGCCCCCGTACCGCCGGGGAGATCGCCCTGGACCGGCGGACCGCCGAGCGGGCCGGGTACCGGGTGGGCGACCGGGCACGCGTCGTGGTGGGCGGCACGGCCCGAAGCGCCCGGCTGGTCGGGCTCTTCACCGCCCATGACAGCCGACTGCAGGCGGGTGGCACGCTCACCGCCTTCGACACCGCCACCGCCGAGCGGTACTTCGCCCCCGCCCCGGGCAGCTACTCCGCGATCACCCTGCGCGCGGCCCACGGCACCTCGGACGCCCAACTCGCCCGACAGGCACGGACGTTGCTGCCGTCCGGGGTCGAGGCGGCCACCCGGGCGGAGCTGGAGTCCGCGGACGACTCCCTGGGGGACGGCGGCAAGCTCACACAGCTGCTGCTGAGCTTCGCCGGTGTCGCTCTGTTCGTGTCCACCTTCCTGGTCACCAACACCTTCACGATGCTCAGTGCCGCCCGCGCCCGGGAACACGCGCTGCTGCGGGCCGTCGGCGCCACCCGGGGCCATGTGATGCGCAGGGTGCTGACGGAGGCCGCCCTGGTCGGAACGGCCGCCTCGGCCGCCGGATACGCGCTGGGCATCGGCGTCGCGAGGCTGCTGGGCGGCCTGTTCGGCGTCACCGGGGGACCGGCCGCCCCGCCGCGGCTGCTGTCCGCCACGCCCCTGGTCGCGGCGTTCGCGGTCGGCATCGGCGTCACCGTCCTGTCGGCCTGGCTTCCGGCCCGCCGCGCGGCGGGGGTGCCACCGGTGGCGGCGCTGCGCACCGTCGAGCCCTCGACGGCCGCCTCGCTACACCGCCGCACCCGCGTCGGCGTGGCCGTCACGGTGTGCGGCGCGCTGCTGCTGGGCGCCGCCCTCGACGATACGGACGTGCTCTTCGGCGCCGTACCCGTCCTCCTCATCGGCCTGATCGTCCTCACCCCGCTGCTCACCCTGGGCGTCACCGCGCTGCTGCGCGCCCCGCTGACCCGGCTGGCGGGCGTCCGCGGCAAGCTGGCCGTGGAGAACGCCCGCCGCAACCCGCGGCGTACGGCGGCCACCGCGACCACCCTCATGGTCGGGCTCGCGATGGTCACCGCCGTCACGGTGGCCGTGGCCTCGGTGAACCGCATGGACGAGCGGGAGGTCGACCGCTCCATGACCTCGGACCTGCGCATCACGGCCGTCGACTTCGCGGAGGTCGGCGAGGACACCGCCGCGCGGGTGGCACGGCTCGCCGACGCGGAGGCCGTCACCGCCCTCGTGCCCACCTCCTTCGACCTGTCCGGCGACGACTCCCTCCAGGTCACCGCCGTCGACCCCGCGACGGTGGAACGGCTGGCGCCGGTCACCGTCCGGAAGGGTTCGCTGGCCCGTCTCGGCCAGGGCATCGCCGTCACCGAGGAGCTGGCCGCCGACCGCGGCTGGCGGCTCGGCTCCCGCGTCAGCGGCGCCTTCGCCGGCGCGGACGGGCGGACCACGCTGCCCGTCGTCGCGGTCTACGACGGCCCGGACGGGCTGACGCCCGCCCTCGTCGGGGACCGGTCCCTGCCCCGCCCGGCCGGTGCCGAGGACCGGCCGACCATCGAATCGGTGCTGGTCAAGGCCGCCCCCGGCCGTACGGACGCGCTCCGGCGGGAGATCCGGCGCGCCCTGGACAACCCCGCGCTGCTGGTGCGGGACCGCGCCGACGCCCGGGCGGCGGTCACCGCGCGGACGGCCCCGTTCCTCACCATCATGTACGCCATGCTCAGCGTCACCGTGCTGATCGGCGCCCTCGGAGTGGTGAACACCATGGGCATGGCCGTCTTCGAACGGGTCCGGGAGATCGGCATGCTGCGCGCCATCGGCCTGGACCGCCGGGGCATCGCCTCCGTCCTGCGCATCGAGTCGGTGACCATCTCCCTCCTCGGCTCCGCGCTCGGCGTCGCCGTCGGCGGTGTCTTCGGCGCGGCGGCCGTCGCCGGCGAGGGCGTCCCCGTGGTCATCCCGTGGGGCAGGGCGGCCCTGTTCTTCGTCGCGGCCGCCGTGATCGGTGTGCTCGCCTCCCTGTGGCCGGGTCGCCAGGCCGCGCGCGTGCCGATGCTGAAGGCCATCGCCACGGACGCTTCGTAGAGCGTGCGGACGTATCCTGAAATCCGAGGTACCGCGACCGGTGAGCGCGGGAGGTTGCGATGACCGTCGCCCGGAGCCTTCGTCCCCGCAGGGCGGATACACCCCGCTATCTGCCCATCGCGGAGCACGGCCTGATCGGTGATCTGCGGACCGCCGCGCTCGTCGGCACGAACGGCACGATCGACTGGTACTGCCCCACCCGGTTCGACGCGCCCAGCGTCTTCGCCTCCATCCTGGACGCCGACCGCGGCGGCGCGTTCGAGCTGGCCCCGGACGCCCCCGCCCGGACGAAGCAGTTCTACTTCCCCGACACCAACATCCTCATCACCCGCTTCTTCGCCGACGACGGGGTCGCCGAGGTCCAGGACTTCATGCCGGTCGAGGACGACTCCCGGGAGGCCGACCGGCACCGGCTGATCCGCCGGGTGCTGTGCGTGCGCGGTTCGCTGCCCTTCACCGCGCGGGTGGCGCCCCGCTTCGACTACGGGCGGCAGACGCACACGGTGAGCGACCGGCAGGGCCACCTCACGGTCTTCGACTCCCCGGACCTGTCCCTCGCGCTGACCTCCAGCGTCACCGTGGAGACCGACGGCGTCGACGCGGTGTCCTCGTTCAAGCTGGCCGAGGGCGAGGCCGCGGTGTTCGCGCTCGACCGGATCGGCGGCGCGGTGCGGCCACGGTCGTGTCCGCTGGCCGAGGCGGAGCACCTGTTCAACGCCACGGTGCGCTACTGGCGCCGCTGGCTCTCCCAGTCCCGCTACCGCGGCCGCTGGCGGGAGATGGTGCACCGCTCCGCGCTCACCCTCAAGCTCCTCACCTACGCGCCGACCGGCGCCATCGTGGCGGCCCCGACGGCCAGTCTGCCCGAGCAGATCGGCGGGGAGCGCAACTGGGACTACCGCTACGTCTGGATCCGCGACGCCGCGTTCTGCGTCTACGCGCTGCTGCGGCTGGGATTCACCGACGAGGCCGAGGCGTTCGTGCGCTTCCTGTCCGAGGACATCCGGCTCCGGGACGGCCCCGGCGGGCCGCTGCAGATCATGTACGGCATCGACGGGCGCAGCGAACTCACCGAGCAGAACCTCTCCCATCTGGAGGGCCATCTGGGCTCGTCCCCGGTCCGGTCCGGCAACGGGGCCGTCGACCAGCTCCAGCTGGACATCTACGGCGCGCTGGTGGACTCCCTCTACCTCTACGACAAGTGGGGGAAGCCCCTGGCCAGCGACCACTGGGACACCGTGTGCGAGATGGTCGACTGGGTCTGCGAGCACTGGGACCAGCCGGACATGAGCGTCTGGGAGACCCGCGCCGGCCCGCAGTGCTTCCTGTACTCACGGCTGATGTGCTGGGTCGCGATCGAACGGGCGATACGCATCGCCACCCACCGCGGCCTGCCCGCGAACATGCCCCGCTGGTCGCGGACCCGCGACCAGATCTACCGCAGGATCATGCGGCACGGCTGGTCCCCGCGGCGGCACGCGTTCGTGCAGCACGAGGGCGACGACGTACTCGACGCCTCCGTGCTGATGATGCCGCTGGCCAAGTTCATCTCCCCCGCCGACCCCAAGTGGCTGTCCACCCTGGACGCGCTGGGCGAGGAGCTGGTGTCCGATTCGCTGGTCTACCGCTATGACCCCCAGGCCAGCCCGGACGGGCTGCGCGGCGAGGAGGGCACCTTCTCGATCTGCTCGTTCTGGTACGTCGAGGCGCTGTCCCGGGCCGGACGGCTGGACGAGGCGCGGCTCGCGTTCGAGAAGATGCTGACGTACGCCAACCACTGCGGGCTGTACGCGGAGGAGATCGGCCGCACCGGTGAGCAGATCGGCAACTTCCCGCAGGCGTTCACCCATCTGGCGCTCATCAGCGCCGCGTTCAATCTCGACCGTGCCCTGGGCTGACCCGGGGGCGGTCAGGCGCGTGGTGGTCAGGCGCCCGGGTCGAAGGGGATGCCCGACGGCTTGGCCTTCTGGAGGTGGGCGGCGAAGTTGCCGTCCTTCAGGCCGAAGTTGGCGCTGCCGAAATCGGCCTGGCTCAGCTTGTCGCGCAGGCCCGCGGGATAGCCGTTCCAGCCGACCAGGGTGGGGAACTGCCAGGTGTGGTGGTCGTTCTCGGGCGGTTCGTCGCCCGTGTTCGCGGGGCGGAACGCGTGCGTGCTCAGCCCGTCCTTGTGGTAGACGACCTTCGGGTGGTTTCCGTCCCACCGGATCTTGTCGCGGCTGTAGGTGGTGAACCCGCCGTGGGCGGAGGTGGAGACGTACTGGGCCTGGTTGTTCTGCACCCACACCACGACGTGTTCCCAGTCGTGGCGGTGTCCGCCGATCGACGCCTGGTCCTTCTCGAAGTAGAGGCCGTACATGACGGCGCACCATCCGTTGTCGCACTTCGAGCGTGCGTATCCGTTGGTGTTGTCGAGGTCCGGGGCGTCGTGGCACTGCCCGCTCGGTGACCCGGACGGGTTGAGCCCGCCGTTCAGCGTCCCGTCGGGGCCGATGGCGGGGGTGGGGTAGCAGCCGTCGGTGTCGTAGTCGTAGGCGGGCTGGAACGTCGTCTCCAGCGCGTCCGCGTTGCCCGGCAGGGCCTTCGGCGGGTCCGCGAGAGCGCTTCCGGGTAAGGCGACGACCAAGGCGATGGCGCTGCCGAAGACGAACGAGACCTTGCGGATGCGCGAGCTTCCGGGCACTGCGTCCTCCTGGTTGACCTCGTACCACGCGGGCGAGAATGTCAACCAGGAGACTACGTCAACTGCCCATCGCGCAGGGCGTGTTCAGGATCGCTGGGGTGGGATGGGCTGTTCCGTCCAGATGCACTTGCCGTCGGCGGTGTAGCGCGTCCCCCAGCGCTGGGAGAGCGCCGCGACCAGTTGCAGGCCGCGTCCTCCCTCGTCCATCTCGGCGGCCCGGCGGATCCGGGGTGTCGTGGCGCTGCCGTCCGAGACCTCGCAGATGAGCGACCGGCCGCGGAGCAGGCGCAGGTGGACGGGTCCCTTCGCATGCCTCACGACGTTGCCGACCAGCTCGCTGGCGAGGAGTTCGGTGGTCATGACCAGCTCGTCGAGATGCCACTCCCGCAGCCGGCCGCGGACGTGGTCGCGCGCGAGGGAGGCCGCCACCGGCTCGTCGGGGAGCCGCCAGACGGCGATGTTCTCGGGGGCGGTGCGGTGCAGCCGGGCGACGAGCACGGCGGTGTCGTCCGCGGTCAGCTGCTGGGCGGGCAGCATGGTGTCGATGAGGGTGTCGCAGAGGCGGTCGAGCCGCCTGCGGTCCTCGCGGTGGTTCTCGCCGGGTCCGCGGGCCGGGGGCGGACGGCCGGGTACGGCGAGGCGGTGGCCGAGGTCGGTGGCGAACACCCGGGAGCACTCGGCGATACCCACGTCGATGTCGCGGGTGGCCGACTCGACCAGGCCATCGGTGTACAGCACCAGCAGGCTGTGCCCCGGCAGCCGCAGTTCGGCGGTGGTGAACGGGGGGTCGGCGGCGCCCAGGGGCGGGTCGGGCTCGATGTCCAGGCACTCCACGGTTCCGTCCGGGCGCACCAGGAGCGGCGGGGGATGTCCGGCGCGCGCCATGGAGCAGACCCCGGAGGCCGGGTCGTAGACGGCGTACAGGCAGGTGGCGAAGGAGTCGTCGCCGAGGTCGCCGACGATGTCGTTGAGGTGGGCGAGGACCTCCTCGGGCGGCAGCTCCAGGTTGGCCAGTGTGTGCACGGCGGTGCGCAGGCGTCCCATGGTGGCGGCCTCGGCCAGCCCGTGGCCCATCACATCGCCGATGACGAGCGCCACCCGCTCCGCGGACAGCGGGATGATGTCGTACCAGTCGCCGCCGACCTCCGTGCCACTGCTGGCCGGCAGATACCGTACGGCCGCGGTGACGGCGGACGGCGTGGGCAGGTCCTGGGGCAGCAGACCGCGCTGCAGCGCCTGGGCGCGGGCGTGCTCGGCGTCGTAGAGGCGGGCCCGGGCCAGGGCGTGGGCGACCATGCCGCTGAGGGTGGCCAGCAAGGTGCGCTCGTCGTCGGAGAAGCGGTGGGGCTCGGCGAAGGCGACGACGCACACGCCGTTCGGCTCGCCGGAGGCGATCAGGGGCAGCAGGGCCCAGGCGTTCTTCTCCGCGAGGGCCGGATAGCCGGCGAGACCGGGCGCCAGCTCGACGTACTCCTCGGCCGAGGAGATGAAGCGGGGCTGGCGCGAGGCGAGCACATCGTGGAGCAGCGGGTGGCTGTCGGCCGCCGCGATCCCGTCGATCTTGTGCAGGAACGCCTGCGGATACCCCGCGGCCCCGACGACGTGCAGCCGCTCGCCCTCCAGCACCTGGGTCAGCAGGCCCGAGGCGGCGAACGGGGACAGCATGTGGGTGGCGGCCACGCGGACGACGTCGTCGGTGGTCACCGCCTCGGCGAGCGCGCTCGTCAGCCCGCGGATCCTGGCCGCCTGCTCGGCGGCGGACCGTTCGGCCGCCTCGCGCCGCGCGGCCCGGTTGCGGGTGTCGGTGACGTCGGTGAGGTAGGCCGTCAGCCCGTCGGGCCCCGGGACCAGCCGTATGTGGTACCAGCGGCCGTCGGTGGGCCACCGGAGGTCGAATCCGGCCGGTGTGCCGTCGAGCGCGGCGTGCCGGCAGCGGGCCTCCAGACCGGGGACCAGGCCAGCGGGACCGTCCCACAGCGGCCCGCCCAGCACGTCCACGGACGGGCCGACGAGGCGCTCGGCCTCGACGTTGAGGAAGGTGATCCGCCACTCCCGGTTCACCGCCAGGAACGCGTCGCTCATGAAGCGCAGCGCCTGCCCCACGGACTCCCGCGCGATACGGCTCTCGGTGGTGTCCCACACCCGGCCGATCATGCGGATGGGTTCTCCGCGCCCGTCGAGCACCAGATGGGCGCGGCTCTGGACCCAGCCGGTGGTGCCGTCGGGACGGCACACGCGGTACTCGGCCTCGTACACACCGTGCCCGTGCAGCGCCTCCTGCGTGGCGGCCATGACCCGCGGCACGTCCTCGGGGTGGATGAGGCCGACCCAGCTTTCGATGCGTTGTTCGTAGTCCTCCGGTATGCCCAGGAGGGTGAGCCCCGCCGCGTCCCAGACCATCTCGCCCGTACGGATGTCCCACTCCCAGGAACCGACCGTGGCCGCCACCAGCGCCTGACGGACCCCGGAGGCGACCGGCTGCTGCTGCCACCAGGGGTGGGCCCGGCCCGCCACGGGGGAGAAAGCCGAAAGACGCCCGGAGGCCCAGCGGGCCATCCTCACCAGGAATCCGCGCTGCTCGGCGGTGGGCGCGCCGGGCCCGGTGAACACGGACAGCGCGCCGACGGGGGCGCCCTCGGCGAAGAGGGGGACGGCCGCCACCATGGTCGCCCGGGGAAGCCTCCCGTACGCGTACGGCCGGGCACTCCCGGTATCCGGACCGTGGCCGTCGAGGGCGGGCATCCAGACGAACGCGGCATCCTGTACGGCCCGGGCGGGGGCGAGCGCCGGGTCGCCCTCCCGGATCTCCTCCCAGTCCCGGAGGACGGACCGGGGCAGCCCGCCGGCCAGCACCAGGCGCAGCTCATGGCTGCCCGCGGGCCCGCACGACCAGTGCACCGCTCCCGCGATGCCGCCCAGCTCGGAGACCGCCTGCGTCAGGGCGTACTCCATCACCTCGCGGTCCGTGAGCTGCGCGCCGACCGCCGAGAGCAAGGGAAGCCGCTCGTCGCACCAGGTATGCGCGCGACCCACCGGATCCATTGACATATCGGGATATACCCTAAGGTGCGTTCGCGGCACGATCGAGGGTCATGCGGCGCCCTGTCGAATTCTTAGCGCCCGGTCGGCCATGCCGAACGCCCCGGCCGGACGTGTCGCAGAGCGGACCGGTCGCCTGGTACCGCGCCCTGACGGCCGTCACCGTGTTTCCCATCGGCGCGCGACGCGTCATTCACGCAACGCGTCGATCACGCCCTCGAGGTGGGTGCGGACGGCCGCCTCGGCCGCCTGCGGGTCCCTGGACCTGATCGCTTCGATCATGGCCAGATGCTCGCTCAGGGACCGCTGGGGGCGCCGCGGCCGCAGAGCGAGCTGGAAACGGTGGCGCACCAGCTGTGCGTTGAGCCGTTCCAGCAGTTCCACGGTCACCTGCCGACCGGAGATCTCCCTGATCCGGGCGTGCAGTTCTTGGCCACGCACAGCCCTTCGAGGACCATGCGGCATTCGGTGATGGCCACCCCCTCCTCGACGGACACCACCCGCACCCGCGATCCGCGGTTGCGGATCCGTTCCACCAGCCCTTCCGACGCCAGATCGATCAGGGCCGCGCGGATGCTGGCCCGGGTCACGCCGAACTGCTCGGCGAGTTCGTTCTCCACCAGCCGCTGGGCGGGTGCCATCTCGCCGCACAGAATCGCCTGCCTCAGCTGGGTCAGCGCGTGCTGCTGGGCCGGTTCTCCGGTGCCTGGACGGGCTTCCTTCGGCATCGCGCTCTCCCTGAGTGAGTGCGCGTCGCAGGTAATCCAGGTCAACAAGATTGACACCGATTTTGTTGGCCATATCGCCGACAGGGGTCACCACATCGCTCCGACTATGCTGATCACGCGCTGATGCGCGCGACGCAGCAGGCCACCTCGGTGGCGGGAAGGTGGGACGTGTCCAAGCCTGTGCGTGCGGCTCTCGGGGACCGATGGATCACGTGCATGTTCTGCGAGGGGAGCTTCTTCCGCGACCGCGAGGTGAAGCTCAACAGCTCGGGGGCGAGGTCTGACGCCCGCCGCCCGGTGCGGTGTTCAGACCGGGTGGATGGCCAGCTTGAACTCGGCGAGCACCAGCCTCGCCGGGGAGCTGCCGTTGTGAGAGACCATCAGCGCCAGCGGTGTCCGCGGATGGACGAACATCTCGTGGTGCTTGGTGAAGCACTGCATACCGTGGCTCGGGGGCCGGTGGTCGGTGGCGGTCGAGTCCGCGCCCGTCGACAGCCCGAGCGGATCCCGTACGAACCGGTCCCGTAATTCGCCGTATCCCCCGGCCTCCCACTGGATCATCGCCGTCAGCGCACCCCACCCGTCGGCCGCGGGCCATATCAGCCCCGCGCGGTCATCGGTACGCCAGTTCTTGATCGTGTAGCCGTCGGGCTGGGCCACCTGATGCATGCCCAGGGCGTCATAGGACTCGGCGGTGCCGAAGGGGAACCGCACCACGCGATACCCGCCGGGCGGGATCACCTGCGGCTCAGCGACGATCAACGAACAGATCTGCACGGCCACGACGCCTCCAGCGGGTCGGCCGGGGCGAGCCCCGGGATGTGCGGGGTGATCCTGAAGCGTGGGGTCAGTCTGCGTCGGCGCGTGCCGCCTGTCCAATGAACCCCGCCGCACGGACCGATGAGCGGATGTTCCGAGGTGTATCAGGTCTTTACAACGATGTAAGCGGGTGATGGCATACCCCTGCCCGCCGAACCGCTCTTCCCCGCACCGGAGTTGACCATGTCTCGACCCGCCACATCGCCGCTCGATATCCCGAACAACGTTCTACTGCCCGAATGCCCGCACCCGTCCGGCGAGGAGCGACGATGACCGGTCTCACCCGGCGCGGCCTGCTGAGAGGAGCGGTGTACGGCGCGGGCGCGGCCGCCACCGGGTCCGCGCTCGGCGGCTGCGGTTCGATCGCCGGGAGCGTGACGAGCGGGGACGAGATCCGTTACTGGAACTTGTTCACCGGCCCCGACGGCGGGCTGATGAAGGACATGACGCGCAGCGTCGAGAAGCGCGTACCGGGTCTCAAGGTCAGGACGACGGTGCTGGAGTGGGGCCCGCCGTACTACACCAAGCTCGCGATGGCCTCGGCCGGCGGCCGCTCACCGGATGTGGCCGTCCTGCACCTCGCCCGGCTGGTGGGCTACGCCCCCGGCGGTCTGCTCGACCCCTGGGACATGGGCCTGCTGGCCGAGTTCGGCCTGAAGCGGGACGACCTCAACCAGACGCTCGTCAAGCGGAGCCTGTACCAGGGCACTCCGTACGCCATCCCGCTGGACACCCACCCGTTCGTCGTCTTCTACGACCGGGACGTGCTGGACAAGGCGGGGCTGCTCACGAGCGAGGGGCGGCTGGTGCCCTTCGAATCGCCCCAGCACGCCCTGGAGCTGATGGACAAGCTCCGCCGGTCCGGCGGCAAGCTCGGGCCCGTCTTCGGCCATGCCAACGACCCGGCGATGAGCTGGCGGATGTTCTGGTCGCTGTACAGCCAGACCGGCGCCACCTTCGACCTCTCGGGCGAGCGGGCGGAGATCGACGAGGACACCGCCGTGGAGGTGGTGGGCTTCATGGCCGAACTGGCGCGTGACAGCCGCACGATGGACGTCCAGACGGCGATCGCCGCCTTCGCGGGCGGCCGGTCGCCGATGATCTTCTCCGGCGAGTGGGACATGGCCACCTACCGGACCACCCTGAAGGACAGGCTGGGCGGCGCGCCCCTCCCCACCTTCTACGACCGTCCGGCGGGCGCGGCCGACAGCCACGCACTGGTGCTGCCGCACCAGGACAACCCGGACCCGGAGCGCCGGCGGCGCACCCACCAGTTCGTGGCGGAGCTGGTCCGGTCCGGGCTGACGTGGGCGACGGCCGGCCATATCCCGGCGTACCTCCCGGCGGTCTCGTCCGCCGGGTACGCCAAGCTGCGGCCGCAGTCCGAGTACGCGGACGCCGCGAAGCAGCTCGCGCTCGACCCGCCCGTGTGGTTCGCGGGCTCCGGCTCGGACTTCCAGACGCGGATGTCCCAGGCCCTCGACCCCGCGATCGGCGGCTCCTCCGCTGCAAAGGCGGTACGCACGATGGTCTCCCAGATCAACACCCTGCTGGCCCAGCCGAATCCGGCCTGATGGCGACGGCACCGCAACGGAAAGGAGCATCGTCATGACGTCCGTCCCCACCCCCACGCGGCGGGCCGCGTCCGGGTCCGGGTGGCTGTTCGCCACCCCCTTCCTGGTGTTCTTCGGGCTCTTCCTCGTCGTGCCGCTCGGCATCGGCCTGTGGATGAGCCTCACCGACGCGAGCCTGACCGGCTCCGGTGGCAGCACCTTCGTCGGCCTGGACAACTACACCGAGGCGCTCGGTGACAGCCAGGTGTGGCAGACCCTCGGCAACACGGTCTGGTTCACCATCCTGTCCACCGTCCCCCTCGTGGCTCTCGCCCTGGTGATGGCCCTGCTGGTGTACACGGGGATGCCGGGGCAGTGGCTGTGGCGGCTGTCCTTCTTCGCCTCGCATCTGCTGCCGGTCGCGGTGGTCTACCAGATCTGGAACATGCTGTACCAGCCGGACCGGGGCATGCTCAACGGCCTGCTGGACGCGGTCGGGCTCGACGGGATCGGCTGGCTGACGGACGAGAAGTACGCGATGTGGTCCATGGCGCTGGTCACCCTGTGGTGGACGGTGGGCTTCAACTTCCTGCTCTACCTGGCCGCGCTGCAGGCCATCCCCGACCACCTCTACGAGGCGGCCGCGCTCGACGGCGCCGGGGCGTGGCGGCGGCTGTGGTCGGTCACGCTGCCGCAGCTGCGCCGGACCACCGGGATGATCGCGGTGTTGCAGGTGATGGCGTCGCTGAAGGTGTTCGACCAGATCTACCTGCTGACCAGGGGCGGCCCCGACGGGACCACCCGGCCGATCCTGGAGTACATCTACGACACCGGCTTCACCAACTACCGGCTGGGCTACGCCTCGGCGATCTCGTACGTGTTCTTCGGAGTCATCATCATCCTCTCGCTCGCCCAGTTGAAGATCTTCTCGCGCAGGGAGGACTGATCGCGCCATGGCCCCCGACACACTCTCACCCCGTACACCGGGCAAGACGCGCTCGACCATGCCCCGGGAAGTCGCCCGGCGGCGCCGCCACGGCGGCGGCCGGGCCTGGCACCCCACGCTCGGGACCGGGCCCCTCCCCCGCGTGGTGACCCTGCTGGCGCTGGCGCTGATGGCGCTGGCCTGGCTGGTGCCGTTCGGCTGGGGCGTGGACACCTCGTTCAAGTCGGAGGTCGACGCGAGCGCGTCGGGCGTCGACTGGCTCCCCGACGCGGGCTTCACCCTCGACGCCTACCGGACCATCTTCGGCCAGGGCAATCTCCCGGTGTGGGCGGTGAACAGCGTGGTGATCGCGGTGTGCGTCACGGCGCTCACCGTGGCCGTCTCGGCGATGGCGGCGTACGCCTTCTCGCGCACCCTCTTCCGTGGCCGCCGGGTGCTCTTCGCCGTCACCGTGGCCTCGATCATGGTGCCGCCGCAGATCCTCATCGTGCCGCTGTTCCGGCAGATGCTCGCCATGAACCTGGTCGACACCTACGCGGCGGTGATCCTGCCGCAGGTGGTGGCGCCCGCGATGGTGTTCATCCTGAAGAAGTTCTTCGACGGCATTCCGCGCGAGCTGGAGGAGGCTGCCCGGATCGACGGGGCGGGCAGCTTCCGGGTGTTCTGGAACGTGGTCATGCCGCTGTCCCGGCCGATCCTGGCCGCGGTGGCCATCTTCGTCTTCATCAACACCTGGAACAACTTCCTCTGGCCCTTCATCAGCACCAGCGATCCTCAGCTGATGACGCTTCCGGTGGGGCTGTCGACCGTGAAGGACTCCACCGGGCTGCGCAACGCCCAGGAGTCCGCCGCCTCGGTCCTCGGCTCCCTGCCGCTGCTGGTCGTCTTCATGCTGTTCCAGCGCCGCATCGTGAAGTCGGTGGCCACCACCGGCCTGGGAGGCCAGTGATCAGGCGCCGCCCTCGGTCGACTCGCGGGTGCACAGCGTGTGCCCCACGACGACCCCTTGGGGCGGCCGGCCCGGCGCGTCGATCCGCTCCAGCAGCAGGCTGACGGCGTGCCGGGCGATCGCGCCCTTGTCGGGTGCGACGGTGCTCAGGCTGGGCGTGCTGTAGCGGGTGGCCTCGATGTCGTCGAAGCCCATCACGGCCACGTCCTCGGGGACCCGCAGCCCGCGCTCGTACAGGGCGCGCAGCGCGCCGAGGGCCAGCGCGTCGCTGAAGCAGAACACGGCGTCCGGTGGTTCGGGCTCGTCCAGCAGCGCCTCCATGGCCCGCGCGCCCTCCCGCAGGTGGTAGCGGGGTGTCTTCCGCTCCAGCCGGGGATCCAGCGGCAGCCCGGCCGCCTCCAGCGCCTGGCGGTAGCCGGTCCTGCGCAACAGGGGGGTGCCGAGGTACGGCTCGGGCCGCGGGCCGACGGCGGCGATCCGGCGGCGGCCGCCGCGGATCAGATGGGTCACCGCTTCCCGGGCGGCGGCCACGTTGTCGATGACCACGTGGTCGGTGAGGCCGCCGCTGGGGCGTTCGCCGATGAGCACGAGCGGCACCGCGCCGAGATGGCTCGCGAGGGCGCTGCCGTGCAGGGCGAGCGGGCTGACCACCAGGCCGTCCACGAGCTGCTCGCCGAGGCCGTGGATGACGGACACCTCCCGGTCCCGGTCACCGAGGGTCTGCTCGATGAGCAGGGTGCGGCCGTGTTCCTCGGCCGTGGTGAGGAAGTGGCGGCCCAGCTCGGCGAAGTACGGGACGTCCAGCTCCGGCAGTACCAGCGCGATCATGCCGGTGCTGCCGCGGCGCAGATTGCGGGCGGCCCGGTTGGGCCGGTAGCCGAGCTGCCGGATCGCCCGCTGCACCCGCTCCCGGGTCGCCGGCGACACATGGACGAAGCCGTTGATGACGTTCGACACGGTCTTCGGGGAAACCTCGGCGAGCGCCGCCACATCCTTGACGGTGGCGCTCCGGGCCGCGCCCGCACGCGCCTCGCCCGATGACGCCTCACTCTTCGCGGTCTGCTGATTCGCGGCGGTCACCGGGCGATCCTAGGCGCTGCCGGTGACGGACGGCACTCCGCCGGGGCGCCACGGTCACTCGAGGGCGCCCAGGGTGACGCCGGTGCGCCGGTAGCGGCGCATCGCGGTCATCAAGGCGGGCGCGGTGAGGTGGAGAAACCGGTTACGACAGTGGTATGTCGCGGTCGTCAGGAACGGCGGACCGGCGGCTGGACGGAGTTCCGCACGACGACATGCGTACCCAGCACCAGATGGGTACCGTCGCCGCCCGCGCGGCGGCCCGTGCCGCCCTCGCGCCGGTCGGCCACCGCGCGCAGCGCGGCCCGCCCCATCTCCTCGTACGGCACATGAACGGTCGTCAGCTGCGGGGTGAGCTGGGAGGCCAGCGGAATGTCGTCGTAGCCGACGAGCGAGACGTCCTCGGGGACCCTGAGCCCGGCGGCGCGCAATGCCTGCATGGCGCCCGCGGCGACCACATCGGTCCCCGCCAGCACCGCCGTGAAGTCCAGTTCGCGCCGCAGACCCTCCTCAACCGCCTGATACCCGTGGCCGTAGTCGTACGGTCCGTGGAGCACCATGCCCGGGTCGAACGGGACGCCGTACGCCTCGAAGGCCCGCCGCGCGCCCCGCAACCTGCCCTGGGCCGTGGCGAGTTCGGCGTGTCCCGGCAGCACGAGGACCCGGCGGTGCCCGGCGGACAGCAGGTGGCTGGCCATGGCGTAGGCGCCGCCCTCGTTGTCGTAGTCCACCGTGGTGGCCGCCACGTCGCCCTCCAGTGGCGGCCTGCCGACCAGGACCAGGTGCGATCCGGCGGCGTCGAGGGAGCGGGCGAACCGGGCCATCCTCAGCTGGTATTCGTCGAAGTCGTACGCGCCGCCGAGCAGGACCACCGCGGCGACGCCCTGCTGCCGCATGAGGTTCACCAGCGCGTTTTCCCGCTCCGGGTCGTCGCCGGTGGTGCCGACCAGGGAGAGCCAGCCGCGCAGCGTGGCCGCGCCCTCGACTCCCTTGGCCACGTGGGCGAAGGCGGCGCCGGTGATGTTGTTGATGAGGATGGCCACGGTGGGCGTGCCGCCGCCGGCCAGTGAGCGGGCGTGGGCGTTGGTGACGTAGTCCAGGTCCCGTACGACCTTCGTCACCCGGCGGCGCAGCTCGTCCGACACCGGATAGTTGCCGGACAGGACACGCGAGACGCTGGCGACGGAGACGCCCGCGCGCTCCGCCACGTCGCGGATGGTGGCCCGTCCGGCGCCGCCCGACGCCTTGCGCTCGCTCACCGTAGCGGCTCCTTCACCGTAGCGACTTCCCCACCGGCCGGGCCGGGCCCCGCGGCTCCCGCCGGTGCGGAAACCGTATCCCATCGTTACTCCCCTCCGGTGGGCCGCCGGGGCGGCCTTCAGGCGACGCGGGCCAGATCCGCGTGGCGCACCTCGTGGGCCAACGGCAGCCCCGCCGCCACGCGTTCCAGCTCCTCGGCGACGACGCGGCCGAGCCGGGCCAGCTCGTTGCCGAGCGAACCGGCGATGTGCGGGGTGAGGAAGACGTTGGGGAGCGTGTACAGCGGGGACCCGGCGGGCGGCGGTTCGGGGTCGGTGACGTCCAGCACCGCGCTGAGGCGGCCCGCGACCAGCTCGTCGGTGAGGGCGTCGGTGTCGACCAGCGCGCCCCGGGAGGTGTTGATCAGCACGCCGCCGTCCCGGATGAGGGCGAGCCGCTCGCGGTCCAGCATGTGGCGGGTCTCGGGGATGTCGGGGGCGTGCAGGCTCACGATGTCGCTGCGGCGCAGCAGGTCCTCCAGCGGCAGCGGTTCGGCGCCGAGGGCCGCGGCCTCGGCGGCGTCCACGTAGGGGTCGTACAGCGAGACGGCGAAGTCGAAGGGGCGCAGCAGTTCCAGCAGTCGGCGGCCCACGCGTGAGGCACCGATGACGCCGACCCGGCGGCCGAGGTTGCCGATGGCCGCGGTGTCGGCGGGGGTTGGGTGGGTGTGGGTGTGCCGGAAGCGTTCACGGTGTGCGAAGGCGTCCTTGCCCGCGAGCAGGATCATGGCGAGCGTGTATTCCGCGACCGGCAGGGCGTTGCCGGTGACCGCGCTGGACACGGTGATCCCGCCGTCCCACAGGGCGTCCCCGATCAGTGGGCGGACCGAGCCCGCCGCGTGCAGGACGGTGCGCAGCCGGGGCGCCGCGGCGAGGGTACCGGCGTCGAGGCGGGGGCAGCCCCAGCCGGTGATCAGCACGTCGGCCCGGGCCAGCGCGGGGGCGGCGGCGGGGTCGGTGAGGTCCCGTACGACGAGCGCGGTGTCGATGTCGGCCACCTGCCGCAGCCGCGCCATGAGCGGTGGCGGGAAGAGCAGGGGCAGGTGCACCGGGTTCATGGCGAACACGGCTCTCGGCGGCTGGGCAGTGGGCATGACTCTCCTGAGAAGCCGGGGAAACGGTTTCAGAAAGCGCCTTCCACCGTAGATCTGACGGAAAGGCGGGTCAATCGGCAGGCCGCGTCGCGCATACATCGCCGGCGACCGATCCTCTCGAAAGTGCACCCAGGCCCTTGACTCCGGTTCCGGACAGGGCCGAAGCTCCGGCCACGTGGCCGCAGTAACCGGTTTCCGTATGCCACTGCACAGGGAGTCAACCACCCTTCACGCGGCAGGTGCCGGCGTGCACGCCTCGGGCCTGACCGCCACCACCGCCACGGCCGCCCGGGCCGGTGAGGCCGGCGGCGCGGCACGGCCGTGCGGCATCAGCCCCCCGGGTACGCGGCAAGGCGGCCCGGTGCCGGCTCACCGAGTCGCGCGACCTCACCGGGCACGGTGTCATCCACGCGGCGCCCGGCGGCGGCGCCACCGTGGAGGGGTCACCCACCGCTGGGACTACAGCCACGCGCGCCGAGTCCCGGCCCGGCCACCCTCGTGGCCGGTCCGGTTCACCTCGTGGCTACCCTGAATCCCCGAGCTGGGCCCTCCTCACTGCTGACGGCGCCTGAGCCACACCGACGACAGCGAACAGGAGAACGGCCCGACATGAACGCCCGTGTCCGCATCCCCTCCCCCGGCGCCCTGCCACGCTGGGCGCGCCGCGCGGCGCTCGCCCTGGGGCTGGTGGCCTCGGGACTGGCGGCGCTCGTCACCCTCGGTGCGATCATCCCGGCCGTGCCCGTGCTCGGGTATTACGCGACCACCTGGGTCGGGCCCCGGCCGCTGTGGTACGTGGTCTTCGGCCTGGTCATCGCCGCGGGCGCGATGGTGGCGTGGCGGCGCGGGAAGCGCGGAACGGCGGTGTGGACCACCGTCACCTCGGCGGTCACCGCCATCGGTGCGGCCACCGTGCTGATCACCCAGCTGCTCTACGCCCACTCCCAGAACGTGCCGCTGTCCGCCGCCGACGTGCTGGCCGTCGACCAGCCCACGGCACCGCCGGACCAGGTGATCGCCTACGACCGGGTCGAGGGCCGCACGCTCAAGGCCGGGCTGTGGGCGCCGCGCGCGGCACACCGCCAGGGGGACAAGCCCATGGTGATATGGATCCACGGCGGCGGATTCGCCACCGGCAGCAGGGACCAGCGGGCGGGCGACTACCGCTGGCTCGCGAACCACGGCTACCCCGTCCTGTCCATCGACTACCGGCTCACACCGCCACCGCGCTGGAAGGACGCGTCCGACGACGTCGTCTGCGCCATGTCCCGGCTGGCGAGGATGGCCCGCCCGTACGGCGTCGACACCTCCCGCACCGTGCTGGTGGGCGGCTCCGCGGGCGGAAGCCTCGCGCTGAACGTCGCGTACGGGCTGAAAAACGGCCATATCGCCAGCAGCTGCACCGCGCGGCTGCCCGCCCCACCCGTCGCCGTCGCCGGGTTCTACCCCGCCTCCGACCTCAAGGGCACCTGGCAGGACAACGGCCTCATGGGCTTCGGCCGTGAGATCACCGAGGCCTACACCGGCGGCACCCCGACCCAGCACCCGGAGCGCTACCGTTACGCCTCCGCCACCAGCCGTGTCCGCCCCGGCCTGATGCCGTCCCTCCTGGTCACCGGCGCCTCCGACCACCTCATCCGGCAGTCCCGGGTCCGCGGGCTCGCCGACCGGCTGCGCCGGGCCCACGACGACGCCCGGTTCCACGCCATCCCCTACAGCGACCACGCCTTCGACGACACGTACCACAGCATCGCCGGCGCGGCCGGCCGCAACCTCCTCCTGCGCTTCCTGAACGGCACGACACCCGGCGCCTGAGCGCGGTCCAGGAAGTCCCGCCGCTGCCGGGCAGCAGGCTTGATGTTCGCGGTGCCACTACGTGCCCCTACGGGACCCAGTAGCAACGGAGCTGAGAACCGGTGTAGCTGTCAAAATTTTTGCGGGGTGTGAGTCGGGCTGCCAGGGTGGGGGCCCGAGTGGGGCGGGGCGGCCAGCTGGTTCTGGCTCAGAACAGCAGGACGGGACGGCCTCGTACGCCGCCGGCTTCGAAGAGCCGGTGCGCCGCTTCCGCCTGGTCGACGGAAAATGTCGCCGCGACGCGGAGCGTGAGGATACCGGCCTCGGCCTGGTCGCGCAGTTCCGTCAGGGTCGCCGTGTCCCGGACCCGGTCGCGCACGAAGACGGGGCACCAGCGCACACCACGGTCCGCGATCCCGGTGAACCCCTGCACCGTCGCAATGCTTCCGCCGTCGCGTACCGCTGCGGCCACCGTGCCGTTCATCACCGCGCCGTCGATGATCCCGTCCGCGCCGCTGGGGCACAGATCGCGGACCCGTTCGGCGAATCCGTCCCCGCGCGGGAGCACGTGATCGGCACCCAAGCCGATGACGAGGTCCCGGTCCACCTGGGCCGCGTCGGCGATCACCGTCAGCCCGGCGGCCTTGGCCAGTTGCACCGCGTAACCGCCGACCGCACCGGCCGCACCGGTCACCGCGACGGTTGCTCCAGGCGGCAACTCAAGGGCCTCCAACGCCATCCGCGCGGTCAGCGCGTTCATCAGCAGGGTCGACGCCGCCGTCAGGCCGACCCCCTTCGGTGCGCGGATCACCGATTCCGCCGGTGCCACCACGTACTCCGCCTGCGCACCCAGCGCCAGCTTCGGCTCCAGCAGAGCGATCACCTCGGCGCCGGCCGCCAACTCGGCGCGCACTCCCTCGCCGACCTCATCGATCACCCCGGCCGCATCCCATCCCACCACATACGTCTCGGCGGGCGGAAACCATTCCTGGCTGTAGTCGGTGATTACCCCCAGCCGCGCGTTGACATCGGACGGGTGTACAGCGGCGGCGGCCACCTTGATCCGCACCTGCCCGGGCCCGGCATGAGGCTCTTGCAGATCCAGAACCCGCATGACCTCCGGGCCGCCGAACTCGGTGAAACCCACAGCTTTCACTACGCCACCTCACGATCAAGTTGATCATTTCAGAACCCGAGACAAGTGTGTTCCGGGTTCATGCCGGACGCTAACAGCCCGATAGGCTCGATACAAAGTGGTCCTAGTGTGAGAAGAGAGCAGGCATGCCCGATCCCAGTGCGCGACTGCGCCGTCCCCCCGGCGCCTCGGGCCCTCCACGTGACCCCGCCCGGGATGTCCAGATCCTGCGCGCGGCCAGCGAGCTGCTCGCTGAGGGCGGCTATCCGGCGCTGACCATGGACAAGGCCGCGGCACGAGCGGGAGTGGGCAAGGCGACCGTGTACAGGCGCTGGGGGTCCCGCGCAGAGCTTGCCGCCGAGGCGCTGGACCACGCTGGTCTCACCGACGACCTCGTCCCGGTCACGATCGGTCGCGGCCAACTCCGCGCGGAACTCATCGCGACCATGACCCGCGCCACCCGGAGCCCGGACCACTCTCGCGTCGGCCTGCTCTCAGCCCTGCTCGACACAGCTCGCCAGGAACCGGAACTGTGCAGCCTCATCCGCCAGCGCTATATCGACTCCCTGCACCAAGCCGTCGAGGGCGTGCTGGCGCACGCGGTGGAGCGCGGCGATCGGCCCCCGGGCCGGACCGATCCGTCAGGAGATCACCCGATCGCGGTCTCCGCCGCCCTCGCTCTCCTGCTCTACTGGCAGCTTGTCCGCGGCCGGCAGATCACCGACGACGACATCGCAGCGATCGTCGATGGCATTCTCATGCCTCCGTCCTGACGAACGCGTACAGCGGCCACCGGCAAGCGATTGATCAGAAACGCCTGGGCTTCGTGCGCCGCCCGCGCGTCAACTCACGTGCGAGGAACGGGTGAACTGGTTCCCCCGTCATCCCCGTCACCTGACCGGCCCCGCGTCAGGTGCCCGTGCCGGCCCCGCCTGCCCGTCCGGGCGACCCTCTCGCAGGACCGCGAAGAAGATGACGGGGGACCGGCGGGCCGGCTCTCCGGTGCCGACCGGCCGGAACGCGGCCGGCGGGTCGTCGGCCCGGATCCCGGGAGCGGGTCGGCCGCCGGCCGGGGGTCGAGCCTCGTGCGCCCCCGCTCAGGGCGCGGCGTCGCCCCGCTCCGTGGCCCGCGCGAGCACCTCCGGCAGATCGCCCAGCCGGTCCAGTCCCCGGACGGCCTGGACCATGCGGTGGTTCCCGGCCAGGCGCCCCCGGTGCCGGTGCAGGAAGGACCAGTAGCCGGTGGTGTACGGACAGGCCCGCTCACCGGCCCGGTCGCCAGGGCGGTAGGCGCAGGGCCCGCACAGGTCGCTCATCCTGTTGATGTACGCCCCGCCCGAGGTGTACGGCTTGGTGGTCATGAGCCCGCCGTCGGCGTACTGCGACATGCCGACGACGTTGGGCAGCATCACCCAGTCGTATCCGTCGACGAAGCAGCGGTGGAACCAGTCGGTGACCGCCGCCGGGTCCCAGCCGTCCTGCAGCGCGCGGCTGCCGAGCACCATCAGCCGGGGGATGTGGTGGGTCCACCCGGTGTCCCGGACCTGGGCCAGCACCGTGGACAGACAGCGCGCGGTCACCGCGTCGGCGTCCAGCTCCAGGAACCAGCCGGGCAGCGGGGCGGTGTGCCCCAGGGCGTTGCGGCCGCGGTAGTCCTCGCCGAAGTGCCAGTACAGATGCCACACGTACTCCCGCCAGCCGGCGATCTGCCGTACGAATCCCTCGACCCCGGCCAGCGGCGCGGCGCCCTCGCGCCACGCGCGCTCCGCACGGTCCACACACTCGGCCGGATGCAGCAGCCCGAGGTTCAGCGGAGCCGACAGCCGGCTGTGGCACATGGCCGGGTCGGCCGCGAGCATCGCGTCCTCGTACGGTCCGAAGCAGGGCAGCCGGTGGGCGACGAAGTGGCGCAGCGAGGCCAGCGCCTCGCGCCGGGTCGCGGGAAAGCGCCGCGGGCCGTCCCGGCCGACGAAGGAGACCGTGCCCTCGCGTTCCCAGCGGTCCAGGTCATGCCGCACCCGGTCGTCGATCTCGTCCTCCTCGGGGCGCCAGGGCCCGGGGGCGTCGAGGGTCCGCGCCCCGCGCGGCGGCGGCTCGCGGTTCCGGTCGTCGAAGTTCCACCGGCCCCCGGCGGGCTCGTCGCCCTCCATCAGCAGCTCGTGTCCGCGGCGCACCCAGCGGTAGAAGTCCTCCATCAGCAGCCGCCCCCGGGCGTGCTCCCCGGCCCATGAGGCGAAGTCCGCCATCGTCACCAGGAAGCCCTTCGCGGGCAGCACCTCGACCCGGTCGAGCGACCCGACCAGTTCCAGCGCCCGCCGGGAGGTCGGATGGCACACCGTCACCCGGTCCCGGCCCGCGGCCTCGGCCAGCCCCTCGCGGTAGGTCCGGGCCCGGACGTACCGCACCCGGTCACCGAGTTCGGCCGCCCGGTGCCGCATCGCCGACAGCAGCAGATGCGCCTTGGCCCGGTGGAAGCGGCGGCGGCTCAGCACCGACCGCGCCTCGATCATGATCAGTGGGGCCTGGGTGTCGGGGCCGTGGTGGCGGTGGTCGGCGAAGTGCGGGCCGAGCTGATCGCCGAAGAGCCAGTGCTGACGTGCCGCCATCGTTCGCACACCTCTCCGCGGACGCCGGTATGTCAGGCTATGCTCCGCGGCCGTCCCGCCCGCCCCACGACGCGCCACACCGCGCCGCCGACCGCCCGGCGACCGGCGGACAGACAGTAGTGACATCGGATTTAAGGCTTTTGATCACTTGAGGCGTTCCCGCCCGAATGCCGCCCGGGAGCCTCGACAATGTGCCCATGGCCGAACACTGGAAGCGAAAGCTGGACCGGCTCCACGCGGATCTGGTGCGGCGCGACGACCCCGCCGAATGGGTGACCGAAGCCGACGCCGTGGACGCGTCCTCCCGCTATCCGCATCTCGCACTCCGCGGTCCCGTCTTCGGCCTGGCCGTACAGGACCCCGCCGCCGGGGCGCACTGGCGGCTGGTGAAGCCGGTGACCAGCGGCACGCCCCAGGAGGTCCGGGACGAGCTGAACTCGCTCCTGTGGTTCAGGGCCAAGGACGACACCGACGACGCCGCCACCCGTCGCAAGCTGCTGGCGGCGGTCGCCCGGCTCGAGAAGGAGCCGGTCAACGAGATCACCGTGCTCGGCGTCCGCTACCGGATCGTGCGCGGGGACGAGTTCGCCCGCACCGGCGAGCGCAATCTGGAGCCGCCGCGGCCCACCGACCCGGAACCGTCCCTCATCTCCTGGGACGGACGGCACGAGGCGCGGTCGCCCGACACCGGGTTCGTCCTGGACCCCGAGCGGGACGGGGCCGGGCTGATGGCGAGCGCCATGAAGCTGGCGCTGGCCACCTTCGCCTACACCGGCCCGCGGTTCCCCGCCGTCGTGCGCAAGCACTCCGAGCGGGCCGTCACCACCCATCCGGACATCATCCTGCTGCCCGTCGGCTTCGGCGTGGCCGAGCGCTCCGGGCAGCGGTGGCGGCCGCAGGGCGCCCTGATGCCCACCCCGCACGACGCGCGGCGGCTGCTCTACCAGGGCATGGCCGAAGTGTGGCCGCTGCTCTACGAGTACGGCGAGGCCAAGCGGGCGGTGTACGCGCGGGCCGCCGAGGAGTACCGGCGCGCCCGCCGGGCCGACGAAGCCCGGGTGGAGGGCCGCCTGTTCCGGATCTGCCGCATCGAGCGGATGGTGCGCAGCGGCCCCGACGGGCCGGAACCGCCGCGCCCCTCGGACCTCGACACCTACGGGCCCATGAAGATGCACCCGACCATGGACGAGCACGGCACCATCCTCGACAACGGCTGAACCCGCCCGCGTTTCACCCTTCGGCGGCCGCCTGATCCGCGCGGCCCCCGGCCCCGAGGAGCCCGGTCGCCTCGAAGCGGGTCCGCTCGGCCAGCCGGGGCAGCTCCCGCGCGGAGAACCAGGTGACCAGCGGCGGCAGCAGCGGGCGGACCGGCTGGGCGAGGCGCAGCCAGGGCGGTGCGTAGACGGTGGCGGCGCGGCGCTCGATGGCGGTCACCATGCGGGCGGCCACCGTGGCGGCGGGGTGGACGCGCCGGGCCGGTGGCGGCATGTGGGCGCGCAGTTCCCTCAGCACCCCGTACCGGTCCACGTCGCGGATCATGTCGGTGGCGGTCCAGCTCAGATAGCCGATGCCCACCGCGACTCCCTGATGGGCGAGTTCGGCGCGCAGGGACTGGGCGAAGGACTCGGCGCCCGCTTTCGAGGCGCAGTAGGCGCTCATCATGGGCGCGGAGCCGAAGGCGGCCGTGGAGGCGATCTGGAGGAAGTAGCCGCGGGTGGCGAGCAGACCGGGCAGAAAGGCCCGGGCGGTGTTGGCGCTGCCGATGAGGTTCACCTCGATGACGCGCCGCCAGGTGGCCGGGGGCGACTCCCCGAAGGGCCCGCCCTCGGCCACGCCCGCGTTGGCGACGACGACCGAGGGTGTGCCGATACGGTCGTGGATCTGCCCGGCCACCCGGGTCATCGCCGCGTCGTCGGCCACGTCCGCCGCGTAGCAGTGGGTTTTAGTGGGCAGCGATCCGGCCACCCGCGCGAGGCTTTCCTCTTCCCGGCCGAGGAGGACGACGCGTGCGCCGCGCCCGGCCAGTTCCCGGGCCATGGCCGCGCCCAGTCCGCGGGCGGCACCGGTCACGACGGCGAGGCGTCCGGTCAGGGGGCTGGGGTTCCGCACGGCGCGCTCCGGGGCAGCTGGTCGTCGAGGCGGGGCTCAGCCGACCGTACAGGCCCGGCCCGGGCACCGGCCGGACCACCGCCGTGGCCACCGGGCGGCGGCACCTGTTCGGCGGTGGCCCGTCCCCCGCCCGTGGTCCCCGCAAGTGGCCCCCGCCGGTGGCCGGTCATGGCCACCGGCGGGGGCGCCGTCGGAGCGCCGCCGGGTGTCGCGCGGTCGGCCCCCGGCGGGTCAGGCCGCCGCGGGGCGGGGTTCGGGCACCACCGGTGCCAGGCGGCCCGTGCGGTGCAGTCCGAAGAGCGCCGCCGCGCAGGCCAGGCCGAGCGCGAGCAGCACGATCCACGGGACGGCGGGCATGCCCGCTTCACGCGCCGCGTCCAGCGCCGCGCCGGTGAGCAGGTTCCCGAGGGTGATGCCGACCCCGCAGATGGTGTTGTACAGCCCGTAATGGGTGGCGACGAGCCGCTCCCCCGAGAGCCGGACGATGGTGTCCATCTCGAACGGGTAGGCGATCATCGTGCCCAGCGCCAGCAGGAACGCGGCGAGCGCGGGCGGCACGGTCGCGAGGAGCCATCGGCCGGGCCCGCCGTCCGGCACCGGCAGCGCGGTCGCCACCAGCAGCGGCAGGAACGCCACCCCCATGAGGACCAGCCCCCAGCCCAGCGCCCGGCCGGGCGCCATGCGCGCCTTGCACCACGCGGTCACCCGGGTCTGCCCGACGATGGTGCTCAGCCCGGAGACGGCGAAGAGCAGCGCCACCGCCGCGGTGCCGAACTCCCCTTCGCCGCCGAGCCGTCGTACCTCCAGCGGCAGGGCCAGATAGACCTGGAAGGACAGCACATACGAGCCGATCATGGCGACGGAGAACAGCAGGAACGGCCGGTTGGCCACGATCCCGCGCCACTGGGCCAGCACCCGCTCATGGCCCTCCCGCCCCGGGGCCGCGCCGTCGTCGGCGCGGCGGGGCGGCAGCGACCGGATCTGCACGACGCTCAGCACCGCGAAGATCCCGGCCGAGACCAGGCAGGTGACCTGGAAGTCGACGCCCGTCAGCACCATGCCCACCAGCGGGCCGAGCAGGATCCCGGCCTGGTAGAAGATGTTGAACAGGGCGAACGCCTCCACCCGGCGCTCCCCCGCGTCCGCGGCCAGATAGGCCCTGACCGCCGGGTTGAACAGGGCCCCGGCGAGTCCGGTGGCCGCGGAGGCGGCCAGCAGCGCGGGCAGCGACTCCACGAGCCCGAGCGTCGCGAAACCGGCGGTGCGCAGCACACACCCCGCCACGATCAGCGGCTTGTAGCCGAACCGGTCGGCCAGGGCGCCGCCGACCAGGAACATGCCCTGCTGGCTGAAGTTCCGTACGCCCAGGACGAGTCCGACCAGCCATCCGGCCAGCCCGAGCGTCCCGGACAGATGGGCGGCCAGGTAGGGCATGAGCATGTAGAAGCCGAGGTTGATGGTGAACTGGTTCACCATCAGCAGCTGGACGCTGCGCTCGTACGACCGCACCTGGGTGAGTGTCGCCTTCATCGGGCGGCCTCCGGTGCGGCCGGGGCGGCGGGCCGCGACGGCCCGGCGGGGGTGCCCGGCTCGCGCGCGGCGAGCGGGTCGACCACGGCGGTGCAGCGGGTCCAGCGGGTCACCTCCCGCTCGCCGGGGTGTCCCATCATGTCCGGTTCGGGCGCGGGCGGCTGGTCCAGCAGGCCGTTGGCGGCGCAGTAGTCGTCGTTGTACACGGTCTCCAGATAGCGCTGCGGGCCGTCCGGGAACACCGCGACGATCCGGGCGTCCGCGGGGTGGGTACGGGCCAGCCATCCGGCGACCAGCGCGACCGCGCCCACGCTCCAGCCGCCGGTGGCGTAGTGCGACGAGGCCAGCCGGCGGCAGGTCCACACCGCCTCGTGCGGGGCGACCCAGTGCACCTCGCTGAAGTTCTCGTAGGCGACGTTGCGGGGGTAGATGCTCGACCCCAGGCCGCGCATCAGCCGGGTGCGGGCGGGCTGTCCGAAGATGGTCGAGCCGATCGTGTCCACTCCCACCACCGTGATCTCGGGGTAGAGCTGGCGCAGCACCCGGGAGACGCCCGCGGAGTGGCCGCCGGTGCCGACGCTGCACACCAGGATGTCGATGTGGCCGAACCGGGAGGCCAGTTCGAGGGCGAGCGGGGTGTAGGCGGCGGTGTTGTCGGGGTTGTTGTACTGGTCGGGGCACCAGGAACCGGCCTGCCGGGCGAGGAGTTCGGTCACCCGGTCGCGGCGGGCCTGCTGCCACCCGCCTTCCGGATGCGGTTCGGTGACCATGTCGACCCAGGCGCCGTAGGCGGTCAGCAGCCGGGTCATCGACGGCTCCAGGCCGGGGTCGGTGACGAGGGTGACGGGATGGCCGTACACCAGTCCGGCCAGGGCGAGGCCGAGGCCGAGGGTGCCGCTGGTCGACTCGACGATCGCGCCGCCGGGGCGCAGGTCGCCTCGGGCGCGGGCCCGTTCGACCATGTGCAGACCGGGCCGGTCCTTGATGCCGCCGGGGTTGAAGCCCTCCAGCTTGGCCCAGAAGCCACGGTCGGCCGGGGTCAGGGGCTCGGACACCCGCAGCACGGGCGTGTTGCCGACCAGCCCGGACAGGCCGGGGGCGGTGGGGGTGGCGTCGTTGAGGATCAGAGATCGCATCTGTCCGCTTTCGGTGGTTGATGGCTCGTCGGATGCTCATCTCGGGCACGGTGCCGCCCGGTGGGGGCGGGCACCGATCCGCGTCCGGTCGCCGAGGGGCGGCGGCCGGGGCGCGGGCCGCGACGGCCGCCTCTATATGCGCCACCGACTGGTCGAGCAGAGGGTGGATCTGACCGTCGGCGCGCGCGGGGAGAGCGTGCGCGGACGGTCCGGATCCGCCGCGGGGACGATGGCCCGGCAGGTCTCGGCCGCGGCGCAGACGGGCAGGTCGCGCACCGACGGATGGGCGGCCCGGCCGGATGTTTCCCGGGGCGCCGCGGCGCAGTGCTCATGGCCCGCCGGACCGTCGGCGGACGGCTGCCCGGCGATGTCGGCGACCGGGGGCCGGCCGGCGATGTCGGCAGGCGGGGGCTGCCCGGCGGTGTTGGCGACCGGGGGCTGCCGGGAGTCGTCCGCGATCCGCGGACCCTGGGCGTGTTCCGCGCCGGCCGCGTGGCCGAGACAGCCGGGTGCGGTCAGCAGCAGTGCGCACAGGACGAAGGCCAGGAGCCGGCGTGGCCACCATGGGTGGCGAGCGGCCCGGGCACGAGGGCGTGAAGCAGGGAACGGCACGGTTTCTCCGCACGGCGGCCGCCCTCCCGCCGCGTGGCGCGGGAGGTGGCGGACAGGAATCGGCAAGGACGGGTCCGATACCGGTCCGTACTAGACGCGCAGCACCGCGGTCCGCTGGAGATCCGGCGGCACGGAACCGGCCGCCGTGGTCGCGGCCGCGCGCGAGGACGGCGCGTGCCCCTCGGCGCCGGGCGCGCCCCCGGCCGGGAGGGCCGGGCACGGGGCCGCAGGCTCGGGCCCGTGCTCGGGCTGGGCGAGGACGCATTCGTGCGCGGAGTGGGCCGACTCGTCGTCGTGATGCCCGGATCCCTTTTCCTCCGGGGTCCCGCCGTGCGCGGCGGAGGCCACCGGGGAGGACGAGCAGCCGGTCACATGGCCGGACACGGCTTCGGCGCTCACCGCGTGCAGGGACACGAAGCCCAGCAGCAACGCGGCCAGGCACAGCAGACGCAGCGGGCTCGCCACCCCGCGAGCCCACCGGATGCCGAAACGCGACCGGGCCGTGATCATGCGGTGATCCTAAGCGCTTCGTACAGCTACGCTGCGACACCGCCCGGAAACGGGTCGTTAACAAGCCAGACCCGGCCCGCGCACGACGCCCGGAGCCCGGCGCGGCACCGTCGGCCCCGGCGATGTTCCGCCGGATGACCAGGCGGATCGCACTCGGCCCCGGATCGGCCGGAACATGATCCCGCGAGCGCGGCGGCCGACCCTGTCGGCTGGCCGAAAGGAGATGTTATAAATGCCGACATGAGCAATTTTGCTCGTATGGTCCGGGGCCGAATACGGGCGCTGTCACGAGTGCCGAGCGTCGCCGGGCAGGTTTTCGTCCTGCAGGTCCTCCTGACGCTCGCCCTGGTCGCCATGGCGGTGGCGGCGCTCGCCCTGGAGGCCCGCAGCCACGCCACGGACGAAGCCCGCCAGCGGTCCCTGGCCGTCGCCAGGACGTTCGCGCAGGGCCCAGGGACCGCCCGGGCCATGACCGGCGCTCATCCGACGTCGTTGCTCCAGCCCCGCGCCGAGGAGACGAGGAAGCGCACCGGGGTCGACAGCGTCGTGGTCTTCGACCGGCACGGGACGCGCTTCACCCATCCCGAGACGGCGCTGATCGGCAAGCGGATCATCGGCCCCGAATCGGTGGTACGGCAGGAACTGGCCGGGAAGACGATCGCGCGGACCTTCCGCGCGAGCCAGGGCCCCTCCGTGATCTCGGCGGTGCCCGTCACCACGGCCGACGGCGCCCTGGTCGGCGGGGTGTCGGTCGGGGTCCGGATCGAGAGCGTGAACAACGCGGTGGACCGCGAGCTGCCGCTGCTGTTCGGGTCCGGCGGCGGGGCCCTCGCCCTGGCGACGGCCGGGACGGCGCTGGCCGGCAGGCGGCTGCGGCGGCAGACGCACGGCCTGGGACCCGCCGAGATGACACGCATGTACGCCCACCACGACGCGGTGCTGCACTCGGTCCGGGAAGGCGTACTGATCATGGCCGACGACGGGCGGCTGCTGCTGGTCAACGACGAGGCCAGGCGGCTGCTCCAGCTGGCCTCCGACGCCGAGGGGCGGCAGGTCACCGAGCTCGGCCTCGAACCGCCGCTGACCCGGCTGCTGGCCGCCGGACAGCCCGTCACCGACGAGGTGCACGCCGCCGGGAACCGGCTGCTGGCCGTCAACATCCGGCCCACCGACCGGGCGGGCGGCCCCGCCGGGAGCGTGGCGACGCTGCGGGACACCACCGAGCTGCGCGCCCTGTCCGGCCGGGCCGAGGCGGCGAGCGAGCGGCTGCGGCTTCTGTACGACGCGGGGGTACGGATCGGCTCGACCCTGGAGCTGACCGGCACCGCCGAGGAGCTGGTGGCGGTGGCCGTCCCCCGGTTCGCCGACATCGCCACCGTCGAACTGCTGGAGCCGGTGCTGCGGGGCGAGGAGCCGGCGGCGCCGCACGACGTGCTGCACCGCACGGCGGTCGGCGGCGTACCGCCCGAACACCCCCTCTTCCGCTCGGGCGAGCGGGCCGTCCATCCGCCGTCCTCGCCGCAGCGGCAGGCGCTGGAGAGCGGGCAGGCCGTCCTGCGCGCCGATCTGAGCGACACCTCCGCGTGGCCCGCCGGGTACGAGGCCGAGGCCGGGCGCCTGCTCGACCAGGGGATCCGCTCCCTGGTCGCCGTGCCGCTGCGGTTCCGCGGCGTCCCCCTGGGCGTGGCCAGCTTCTGCCGGACCCGGCCGAGCGGGCCGTTCGACGACGAGGATCTGGTGATCGCCGGGGAGCTGGCCGCGCGCACCGCGGTGTGCGTCGACAACGCGCGCCGCTACACCCGCGAGCACACCATGGTCACCACCCTGCAACGCAACCTGCTGCCCGGCGCGCTGCCCGACCAGGACGCCGTGGAGGTGGCCTCCCGCTATCTGCCCGCACGGGCCGGGGTGGGCGGGGACTGGTTCGACGTGCTCCCGCTCCCCGGGGCCCGGGTCGCCCTGGTCGTCGGCGACGTGGCCGGACAGGGCCTGCACGCGGCGGCCACCATGGGCCGGCTGCGCACCGCGGTCCAGAACTTCTCCGCCCTGGACCTGCCTCCCGACGAGGTGCTGGCCCTCCTGGACGAGCTGGTCGCCCGGCTCGACCTGGAGCGCGAGACGGACGCCGACAGCGCCCGCATCACCGGCGCCACCTGTCTGTACGCGATCTACGACCCGGTCTCCGGCCGGTGCAGCGTGGCCCGGGCCGGTCACCCGGGACCCGTCCTGGCATGCCCGGACGGCACCGTACACACCCCCGAGGTTCCGGCCTCCCCGCCGCTGGGCCTGGGAGGGGAACCCTTCGAGGCGGCCGACCTTTCGGTGCCCGAGGGCAGCCGGCTGGTCCTGTACACCAACGGACTCGTCGCCGGCCACGACCGGGACCATGACACCGGCCTGGACCTGCTGTGCCGCACCCTCGGCGCCGCCCCGGAGCTCGATCCCGGCGCCACCTGCCAGGAGCTGTTCGCGACCGTCCTCCCCTCCCGTCCGAGCGATGACGCCGCCCTGCTGGTGGCCCGCACCCGCCGGCTCACCCCGGAGAACGTGGCCCACTGGGAGGTGCCCTCCGACCCGGCGGCGGTGGCCCCGCTCCGCGCCGCCTGCGTCCAGCGGATCCGCGACTGGGGGCTGGGCGACACCGCCTACGCCGCCGAGCTGGTCATCAGCGAGCTGGTCACCAACGCGCTGCGGTACGGCGCCCCTCCGGTACGGATACGGCTGCTGCGCGGCCGCAGCCTGATCTGCGAGGTGTCCGACGGCAGCAACACCTCGCCCCATCTGCGGCGGGCCGGGGTGACCGACGAGGGCGGCCGGGGGCTGTTCCTGGTCTCCCAGCTCGCCCGGCACTGGGGCACCCGCTACACCGCGCGGGGAAAGGTGATCTGGGCCGAGCAGACGCCGCTCGACCCCGGACACCAGCCGCAATGACCACCGTGAGAAGCCCGGCCCGCACCCCTTGGGGGGAGGGCCGTCAGCGGATGGCCGCGGGATAGCCGCGGATGAGGTCGGCGGCCTTCTCCGCGGCCATGATGACGGGGGCGTTGGTGTTCCCCCTCGGCACCGTCGGGAACACCGACGCGTCGACGACCCGCAGCCCCGCCACGTCGAACACCCGCAACTCGGGGTCGACCACGGAGCCGATGGCGCAGGTCGACGTCGGGTGGTACAGCGTCTGCCCGACCCGCTGGGAGAAGGCGAGCAGGTCCGCGTCGGAGTCGGAGTCCGGCACGTCGAACGGCCCGGTGGTGATCCCGGCCAACGCGTCCTGTGCCGCGATCCGCAGGGCGATGCGGACCCCCTGGACCATGCAGTACTGGTCCTCGGCCGTCATCAGGTAGTTGTGCGTGATCCGGGGCGCGGCGTCCGGGCGCGCGGAGCCGAGCGTCACCCGGCCGCGGCTGGTGGGGGCGAGCACACACGGGCCCAGCGCGAAACCGTGCTCGGTGGCGGGGCCCAGCCCCTCCTGGTGGAACAGCACCGGGGCCATGTGGAACTGCACGTCCGGGGCGTCCAGTCCGGCCCGGCTGCGGAAGAAGCCACCGGCCTCGCCGATGTTGCAGGTCAGCGGGCCGCGCCCCTCGTTCGCCAGCAGCGCGGCGTTCTCCGGGCTCGCCGCGGTCATCAGCGATTCGACATCGGTACGGAAGTTCAGCAGCGACATGTAGTGGTCCTGCAGGCCCTCCCCCACCGGGAGGTCGCACACCACATCGACGCCGAAGGCCGACAGGGTGGCGGCGGGCCCGATCCCGGAGAGCATCAGCAGCTTCGGGGATTCGTACGCGCCCGCGGACAGGATCACCTCACGCTCGGCGCGGATCGCCTCCACCGTGCCGCCGCGCTCCACCTCCACCCCTCTCGCCCGGCCGCCCTCGATCAGCACGCGGTGGGCGTGGGCGGAGGAGAGCAGGGTGAGGTTCGGCCGCCCCAGGACGGGGTGCAGATAGGCGACGGCCGCGCTGCAGCGCATGCCACCGCGCTGGGTCAGCTGGAACCGTCCGACGCCGAACTGCGTGGCGCCGTTGAAGTCGTCGTTGCGCGGGTACCCGGCCTGCTCGGCGGCCTCGAGGTACGCGGTGGCGAGCGGGTGGCGGGACCTGCTGTCGCTGACGGTGAGCGGCCCGCCCACCGAGTGGAACGCGTCCTCGCCGCGCTCGTTGTCCTCCGCGCGCCGGAAGTACGGCAGCACATCGGCGTAACTCCAGCCGTCGGCCCCGGCGGCGGCCCAGCCGTCGTAGTCGGCGCGGTTGCCGCGCATGTAGATCATCGCGTTGATCGAGCTGGAGCCGCCCAGCACCTTGCCGCGGGGCAGATAGGGCCGCCTGCCGCCGAGCCCCGGTTCCGGGCCCGAGTGGAGGTCCCAGTCGACCTCGCTCTTGAACAACTGGGCGAAGGCGGCGGGGACATGGATCTCCTCCGCCGTGTCGGGGCCACCCGCCTCGATCAGCGCCACCCGGACCTCGGGGTCCTCCGACAACCGGGCCGCCAGCACACATCCCGCGGATCCGGCGCCGACGATGACGTAGTCGTAAGTGTTCATCCGATTTCCTTCGACGGAGGCTGCGGCGGACCGTACGCACCCCATTGTCGCTGGTGGGCATCATGTGCCCGTCAACCAGGTGGATCTGACGTCGAATCAGAAGGTCCGGGGTTCTTGCCCATAAAGTCCCCCACTGCCACACTCATGCGCGGTAAGCGCTTACTGGACCGAGTACCTGCACTCATCCCCGTTCGAGATACGGAGAAGACAGTGAGCCGACACAGTCGCAGGCACGTGATACGGACCGGTCTCGGCGCGGCGGCCGCGTCCACGGTCCTGGGCGCGGCCGGTGGCACCGCGCGCGCCGAGGCGGCCGCCCGAGGGGCGGCCACCACAGGCCCGGAGGCCGCGGGCGCGCAGGCCGCCCCGGGGCGGGGGCGGCTGCCGTGGGTGGCCGACCTGGGAGACGGCCGCTACCGGAATCCCGTGCTCAACGCCGACTGGTCCGACCCCGACGCGATCCGGGTGGGCGACCACTTCTACCTGGTCGCCTCCACCTTCAACCGCGTCCCCGGACTGCCCGTCCTGCGCTCCACCGACCTGGTCAACTGGACCATCATCGGACACGCCCTGACCGAGCTGCTGCCCAAGGACCACTTCAGCGAGCCGCGACACGGCCAAGGGGTGTGGGCCCCGGCCCTGCGCCACCACGACGGCAAGTTCTGGATCTTCTATCCGGACCCCGACTTCGGGATCTTCGTGGTGACCGCCACCGACCCGCGCGGCCCGTGGAGCACACCGCATCCGCTCAAGCCGGGCAAGGGCCTGATCGATCCATGCCCGCTGTGGGACGACGACGGGCAGGCGTATCTGATCCACGCCTGGGCGAAGAGCCGCAGCGGCATCAACAACCGGCTGACGCTGCACCGGATGAGCCCGGACGGGACCGCCCTGCTGGACGAGGGCCACGTCGTCGTCGACGGCGACGCGTTGCCCGGCTACACCACGCTGGAGGGGCCGAAGCTCTACAAGCGGGACGGCTGGTACTGGATCTTCGCCCCGGCCGGAGGTGTCACCGGCGGCTGGCAGTCGGCGTTTCGCTCCCGCTCCGTCCAGGGCCCCTACGAGGACCGCGTCGTGCTCGCCCAGGGCGACAGCCCCGTCAACGGGCCGCACCAGGGGGCGTGGGTGAGCACACCGGGCGGCGAGGACTGGTTCCTGCACTTCCAGGACCGTGGGGCCTACGGACGGGTGGTGCATCTCCAGCCGATGCGGTGGCGCCCCGACGGCTGGCCGGTGATGGGCGACGACGACGGCAGCGGCCGGGGCACTCCGGTGCTGGTGCACGCCAAGCCACGGGTCCACGGCCGGGCGAGGGTGACGGCACCCGCCACCGGCGACGAGTTCACCGGGCCGGAGCTGGGGAAACAGTGGAGCTGGCAGGCGAACGCCGACCCGGCCTGGTGGTCCTTCCGCCACTTCCCCCGCCGCCTCGCGCTGGCCTGCCACCCCAGCCCCGTCGGTCACGACCTGCGACTGCTGCCGAATGTGCTGGGCCAGCGGCTGCCCGCCGAATCCTTCACCGCCACGACCTCCATGACGCTGTCCGCCACCACCGCGGGAGCCCGCGCCGGGCTGGTCATGCTGGGCGCGGCCTACTGCTGGGCCGGGCTGTGCCACGACGGCGACCGGATCGTCCTGGTGTGCCGCACCGCGCGGGAGGACGCCGCCGAGGTGGACGCCGCGCCACCGGTGGCGCTGGGGAGAGGGCGCGCCACGGTACGGCTGCGGGTGACCGTCGCTCCCGGCGCGGTGTGCCGGTTCGCGGCCGACACGGACGGCCGGGGATTCGCCCCGCTCGGTCCGCCGTTCACGGCGAGTGCGGGCACATGGATCGGGGCGACCGTGGGACTCTTCGCCACCGGTCCGACGGCCGCCACCCGGCGCGGCGCGGCGGAGTTCGACTGGTTCCGGGTGGCCCCGGCGCCCTGACCCTCACCGGCGGCCACGTCTATCCGGTACCGCCCCTTTTCGGCCATCTCCTGTTTACTCGCGTACGGCCCGATCGTCTCCGGCGGTTGGGCCGCTTGGCACACTTTTCTTCAAGAAGGAGGAGGTCGGGGCCGAGGGGTGACAGAGAAGCGCACCAATTGGCCGTAAGGGGGAGCCGAGACGGCCGAGACCTGCGAGGCTGTCTTGATGCAAACCCTTTACAGAAGACTGCTGAGTGTGCTCCCCCGGCTCGGAGTGCAGGTGCTCGACCTCGGCTCGGGTACGGCGGTGCTCTCCCGGCGCGGCAAGCGGAACCGCGTCCCCGTGGGCCGGGAGGCCGACCTGGTGACGCGCGGCAGCAGCCGTTTCGCGGTGACACGGGTGCGGCCGGACACCTGGGTGGTGGCCCGTGGCCGGGGCGACCCCCCGTCCGACGCGTGGACGAACGTACGGCTCGGTGACACCGGCGCCCATCTGCTCTTCGACGCGAAGGCCTCCGACGAACGCTCGCTCCAGCTGGCGGCCGCCACCTATCTGTGCGGCCACCATGTGGCCGGGCTGCTGGAGAAGTACGAGGTGAACTGCGTCTTCGACGTGGGGGCCAACGCCGGTCAGTACGGCAGGCGGCTGCGCGGACTCGGCTATACGGGCAGAATCGTTTCCTTCGAGCCGACCGAGGAGGCGTTCGCGAAGCTGGAGAAGGCCGCCGAGGACGATCCCGAGTGGTGGGTGTTCCCCTTCGCCCTCGGCCGCGAGGAGGCGACCCGGTCCATGCACGTGGGCTGGGCCACCATGAACTCGCTGCTCCCGGCCAGCGACTACGGCAAGGACCGCTACCGGCGGTTCGCGAAGGACCGTACGGAGGAGATCGAGGTCCGCAGGCTGGACAGCGTGATGGACAAGGCGCTGGCCGGTCTCGCCGACCCCCGCCCCTATCTGAAGATGGACACCCAGGGGTACGACCTGGAGGTGTTCGCGGGCGCCGGGGAACGGATCGAGGAGTTCGTGGGGATGCAGTCGGAGGTGGCGCCCCTGCGGCTCTACGAGGGCAGCCCCGGGATGAGCGAGGCCATCGCCGCGTACGAGAAGAGTGGCTTCGGCATCACGGGCATGTACCCGGTGACCCGCGAGGACACGACGGGCCGCGTGGTGGAGTTCGACTGCGTCATGATGCGCGCGGACGCCGTTCCCCGGTGAAGCGATGCCTCACGGGGCCGGGGTCCGGCCCCGTGAGGCCACGGCGGCCGTGCCGACGCCACGTCGCATAGGGTGTCGCACAACTGGTCGCTTGGGGGAGGAAGTCCATGTCGCTGCCGACACCGCCCGGCAACCCGTACGGCGCGGTTCCCGGTACGGGGTACGGAACGGCGCGGCCCGTGGCCGATCGGCCGCCGCTGCCGGGGTATCCCCTTCGCCCCGCTCCGTCGGAGCGCCCGGCCGGGCCGGAGGCCCCGTATGCCGCTCCGTGGCAGCTCGCGTGCCAGCTGTGCGGCGGGTCGCCCGCGGCCACGATGGCCCTCAGGCACCACCAAGGGCTGTTCTTCATCATGCTGTTCCGGAAACGGAAGGGCCAGTTCTGCCGGACCTGCGGCACGGCGCTGTACCGCAAGCACACCGCCATGACGATGTGGCAGGGGTGGTGGCATCCGCTGTCCGCCATCCTGTTCAACCCCGTCACCATCATCCTGAATCTGCGGGTCCACTCGAAGATCGAGCGTCTGCCGGAACCCGGCCCCGACCCCTTCCACAGCCGGCTCCCCCTGGGCAAACCCCTCTTGCTCCGGCCGGGCACCCTCATCGGCCTGCTGCCCGCCGCGGTCGTCCTGCTCTTCCTCACCAATCTGATCACGGGGTAGCGCGAGCCCGGCCGGTGGCGCTCGGTAGAGTCCTGTGTCATGGGTTACGGGGAGGCAAACGCGGTCGGCCATACGGAACTTCAGGCGCCGCCCGCATGGCAGGCGCCGAGTGAGGTCGAGCGGAGGCTGTACGAGGCCAAGCTGCGCGGTGACTGGTCCGCGTTCTTCGATTGTCTGGCCGAGGAGGATCTCTTCTTCGCCGACTCCGTGGCCCTGATCGAGGCCGACCCGGGGACGTATCTGTGCACGCCCTACTGGTACTCCCAGGTCCGGGCCAACTGCCTGCCCCTCCTCACCCATGGCATGCTGCCCGCTCCCGACGCGGAGACCGCCTTCTGCCGCACCGACCTGGGTTGGCTCGCGGACGGGTGGCGGGACAGCGACACCTCATGGATCGTGATCAACCCGGGGAGCCCCTGTGAGGTGTTCTTCCCCGCGACACCGTCCCATCGCGCGCTGTGGCAGCAGCATGTGCGGCGCCTCGAGCAATGCGACTGCGGCCGGCCCCACCACCGCATGCGGCTGCGCGCGCTGGAGGGAAGCGGGGCGGCGACGGGGGCGGTGGCCCACGGGCTGGGGCTGATCGCGCTGCTGTCCGTCAGCAACGGGGATCTGTGGAACGCCATCGACTACCACGGCACGGGCTACAAGGGGGAGAAGAACCGCCTCAAGGAGTGGTGGGGCATCACCAGCCGCGAGGAGTGGCGGCATCACCAGGAGCAGTTGCTCGAAGCGGGTCAGGTCGGCGGTGGCGCCTGGGAGTTCGTCCTCGGGATCCGGCGGTCGCTGTCCCGGGAGTTCGGCGGCCCCGTCGAGGTGGACCAGTGGCGGCAGGCGGCCGAGAAGGTGCTGCGGCGGGGCACCGAGACCACCGAGTACCGGCTGAGCGCCGACGGGGTGACCAAGGTCGGCCCCCTCGACGGCGCCGAGGTGGCGGCGCGGATCGCGGGAGTGCAGCGGCTCATCGGGCGCATCGCCCGCTACGAGAAGCGTTTCCGCGCCGACGGGCTGCTGGCGGAGGGGAAGTTCGTCCCGTCCGTGGAGGCGTGGGATTACGGGCGGGCCGCCGGAATGGCCCGCTGGGGGCTGGGCGCCCGCTACTGCGACCAGCGGGAGGCCGAGAACGCGATCGCCCGTGCCAGCAGGCTCGGCAGGCTCAACTACCGCTCCTGGGAAGAATTTTCCGCCTCCTTCATCCTCGGCCGGTGTCTGCACTTCGACGAGGAGGAATTCGGCACCTGGTACCAGGACATGCTGGAAGCACACCGCATCCTCACCACCGACCCCGGCAGCCCGTGGCTCACGGTCCCCTGGAAATAGGCGCTCAGCCGGACAGGCCCAGCTTGCGGCGCAGGCCCGCCGCCTTGGATTCGGCGTCGCGGGCGGCCCGGGCGCGCAGGGCCAGCACGTAGTTCTCGCGCGTGCGCATGATGTGCGCCTTCAGGATCTCCTCGAGCTCGTCCGTACGGTCCGCGGCGAAGATCTCGATGATCCGCCGGTGTTCCTCGAACGAGCGCGCCGGTTCGGTGGTGGCGAGGAAGGTGAGGTGGACGCGGAGCGCCGAGACGCGGGCCAGGCTCATCTGATAGGCGTCGCCGAGGTAGCGGTTGCCGCAGTGGGCGAAGAACGCCTCGTGGAAGGCGGTGTCGGCGCGCCCGTACGCCTTGGTGTCGTTGCCCGCCAGGGCGTCGGTCATGGCCTCGACGGCGCGGCGCATGGCGGCGAGGGCGGGGCCGGGGTTGCGTTCGAGGGCCAGTTGGGCCGCGCGGACCTCCAGGGTGGTGCGGTATTCGCACAGCTCGAAGATCTCGTCCTCGGTGGGCTGGAAGACGTACGTCCCGGACTTGGGCACGATCTCGACCAGGCCCTGGAGGCGCAGCATGCGCAGGGCCTCGCGGACCGGTGTGCGGCTCACCCCGAGGGCGGAGGCGAGGCCGTCCTCGGACAGCGCCTCGCCGAGGTCGAACTCGCCGTCCACGATCGCCGCACGGAGACGGCGCGCCACCTCGGAGGCCAGCGACGAGGACCGTCCGCCACCCGTCGTGCGTGCCATGCCCCTCCGTCCATGGGTGTGTGTCCGGGGGTATGTCCCCGCCTATCCCGAACGCTACCGTAGCTGCCGTATCGCCGGATCCGGCCCGGCCTGGGCGAGGCGGGCGGTGCGGTGGGCGGCCGTGCGGACGGGGGCGTTGGCGGCGCCGTAGCCGGTGTACCCGCCGACGCGCTGGACGAGTTCGAAGAAGACCGCGCCGCCCAGGATCTCCGTGTAGCAGTGGAGGAACGCGCCGTCGGCGTCGCGGTCGTAGAGGATGCCCAGCTCGCGGAGGTCGGTGAGGAGCGCGGGGCCGGGGCCGAGCCGGGCGTCGAGGTCGTCGTAGTAGTTGTCCGGGACGGCCAGCAGCGGTGCCCCGCGGTCGCGTACGGCACGGGCGGTCGCCACGATGTCGTCGGTGGCGAAGGCGATGTGCTGGGGGCTGGTGACCGGTGGCGCCCAGTCGCCGCGGCGCAGCAGGGTGACCGACAGCGCGATGCGGAGCCGTTCGGCGGGGTCGGTGAAGGCCCGGCTGCGGACCAGGCCGAAGGGGGCGGCGTATTCGGCGGTGGGCTGCGGGCTGAGGCCGAGGACGGCGCGGTAGAAGAGGGTGGCCTCGTCGAAGTGGTCGAACGGCTGGGTGAGGGCGATGTGGTCGACGTGGGTGATGCCCGCGCCGGGCCGGTCCGGTGGGTCGGCGGCGGGTGTGAAGTCGGCCAGCCAGTCGTCGCCGGTGCCGCAGAAGAACACCTCGGTGCCGTCCGGGGCCGCGACGGCGGCGAGGTCGGCCTCGGCCGGGCCCCGGGTGCGCGGCAGGACCGGGGCGAGCAGTGCCTCGGCGCGGGCGGCCGAGGCGGCCGGGTCGGCGGTGTGCAGGCCCAGGGCGCTGATCGCGCCGCCGGGGCGGGTCACACCGGTGTTGAGGAGGAGCCGGGCCTCGCCCTGGGTCCACAGCTGGACGGGTTTGGTGCGGTGGTGTCCGGTGTGGGTGAAGCCGAGCGCGGCCAGCGCCTGAGCGATCAGCGGCCCGGATTCCGTGTCGACGGCGACCTCGGCGAACGCGACGCCGCTGGGGGCGGACCCCGTCGGCACAGCCGGTACGGCGGGCGCGGCACCCGCCGACGGGGCGTCCGCGCGGCGGGCGGTGGCATCGCGCAGCGCCAGCAGCGAGCGGTGGGCGTCGATGGCCGTGCGGCCCGGGTCGGCCTGGCGGAAGACGTCGTTGAAGACTTCCAGGGACAGGGGTCCCCGGTAGCCCGCGGCCAGCACATGGCTGAGGAACGCGGGCAGGTCCCAGGCGCCCTGGCCGGGGAAGAGCCGGTGGTGGCGGCTCCACTGGAGGACGTCCATGTCCAGGTGGGGCGCGTCGGCGAGCTGGAGGAAGAACAGCTTCTCGGCGGGGATGTCCCGGATGCCCGCGGGGTCCGAGCCGCGGGAGAGGATGTGGAAGCTGTCCAGGCACAGTCCGAGCGCCGGGTGGCCGGCGCGCTCGACCACGTCGAGGGACGCCTCGTAGGTGTCGATGTGGGCGCCCCAGGCGAGGGCTTCGTAGGCGATGCGTATGCCGTGGTCGGCGGCGCGCCCGGCCGCCGTGTGCAGCTGCCCGGCGAGCAGGTCGGGGTCGGGGACCGCGTCCGGGGAGACCGAGGAGCACACCAGCAGGGTGTCGGCGCCCAGCCGCCGCATCACCTCCAGCTTGCGCTCCAGCCGGGCCAGGTTGGCGGCGAAGCGGTCCGGCGAGGTGGAGTCGAGGTCGCGGAAGGGCTGGTAGAGGTCGATGGACAGGCCGAGGTCGGCGCAGCGGGCCCGGATCGCGGCGGGGGCGAGCGGGGAGGCGACGAGGTCGGGTTCGAAGATCTCGACCCCGGCGAAACCGGCGTCCGCCGCGGCGGTGAGTTTGTCGTCCAGGGTTCCGGACAGGCAGACCGTGGCCACCGCTGTACGGGTCATGTGGTGCGTCCTCCTCCGGGTCGGGTGATGGCGCGCGGGGCGGGGACGGCGGTGTGCCGCACGTCGTGGTTGACCAGGTAGGTGGGCAGCCGCCCCTGGGCGACTTCTACCACGTTGCGCGCCGTCTTCGTGCGGATCTCGATCTCGGAGTCCTCCGAGTACCAGGCGGTGTGCGGGGTGAGGACCACGTTCTCGCATCGCGCCAGCGGGCTGTCGGGTCCGATGGGTTCGTGCGCGAAGACGTCCAGGGCGGCGCCGCCGATACGTCCCGAGCGCAGCGCGTCGATGAGCGCGGTCTCGTCCACGATCGGGCCGCGCGCGGTGTTGACCAGGCAGGCGGTCGGCTTCATGACGGCGAACTGCCCGGCCCCGATCATCCCTTCGGTCTCCGCCGTCAGCGGGGCGTGCACGGACACCACATCGGCTTCGCGGCAGAGGGTGTCGAGGTCCACGAGCCGGACGCCGAGCGCCGCCGCCCGGGAGGTGTCGGGATGGGGGTCGTGGGCGAGGAGTGTCATCCCGAAGCCGCTCATCTTCTCGGCGAGCCGCTGCGGGATGCGGCCGAAGCCGACGAGCCCGAGTGTGCGTCCGCGCAGCCGCCGCAGCGGCCCGGCGACGGTGTAGTCCCAGGTGCCCCGGCGGATCGCGGCGTCGTAGCGGTGCAGGCCCCGGGCGAGGGTGAGGATCTGTGCGGCGGCGTGGTCGGACACCTCCTCCAGGGAGCCGTCCGGCACGTTGGCGACGGCGATGCCCGCCGCGGTCGCCGCGGGGACGTCGATGGTGTCGAGCCCGATGCCGTAGCGGGAGATCACCTGGCAGCGGGTCAGCTGGCGGATGACGTCGGCGGTGACGGGGGCGTACTGGTTGATCACGGCGTCGGCGTCGGCGCAGATCTCGATCAGCTCGGCCTCGGTACGGGCCCGGGCGGGTACGACGGTGAGCCCGGCCGCCTCCAGGACCTGCCGCTCGGGCTCGAGGTCGGCGAATTCGTAGTCGGTGACGACCACGGTGAACATGATGGCGCTCAGCTCCCGAAGCGGTGGTCGAGGTCCTGGTGGAAGCCGAGGTCGACCAGGTCGCAGAACTCGGCGTAGGTGTGCTGGGCCGGGCCGCCCGCGGGGGTTCCGGCGGCGCGCAGGTGGTCCAGTGCGCCGACGACCGCGCGGGTGGCGGTGAACAGCGCCGTGACCGCGTAGAAGACGATCGAAAATCCCATGTCGGCCAGGTCGGTGGCGGTGAGCCGGGTGGTCTCGTTCCCGTCCACGATGGAGACGACCTTGGGTCCTTCGACGGCCGCGGCGACGGCCTCCACCTCCTCGACGCGTTTGATGCCGTCGACGAAGACGAGGTCGGCTCCGGCGTCCCGGTAGCGGCGGGCGCGGCGTACCGCCGCCTCGATCCCGGCGGCGGGCAGCGCGTCGGTGCGTCCGATGACGAGCAGGTCGTCGTCGCCCCGGGCCTCGACGGCGCAGGCGATCCGGGCGGCGCTCTCGTCCTCGTCCATCAGCCGGATGCCGCTCATCTGGCCGCACCGCTTGGGCGCCACCTGGTCCTCCAGGTGGATGGCCGCCACCTGGGCCTGGACGTACTCGCGCACGGTGCGGTGGACGTTGGAGGGGCCGCCGTATCCGGTGTCGGCGTCCGCGATGACCGGGATGGTCACCGCGCGGGTCATGTTGCGGGCGTGTTCGGTCATCTCGGTCTGGGTGAGCAGCCCGATGTCGGGGGTGCCCAGCCGGCTGGCCGTGGCCCCGAAGCCGGTCATGTAGACCGCCGGGAATCCGGCGGCCTGGACGAGGCGGGCCGTGGCCGAGTCGGGCGCGCCCGGGGCCTGGATGATGCCGGGGCCGTTCAGGAGGGCGCCCAGCGACGTGGCGGCTGACACGGTCGGCTCCTTTCGGTGGGTGTCGAAGAGGGCGCGCTTCAGCGGGTGGTGGCGGGCGCGTCCGCCACGGTCGCCGGGCCGGTTCCGGAGCCGGGCTGCCGCGCGGGGCTGCGCCACAGCAGGATCAGCACGACCGAGACGGCCAGGGACACCACGGGGATGAGCAGGCCCGCGGTCACGGTGTCGCCGTCGGTCTCCTTGCCGACGATGTAGGGGCCGAAGAACCCGCCGAGGTTGCCGATGGAGTTGATGGCGGCGATGCCGACGGCGGCGTGCGTCCTGGACAGGCTGTCGGTGGTGAGTGCCCAGAACGGCGGCAGCCAGGCGAAGGCGCCGATGCCGGTGATGGCGAGCGCCACCACCGCGGGCCCGGGGTGGTGCCGCAGGGCGATCACCGCGGCGAGACCGACGGCCCCCATGGCGAGCGGCACGGCGACCAGGTATTTGCGCTCCCGGGCACGCTTGGACAGCTGGGCGGTGAGCAGCAGCGCGAGCGCGGCGCAGATGTAGGGGACGGCGGCGGTGAAGCCGATGTTGGTGGCCGAGTAGGCCGGGTTGATCTGCTTGATGATCAGCGGCAGGAAGAGGTTGAACCCGTAGGTGCCGATGGCGAGCGCGAGATGGGTGGCGGCCAGGTGCAGCACCCGGCGGTTCCGCAGGGCGACGAGCTGCGCCCGTACACCCTCGTCGTGGCCGGTGCCCTGCTCGGCCTCCAGGGAGGTGCGCAGCCACTCGCGGTCGGCGGGGGCGAGCCAGCGCGCGGTCGCCGGGGAGTCCGGGAGGAAGAGGTACGTCACGACGGCCATCAGGACCGCCGGCAGGCCGGTCAGGATGAACAGCCAGCGCCAGCCCGCCATGCCGAACCAGCCGGTGTGGTCCAGGATCAAGCCGCCGAGGAGTCCGCCGCAGAGGAACGAGACCGGCTGGGCGAGCACCAGCCAGCCGAGCGCGACGGCCCGGTCGCCGGAGCGGAACCACAGGGTGAGGTAGACGATGATGCCGGGGAAGAAACCGGCCTCCGCGACACCCAGCAGGAAGCGCATCACGTACAGCATCTGCACATGGGTGGTGAACCCGGTGATCACGGTGATGATCCCCCAGGTCGCCATGATGCGGGCGAGCCAGGCGCGGGCGCCGAAGCGGCGCAGCAGCAGATTGCTCGGCACCTCGAAGAAGAAGTACGCGACGAAGAAGATCGAGGCGGCGAGGCCGTACGCGGCGGCCTTGATGCCCAGTTCGGTGCCCATGCCCAGCTGGGCGAAGCCGATGTTGGTGCGGTCCACGTACGCGATGACGTAGCCGACCGCGATGAGCGGAAGGAGGCGCCAGGTGATGCGCGAGACGGCTGCCCGCTGCCCGGCCTCGTCCAGAGGCGTGGCGGGGGTGCCGCTGGGTGGGTGTGTCATGTGCTTCCTCGGTCGTGCGGGGAGGAGGGCGGCTCAGCTCATGATCAGTCCGCCGTCGATGTTGACGGCCTGGCCGGTCATGTAGTCGGAATCGGATGAGCAGAGATAGAGGGCGAGGCCCGCGACGTCGTCCGGCCTCTGGGGGCGGCCCATCGGCACGACGGCGGTGCGCCGCGCCCATGCCTCGCCCGCGGTCCACCCCTCGGCGGCGGACCACTCCTGGTCGATCTGGCGCCACATGTCGGTTTCGACCAGGCCGGGGCAGATGGCGTTGACGGTGATGTCCGGCGCCAGCGCGTAGGCCGCGGTCTGGGTGAGGCTGATGACGGACGCCTTGCTGGCGCGGTAGTGGGGCGTGAGGGGTGCCATCGGACCGGCGCCGTACCGTCCGGCGATCGACGACATCGTGATGATCTTCCCGCGCGGACGGGTGCCGTGCGGGGGTTCCTGGGCGCGCATCCGGGCGGCGGCGGCCTGCATGGTCAGGAACGCGCCCTTGACGTTGACGGCGAAGGTGGCGTCCCAGTCCTCCTCGGTGATCTCCAGGAAGGGCTTGACCTGCACGATGCCCGCGTTGCAGACCATGACGTCCAGCCGCCCGAGGCCGTCGGCGGTGCGCCGCACCATCTCGGCGCAGTCCGCCGCGCGGGTCACATCGCCCGCCACGGCGAGCGCCGGACGGCCGAGGTCGGCCACCTCGGCCGTCACGGCCTCGGCGCGGGAGGCGTCGCGGTCGATGACGGCCAGGTGCGCGCCCGCCGAGGCGAGCCGCAGGGCGATGGACCGTCCGATGCCGCGCCCGGCACCGGTGACCGCGACGCAGAGACCGCTGAGGTCTGCCACTCTCGTCCCTTTCGTCGGTGCGCCCGGCCGCGTGGGTGGGCGCGCCGGGCCGCTGAGACTGGGACACTAGAGTTCGGCAATCTGGGATACAAGACATGTGCACAAGATTGCCGCGCGGATGTGGCACGCCGCGTTCCGGTCTCTCGGGGCGGCTGTACGCCTCATACGGGACGCGGGGCGGCGCGGTGTCACCCTCCGCCGAAGTCTCCCCCGCCGAAGCCGCCCCGGAAATCGCCACCGCCGAAATCGCCACCGCCGAAATCACCCGGGTCGAAGTCGCCGCCGGAGTAGTCGCCGCCCGAGTGGTCGCCGCCGGAGTAATCACCCGCCGGACCGGCGCCGTAGTAGTCCCCGTACGCGTAGGGCGAGGCGAGCGAGGCGCCGAGCAGGGTGCCCGTCAGCAGGCCCGGCAGCAGCGCGCCGCCGAAGTAGCCGTACGCCCAGGGCGCGTAGACGGGTCCGGCATCCCAGTACGGGCGCCGCCCCGCGGGGGTGTCGACCTGCCGGGCCATCGGCTCCCGGCCGTCGTCCAGCCGGGCCGCGTCCGCGGCGCAGACCGGAACGGTCCGCTCGGAGGTGCTGCCCGCCGGGGTCCACCGCCGGTCCTCGGCCGAGGGGCCGTGCCGGGGGTCGAAGAAGCACGGGGGCCGGCGCTCCGGCAGCGGCCCGCCCGCCAGCCTGGCCTCCAGGGTGGCGAGCGAGAACCGGCCGTCCGCCAGCGTCTCGCTCACGTCCCGCACCTCCCTGGAGCCCCGCGCCTTCTCCATCGTCGTCTTCGCGCGCTCGTAGGCGTCCAGGGCCCGGGTGTAGTCCTCGCGCATCGCGTCGTCCGCCTTCGGGGACGCCGGGTCGAAGGCGATCCGGGTCAGCTCCTCACCGAAGGCGGTGATGTCCTCGTCCACCAGCGGGCGGAGTTCTTCCAGCCGGACCCGCTCCTGCCGCTGCCGCCGCCTGGTGACGCGCTTGCTCACCAGGTAGGTGCCGCCGACGCCGACGACGAGCAGGATGCCGAGCGTGATGAGGAGCCCCAGCGCGCCGGTGCTTCCGCTGGGGGTGGCGGCACCGTTCCAGGTGGCGGGCGCGTCGCCCTTGGCCTGCCGCACGGCGTGACCGGCGAAGTCGGTGAGCATGGCCCCGGAGTCGTCGGGGTGGGCCCGCCGCGCGGCGCCGGTCAGGTTCCGCACGGCGTCCCGGGAGAGGACCGAGTGGTCGGCGCCCGCGTCGAAGCGGTCGCCGAGCGCGACCGCGTACACGCCGGTGACGCCGACCTTCGTCCGCAGATCCCGCAGCAGGGTCGGCCGGTCGTGCTTCTCGGCGGCGGGGAGCGCGACGGCGAAGACCGGCTTGCCCGCCTTCTCGATCTTCCGCGCCAGGGCGTGGGCCTCGGCCCGGGGCAGGATGTCCCGGGCACGCGGATCGACGTAGACGGGCCCGTCGCGCAGGGAGGCCGCGGCGGTGTCCAGGGAGTCGGCGGCCCGTGCGCCGGGAGCCGCGGCGACGGCGGCGAGCAGCAGTGCCGCGATGACCATCGGAAGCACCAGCGCCGACCGGACGACGCGTCGTACGGTCTCCATGACTACGACGCTAGCCCATTTCGCCCAGTGTGCACGGTTTCCCGCTGGCGGGGGCCCGCGCGCTCCGGCCAGGGCGGTGATCATCGCCGCTCGTCGCGGTGGGTACCGTGGCGGGGACGCGGTACGGGGACGACGACAGGGTTGGGGGCCGGGCGTGCTGATCGAGGAGCTGCGGCAGGAGCTGCCGGACGGGCGGCTGATCGAGGACGAGCGGATCGCGGCCGGGTTCACGCACGACGAGGCGGAGTGGGCGCCGTACGGCACGCCGCGCGTGGTCGTACGGCCGCGTACGGCGCGGGAGGTGCGGTCCGTGGTGCGCGCCTGTCTGCGGCACGGCGTTCCGCTCGTCACCCGGGGCGCCGGAACCGGCCTCTCCGGCGGCGCCAACGCCGTCGAGGGCTGCGTCGTGCTCTCCACGGAGCACATGAACACCGTCCACGAGATCGATCCCGTGGAGCGGCTCGCGGTCGTCGGCCCCGGTGTGGTCAACGACGATCTGCGGGCCGCGTGCGCCGACCACGGGCTCTGGTATCCGCCGGACCCGGCCAGCGCGCCCTGGTCCACCATCGGCGGCAACGTGGCCACCAACGCGGGCGGGCTGTGCTGCGTGAAGTACGGCGTCACCCGCGACTACGTCCTCGGCCTGGAGGCGGTGACCGGCACCGGTGAGCTGGTGCGGCTCGGCCGCAGGACGGCGAAGGGCGTCGCCGGATACGACCTGGCGGGGCTGATGGTCGGCTCCGAGGGCACCCTCGGGGTGATCACCGAGGTCACGGTGCGGCTGCGCCCCCAGCGGGAGGCGGAGCGCACGGTCGCCGGATACTTCTCCTCGGTGGTGGCCGCGGGCCGCGCCGTCACCGCGGTCGGGGCCGCGGGGCTGACCCCGTCCGCGCTGGAGCTGATCGACCGGCACTGCCTGGCCGCGGTCGACCGGTGGAAGAACATGGGCCTGTCCGTCGACGCGGACGTGGTGCTCCTGGGGCGTACGGACGCGCCCGGCCCGGCCGGGGCGCAGGAGGCCGAGCGCATGCTCGCCTGCTTCGAGGAGGCCGGGGCGACCTGGGCCGCGCAGTCCACGGACCAGGAGGAGGCCGACGCGCTGTTCGCGGCGCGGCGGCTCGCCTATCCGGCGCTGGAGCGGCTGGGTCCGGTGCTCACCGAGGACGTGTGCGTGCCCCGGGCGGCCGTACCGGAGATGCTGGCGCGGATCGAGCGTGCGGCCACCCGGCACGACACGCTCATCGCCAACATCGCCCACGCCGGTGACGGCAACCTCCATCCGCTGCTGATCACCCAGCCGGGCGACACCGCGGCCCGGGAGCGGGCCCAGGCCGCGTTCCGCGACATCATCGCCGACGCCATCGACCTGGGCGGGACGGTCACCGGCGAGCACGGTGTCGGACTGCTGAAGCGGGACGGCCTGGAGCGGGAACTCGCGCCCGCCGTGCTGGAGATGCACCGCGCCGTCAAGGCGGCCCTGGACCCGCGGGGGATCCTGAACCCCGGCAAGGTCATCAGCCGCGGCTGAGCGGACATCGGGCCCGCGCCCGTACCCCTCGGTGAGACCTTTCCGGTGACGCCCTGAGCCGGGCGGTGTCCGGCTCCCTGGTGGAGCGCGCGCCGGATGTACATCATCGCGACGTCAGCGGTAGCCCCGGTAGCCCCCTCGTTCCCAGCCGCCGTCGTGTCCGGCCCAGCCCGAGGCCCAGGGCGCCTGCCCGTACTGCCCGTACCCGCCGTACCCGTACTGTCCGTGCCATCCGCGCTGTCCGTACTCTCCGCGTGGCCCCTGGCGGCCGTACCAGGAGCCCGCCTGCCGCGGCGGGGGCGGATCCGCCGCCGGGGGCTTGGAGCGGTGCGGTGCCGTGGACGAGGGGCGCGACGGTGGCGGTGGCGCGGACTTCGGGGGCGCCGAGGGTTCGGGCGTGCGCGCCGGTGGCGCGGTGCGGGCGGGCTTCGGGCGGACGGCGGACACCTGACGGGGCGCCGCCTCCCGGTCCGGGCGGCCCGTCTCGGTCCGGTACCGGTTGTCGTTCGCCGCGCCACCCGCCAGCCAGCGCTGTGACCTCGCGGAGTCGTCACGTGTCTTCAGGACCAGCCCGGCTCCCTTCTCCGTGGAGTCCGGGGTCAGGGCCAGCTCCTGGTTCCAGCGCGGCACCAGGGTGCCCTGGAGGGTGAAGTCGTACCGCACGTTCGCCGCGGCCCGCTGTGACGTGGTGGCGCAGGAGCCCAGCTGAACGGCGAAGCTCAGGCGGGAGTTGAGGCAGAGGTCGGGGTCGGCGCCGCTGCGCAGCAGGCCGTCGGCCTCGTACGACCACTGCTGGGTGGCCGCGGAGGTGCACGGCGTGGCCTCGGTTTCGGCGCCCGCCTCGGGCTTGCCGCCGACGATGTCGAGGCACAGTCCGTTCGCGGCGTTGCGCAGCCGTCCGCGCAGTGTGTCGTCCGGGCGGCCGTCGGCGCCGATCCAGGAGGGGTCCGAGCCGGGGGCCGTCGTGTCGCCCGCCCCCGCGTCCGGCTGCGAGGAGGGGGTGTCGCGGTCGTACGCGGCGTTCTCGCCACCGCCGGAGGGGAGGACCGAGGCCACCGCCACCGACACCAGGACGCAGCCGCTCACGGTGGCCGCCGTCATCACCAGGAGCCGGCCGCGGGTGAGCCCCGGCCGTCGTCTGCGCGCCGCCGGGCGCGCCTTCCACCAGGGGTTCTTCCCCGCGGAGTGGCGGGGGCCGCCGCCACGTGGCGGAACGGAGGGCATGGGAGGGGGAGCCGCGACGGGGCCGGGGTCGGGGATGCGGCGGCCCGGCCGGGAGTCGAGATAGTCCCGCGCGCCCCACCCCAGGACGGCTTCGGCGAGCAGGACGGCCGCCCGGCCGGTGGAGTGGTCCAACTGGTCGGCGGCATGGCGGCAGTGCTCGCACCGGCCCAGATGCTGCCGCAGATCGGGGTCGAGCCGGGTGTCGCCGCGGCGGAGCGAAACGTCCAGCAGCCGGCTGTACTGGCGGCACTCCTCCTCGGGGGCCGTGTCGCGGTGGGCCTCCAGGCAGGCCTGACGCCAGCGCAGCCGGGCCCGCTCCAGCTCGGCGGGGGCGTCGTCGGACAGCCCCAACAGCCCGGCCGGTACGGCCAGTCGCTCCGCCTCGACCTCGGTGTGCCACAGCAGACAGCGGGCCGCCTCGGGGAGCTGCTGGAACGCGCGGAACACCAGGCGTCTGTTCTCCGGCGGACGGAACCGCCCGTCCGCGCGTCCCCGTTCCCTGGGAACGGCCCGCAGTCCGGGATGGAGCAACGCGGCGCGCGGGCCCGCGTTCCACTCCTCCGCCATGCCGCGCACGGTGGCCAGCACCCGTGGCCGCCACGCGGTGGCCGGTGCGTTGCGCCGCAGCACCTCGCCGAACAGCCTGGTGAACGCGGCGGAGGTGAGGATCCCCGCCGGGTGGGAGCCCGTGGTGCACAGGCTCGCGTAGGAGAAGGCCGCCTCCCAGTGACGGCCCAGCAGCTCCCCGGCGGGCTGTTGTTCGGACGGTTTCCCCGAACACTTCTTCATTTCGGCCGTGAGCTGTTCGTCCGTCACGCCGAAGAGGGGGGCGGGGGTTAAAAAGTGCGCCAGGGCGGCATCGTTCACGTCTTTTCCCTTTCACGGGGCAGGGAGAAAAGTCCGTACCAATGGGGAGTGTCGACCCTGTTGGCGGCGCCGAAAACACCTGGCCCAGCTGGCGACACCTGCACCTTTGCACACGGAACCGATGCGGAACAAGGGAGTTCACATTTTTCGGGTTCGGGCGCTACGAGGGGCCACCGAAGTGTGGACTGACGTTGCGAAATGCAAAGTGGCGAACGAATTCACCCATTGCGCCGGGCTACCAGACGGTAGGCATTGGACACCTTCCCCAGCCCGGCCAGTGGCTTGAGCAGCAGCCGGTCCAGTGTGGTGGCCACGACGAGCGGAGGAATGGCCACCAGCAGGCCCGCGCAGCGCAGCAGCCAGCGCGCGCGACCGGTCGGCCTGGCCAGCCAGGGGGCGTCGTCGGGCGGCAGGACCGCGTTGGCAGCCAGCCACACCGCGCCCAGCAGGTCGACGGTGTCCGACGACTCGCGGTGCTGTTCCAGGACCACGGTGAAGCCGAGCGCTTCCAGTTCCTTCCGCAACGCCGCAACGGGGAGGAAGTACAGGTGCTGGGGCTGGAGCCAGGGCAGCCAGAAGCGGCCGAAGAGGCGGGCGAACCAGCACTCGGGGTCCGGCACCTCGATGAGCAGATGGCCGCCGGGGCCCAGGGCGCGGTGGGCCGCGCGGAGTTCCGCGCGGGGGTCCGTACTGTGCTCCAGGTAGTGGAACATGCTGACCACGTCGTAGCGCCCGGCCAGCCGCTCCCCGGCCAGCTCCGGGAAGCTGCCCCGGATCCCGTGGTCGATCCGCCCCTCCCGCTCGGCCAGTTCGACGCCCTCGGTGAAGTCCAGCCCGTCGAAGACCGTGTGGGGGAAGGCGGTGCGGGCCACTTCGGGGAAGTGGCCGTGGCCGGTGCCGACGTCGAGCCACTTCGCCGGGGAGTCGGCGGAGGGCTTCAGGGCCTCGGCACGGCCGAGGTACATCTTCCGCCGGCCGGAGAAGACGTTGCCCATCCCCTCCTCCCCCAGCCCGTCGTAGAAGTCGCGGTAGTAGAACTCCAGCCCGTCGGCGCCCAGCCGGGGGTTCTGGAACACCAGGCGGCAGTCCCGGCAGGTGTCCAGCCGGAAGCCGCCCGGCTTGTTCTGGAACCGGTCCCTGGTGCGCAGGCGGCGCTTCAGCCGGGGCGAGCCGCACCAGGGGCAGTCCGTGCGGCGCGGCTCGAAGAACCGCTCGGTGCCCTGGTCCAGGTCGGCCTGGTAGCGCGGCCGGAGGGCGGCCACGGCCTCGGCGCGGGACGGTCGCGGGGCTTTCGCCCCGGGTCTGCCGGAGGTGGCGTTGTCCTGGCTCATCGTTCCCCCCTCGGGGGTGGTGGTGGGGTGGGTGGCGGCCGGGGCGGCGGCCAGTCGTTCCAGGTGGGCGGCGGCCGCGCGGGCGCCGCCCGCCGCGCGGAAGGACGCGCCGACCCGCTCGGCGGCGGCGCGGTGGCCCGGTTCGTCCAGTACGGCGTCGACGGCCTCGCCGAGCGCCGCCGCCCGGACCCTGCCGAACCTGACCCGGACGCCCGCGCCGGCGGCCACCACCTGGGCGGCCACCACGGGCTGGTCGTCCCGGATCGGGGCCACCACGAGCGGGACACCGTGCCACAGGGCCTCGCACACGGTGTTGTGTCCCGCGTGGCACACGACCGCCGCCACCCGCTCCAGCAGGCGCAGCTGGGGGATCCGCGGGACCGTCAGCAGGTTCTTGTCGCTCTCCTCGGCCACGGGGCCGAGGGTGCCCGCCGGATCGACGATGACCGTCTGGAAGCGGTCGGACCGGGCGCGTACGGCCTCCCGGGACGCGGCGAGGAAGCGGGCGCCCGCGTCGGTGTTCGCGGTGCCGAGGGTGACCAGGACGGTGGGGCGGGCGGGGTCCAGCCACTCCCACGGGAAGTCGGGTTCGTCCGGGCGCCCGGCGATGGACGGGCCCACGTACCGGATGTGGTCGGCCGCCCGGACGGGCCGCCCGGCCAGCTCCTCGGTGGTGAACGCCAGCACCAGATCGGGCGAGAACCGGGGGTCGGCCGTGCCGCGCGGGTCGCCGATCCGGTCCCGCACCCCGGCCAGCAGCCCGTCCAGCCAGGCGTCGATCTTGGGCATGCCGTCCAGCGCGCCGGTGAACTCCGCCGAGGTGGTGGCCGAGGTGGCCCACCGTACGCCCAGCCGCTCGGCCACCAGGGGGCCCGCCACGGTCTGCTGGTCGGCCACCACCACATCCGGGCGGAACTCCTCGACGGCCCGGGCCACGCCGGGGGCCATGGCCTCGGCGAGCGGCACCAGGAAGTCCTCCCACAGGAACTTCAGCGCGCCCGGGCCGCGCACCTCGGGCGGGCGCTCCGCCCCGCCCTCGCCGATCACCGGCCCGGCGCAGCGGTGGACCGTGGCGCCGGGGCCGACCAGCCGCTGGACGACCTCCGGCAGCCCGGCCCAGGCCACCTGGTGGCCACGGGCGGTCAGTTCGGCCGCGACGCCGACGGTCGGGTTGACGTGGCCGACGAGCGGCGGCACGACGAAGAGGAAGCGGCGGCCCGGGGACGTCACGGTCATGAGACATCAGCTCCCTCGGCCCCGGCCGCCACCGGGACGGCGGTCCCCTGTTCGCGGATCCAGGACAGCAGCAGTGCGCGTATCCGCGCGGGCGCCTCGGCCAGCACCGAATGCCCCTCCCCCGGCAGCATGACCGTGCGGGTGCCGGGCGGCAGCGTCTTGAGCCATCCGTCCTCGGCGGCGAGTTCGGAGTCCGCGCCGTACACGGCGAGCGTCGGGCAGCGCAGGGAGCGGACCTGCTCCTCGCTCACCGTCCGGCTCGCCGCCACGTCCTCGGCGATCGTGGTCGTACGCACCAGCCGGGCCGCCGACTTGGCCAGCCGCGCGGTGTGCGCGCCCCGGTGGGCGGTGACCCAGGCCAGCGACTCCGCCTCGTGTGCGACGAGTTCGACGACGACGCGCCGCATGATTCCGCTGATGTCCGCAAGCCAGCTCTCGGTGGCGGGTTTCGCCTCGATCGTCGCGATACCGGCTATCCGTTCCGGGTGGCGCAGGGCGTAGCCGTACGCCACCGTGCCACCGAAGCAGTTGCCCACGAGGTGGACGGGCGTGGTGATGTCCAGCTGGTCCAGCAGCCGCTCCAGGTCGCTGACGAACGTCTCCAGCCGGTAGCCGGATCCGGGGCGCTCGCTGCGGCCGTGCCCCCGCTGGTCGTACATCACCACGTCCAGCCCGGCGGCGGCCAGGTCCGAAGCCACCGTGAAATACCAGCTGGCCAGGGAGTCGGTGAGCAGGCCGTGGACGAGCACGACGGTGGCGGTGGGCGGCCGTCCGCCCGGCGGGGACAGCCGCTGTACGTGCAGGCGGATACCGTCCGGTCCGTCGCCGGTGCCGGGCGGGCCACCGAGGTGGATCATCGCCATGGGTCAGCTCCCCTCGGCCACTCTGAGGCACCGCACGATGTACTCCACGAGCTGCCCGACGGTGAGGCCGATGATCTCGTCCAGCTCCAGGTCCGCCACGAACTCGGCGAAGTTGACCTCCTGCCCGTACCGGTCCTGAAGGGTGCCCGCCAGGGTCACCAGGTCGATGCTCTCCAGCTCCAGGTCATCGGTGAAGCGGGTGTCCATGGTGACCTCGATGTCGTCGAGGCCGTCCTCGTCGAGCATGTCCCGGAGCATTCCGGCGACGTCCGCGAGCACGGCCGGCGCGGCCGGTGTGTCGGGCGCGGGCGCCGGGGCGGTGGGTTCGACGGTGGTCACTGATCGGTCTCCTCGTCCTGATCCCGGTGGCCCGGACCGGTCGTCCAGGCCACGGCGTACTCCCTGCCCGGCAACCCGGACGGGTTGGCGGTCGTCGTGCAGCACACCCGGTAGCGGCGCGGCCGGTGTCCGGTGGCGGTGGCCACCTCGACGGTGAGCCGCGCGTGTTCCGCGTCCTCCGGCTCCACACCGACCACGGTGGCGTCCCGGCCGGTGCCGTCCGCCTTCGCCACCGCCGCCTTGGCGGCGCGGAAGGCCGTGGCCCACCGGACCGTGTGGCTGGTGTCCGATGCGGCCACGGAGGCGAGGAGTTCGCGCTCGGCCGGGCCGAACGGCTCGCCACCGTCGGCGACTTCCTCGATGCCGATGCCGATGCCGGTGCCGTGTTGCTTGTCCGGGTGGCGCGGCACCACCAGGGCGACCCCGGCCTCGGCCCGGGCCGCCAGCGTCAGTTGCAGCGGGGGCAGGGTCCGGCCGTGGACGCCGACGGCGTACGGGCGGCCGCGTTCGTCCTCGCACACCCGGATCTCGGCCGGGAAGACCGGCCCCTCCCCCTGCTCCCACAGCCACCGCCGTACCGCGTCCTTGGCCGCGATCCGGCCCAGCAGCCACTGCCTGCGGCCGAGCGGCGGCTGCCGCGCGTACTCGGCACGCTCGGCGCCGCCCAGGTGGTTGCGCATGATCAGATCCCGCGAGGCCAGGTCCGGCCAGCGCTCGTACACCAGTGACCAGCCACCCGGCTGGGCCTGCGACAGTGTATTGCGCTGCGGGAAGCGCTCCACCGGGCGGGTCTGGGGATGGTTGTCGAACCGGCGGTCGTGCCAGCCGCGCAGCTCCGCCCACACCTGCCCGTCGGCCAGCAGCTGGACATCGGCCTCAAGCGCCGCATCGGTCAGCGCGACGATCCTGACCAGGCACTCCACTTCGGTGCCCGGCCGAGGAGGCGGACCGTAGAAGCACATCAGGCGCATCCCGACGGGAAAGACGACGGAGCGCTCGGTGTGCGTCGCCATGATCCAGTACCCGAGGAGCTGCCCGACGTTGTCCAGGAGCGCCCCGGGCGCGGCCGGTGTGGTGATCGTGCCGCGCACATGCCTCTCGCCGATCGCGGTGAACCGGGTGAGCCCCTGGAACGCCGGGCCGTGGAACATCCAGCGCTCGCCATAGATCTGCGCCGCGGTGTGCTCGGGCACCCGCTCGGTGGCGGGGTCGACACGCCACGGCGCGGGGCGGTCGGCCGGATAGTGGGGCGCGAGCTGGACGGTGCCACGGGCGCTGCGGCCGAACGTGGCGGTGTAGTGGGCGGGGTTGGTGGCGGACGGTGTCACGGTGACCGCGACGGTGCTGGGCGGCGTCGCGGTCACCCACTGATCGAAGCGCGCGCCGTGCACGGCCACGGCCACCCCGCCGCCGTCCGCCGCGTGCTCCGCCGCGTCGATGAGGTGCTGGACGATCGTGGTGGCCGGAACCACGGGCCACCGGTCGGATTCATCGGGCCAGCCGGGACGCTGCGGGAAGAAGCAGTGATCGCGGAGGTAGGGCATGGCCTCGGTGGAGACCCGCACGTCGTAGCGACGCGCACGAGCCGAAGCCCGCCCGGCCCGCCCCGCCGCGACCACCTCGACCGCCACATCGGCCGTCTCCCGAAGGAGCGCGTCAAGCTCGGCAGCCCAGGGCGCGGCGGTCTGATCCGTTCCCGCCGCCACAGACGGCGGCGCGGGGTGGCGCGGCGCGCCCGTCGCCGCCGGGTACGGCGGGGTGGCCTGGGCCGTGCCCGCCAACGTCGGGTGCGGCGAAGCTTGGACCTGGTCCGGTGCGACATGACCTGAGCCCGCCGTCGCCGGGTGCGGCGGCACGGCCTGCCCCGCCAGTGCCGCCGGGTACGGCGGCACGGCCCGACTCGTGCCCGCCGTCGCAGGGTGCGGCGCCTCGGGCTGATCCGTTCCCGCCGCCGGAAGCGGCGGCGCGGCCCGGCCCCTGCCCGCCACCACCGCGTACGGCGGTGTGGCCTGGGCGGCGCCCGCCGTCATCGCGTGCGACGACGCGGCGTACGGCGGGCCCGACGCCGACTGCAGCGGCACGGTGTGGTGGGTGCCGGCCACCGGTTGCGGGCACGGCGCGCTTGTCGCCGGGAGTGGCGGCACGGCCCGGTCCGCACTCGCCACGGCCGGGTACGGCGGTGTGGCCTGAACCGGGCCCGGGGGTGGCCAGGCGTGGTGGGGGGCCGGGGGGCGGAGCCCCTCGGTTTCGGGAAGGGGCGGGGTGGGGAAAGCCCCCTCCCCCACCGACCTCAGCGCATCCCGCAGCTCACCCAGCCGCCGCTCGCCGAGCGAGATCAGCGCGCCGTCCAGGTTCAGCCGCACCGGGGCCGATGGCCGCGCCGCACGCGCCCTCGCGCCGGGGCGCGGGAGGGCGGGGTCCACGGGCGCGCCCTCCGTCCACAGCGCGGTGGCGACGCGCCGCAGCTGGGCGACGCCGTCGCGGTGGGGGGAGTTGGCGGCCACCACGAGGTGGTCGCGGCCCTGCAGCGTGTCGCCGATGAGCGAGGCCAGCTGGCCGGTGCCCATCTGTACGAACGCGCGGAAGCCCGCGTCGTGCAGCGCCTGGATCAGCAGCCGGAACCGCACCGGCTCCAGGAGGTGCCGCACGAACAGCCGCCGCACCCCGGCCTCGGTGTCCGGATACGGCGCGGCGGTGGTTCCGGACCAGACGGGGACGCGAGGTGGCAGGAGCAGTTCGAAGCGTTCCGCCAGGGTTCTGATGGGGTCGAGGAAGGGGGCCAGCATGGGCGTGTGGAAGCCGGACTGGAAGGGCAGGACCTGGGCGATCACGCCCGTCGCGCGCATCGCCCGGACGAACTCCTCGACGTCGTCCCGGGGTCCGCACACCATGGACTGGCTGGGCGCGTTGTCGTGGGAGAGCACGATCCGGTTCTCCGGCCGCTCGGCGAGCGCGGTGAGGACGCGTTCCGCGCCCGTGCCGAGGACGGCGAAGGTCACACCGGGGACGCGCAGGGCGTCGGGGTCGAAGGAGTCGAGGAAGGCGTCGACGGCCTCGCCCGCGTAGAGTCCGCCCGCGGCCATCGCGGACCACTCTCCGACGCTGTGTCCGGCCATCGCGTCCGGCACGATTCCCATCCGTCCGAGCGCGGCGTTCAGCAGGCGTCCGACGCCGAAGACACCGACGCCGTGGCGGCCGATGTCGCCCGCCCGGGCCGCCTCGCCGTAGCGCTCGCCCGGGCGGCCGCCGGTGTGGCGGGACAGGCCGAAGTACTCGGCGATCCCGTCCGTGCGGGGCTCGAACTCGGCTTCCAGGCCGGGGAAGACGAAGGCCAGCTTCCCGGCGGGGCTGCTCAGCAGGGGTTCGGGGGTGAACCAGACGTCGTTGCGGCCGCGCCACGGGCGGCCCTTGGCGACCACGCGCCGTGCGAGGGCGAGCCGCTTGGCGGTGGGCTCGACGATGCCCAGCCGCGTACGGGCACCCCGCCCGGAAGCGGGGGCGGGCGCGGTGGCCCGTACGGCCGCGTCGTCGGCGGCGAGCAGTTCGGCCAGCCGCTCCGGGGTGTCCACGGCCAGGGCGAGCACCCGTTCGGGTTCGGTCACGAGGGCCGCCGGGCGCCGCTTCACCCCCGCGGCCGGCTCCTGCTCCAGCACCACATGCGCGTTGATCCCGCCGAACCCGAAGGCGTTGACCGCCGCGCGCCGCACGGGCGCCTCCCAGGGGGTGGCCGCGTCGAGGGTACGGAAGCGGGTGGACGCCAGCCCCGGGTGCGGGTCGTCGCAGTGCAGGGTGGGCAGCAGCCACCCGCGGTGGACGGCGAGGGCGGCCTTGACCAGCCCCGCGACACCGGCGGTCGGCATGGTGTGGCCGATCATCGACTTCACCGAGCCGATGACGGCGGACCCGTCCGGCGCGCCGCCGGGCCCGAACACCTCGGCCAGCGTGGTGAGTTCGGCCGCGTCCCCGGCGGGGGTGGCCGTGCCGTGCGCCTCCAGCAACCCGATCGAGTCCGCTTCGCGCGGGTCGAGGCCCGCGGCGCGCCAGGCCTGCCGTACGGCGCGGGTCTGGCCGCCGGGGTCCGGGTTGACCAGGCCGGTGGCGCGGCCGTCCGAGGCCACGCCGGTGCCGCGGATGACGGCGTAGACGCGGTCGCCGTCGCGCCGCGCGTCGGCGAGCCGTTTGAGGACGACCACACCGGTGCCCTCGCCGATCAGCAGGCCGTCGGCGGCGCGGTCGAAGGGCCGGATGCGCTGGCTCGGCGACAGGGCGCGCAGCTGCGTGAAGACGCTCCACAGGGTGATGTCGTGGCAGTGGTGGACACCGCCCGCCAGCATCACGTCGCACCGCCCGGAGGCCAGCTCCGCCACCGCCTGGTCGACGGCGACGAGGGAGGACGCGCAGGCGGCGTCCACGGTGTACGCGGGCCCGCGCAGGTCGAGCCGGTTGGCGATGCGGGAGGCGGCCAGGTTGGGCACCAGCCCGATGGCCGTCTCCGGGCGGTCCGGGCCGAGCTGTTCGGTGAAGGCGTCCCGGATCCGGTCAAGGTGGCCGGGGCCGAGGCCGGGCAGCAGCTCACCGAGGGTCCGTACGAGCTGGTGTGCGGTGCGGACCCGCTGGTCGAGCCGGACCAGCCCGGGGGTGAGGTAGCCGCCCCTGCCCAGGACGACGCCCACCCGCTCCCGGTCGGGCAGGTGGTCGTCGCCGCCCGCGTCGGCGATGGCGGCCGCCGCGACACCGAGGGCGATCAGCTGGTCGGGCTCGGTGCCGGAGACCGAGTTCGGCATGATGCCGAAGCGGGCGGCGTCCACGTGCGCGTACGCGTCGACGAAGCCGCCCCGGCGGCAGTACACCCGGTCGGGCGCGGCCGGTGTGCCGTTGCCACCGCCCCGCGGGTCGTAGAACCCCGCGTCCCACCGCCCGGCCGGGACGTCGGTGATGGCGTCCACGCCACCGGACAGGTTGCGCCAGTAGGTGTCCAGGTCCGGGGAGCCGGGCAGCAGGACCGACATTCCGACGATGGCCACCGGAGACGGATGCGGACGTGCCGTCATGGTCACCAGCCCGAGGCGGTGTAGACGACGGCCTGGTCCGGCTCATCGCCCCAGGCCAGCTCGCGCAGCAGCGCCAGCGCGCCCTCTTCGGGGTCGATGAGGGAGATGCCGCGCCGGGCGTACTCCCGGCCCAGCTCCGGGGTGACCATGCCGGCGTGGGCGCCGACCGGGGCCCACGGCCCCCAGTGCACGGTCAGCGCCCGGCGGCCGGTGCGGGCCCGCCACCGTGCGCCGAGGGTTTCCAGGGCGTCGTTGGCCGCGGCGTAGTCCACCTGGCCGCGGTTGCCGAGGGCGGCGGAGATGCTGCCGAACAACACGGTGAACGAAGGGGGTTCGGGCAGTTCCGCGAGCGCGTCCAGCAGGGTCCGCGCGCCGTCCACCTTGGTGCCGAAGACCCGCCCGAAGGACTCGGCGGGCTTCTCCGCGATCAGCCGGTCCTCGATGACACCGGCCGCGTACACGGCGCCGTCCAGCCGCCCGTGGTCGGCGTGGATCTGCTTCACGGCCTGGAGGACCGCCGCGTCGTCCCGTACGTCCACCGAGCGGTAGCGCACCCGGCTGCCCAGCGCGCCCAACTCGGCCAGGGTGGAGGCGACTTCGCGGCCCGCGAGGATCCGGGCGGCCTCCCGCTCGATCCCGGCCGGTGTCGCGCCGCCCCGGGCGGCGAGCGCCGCGCGCAGCGCCGTCTCGTCGTGCGCCGCCGCGGTGTCCGGGGCCTCCGGGCCGGTGGGCTCGGGCGTGCGGCCGAGGAGTTCGATCCGGCAGCGGGCGGCGGACGCCAGGGCGATCGCGCACCGGGCGGTGATGCCGCGCGCCCCGCCGACCAGGACCACGACGGAGTCGCGGTCCAGGCCGAGCGCGGCGGCCTCCGCCGCGCCGTCCCCGGCGGGCCCGGCGCCCGAGGCGGCGAGCGGCCCGAGCGGGGCGTGGGTGAGGTCCAGCCGGTGGCGGCGTCCGTCGGCGGCACGCAGCACGACGGGCGTGCGGTCGGTAGCGGACAGCTCGTCGAGCAGCGCCCCGGCCACGCCGTCGGCGGACACGGGCGCCTCGGCGGCCAGCTCCACCAAGGTGGCGGCCACGTCCGGGTATTCCCTGGCCACCGTACGGAACACCCCGCGCAGCCCGGCCGGGCGCGGGTCGAGCGGATCGGCGGTACGCACGGCGAGCAGCCGGCGTGGCGCGCGACGCAGTGCCGCCTGGAGTACGGCGAACGCCCCGGGCAGCAGGGGTGCGCCGGACCCGGCCAGCGGGTCGAGCAGCAGCACACCGTCCACCGGGCCGTCCTCCTCGGCGAGCAGATGGCCCGCGGCGAGGGTGACGGTCCGGGCGCCGTGTCCGGCGAGCCGGGCGGCGACCGCGTCGGCCACGCCTGCCGTGTCACCGCCGAGCAGGGCGAAACGCCTGCCGGTGAGGTCGAGCGGCCCGGTGCCCTCCGGCTCGTCCAGGGGTACGGGCACCAGCCGCATGCGCCGGGGTGCCACGCCCGGCACGGCGGCGGGCCCGGCCACGGGTTCGGCCGCGGGCGCGGGGGCGGGCTCGGCAAGAGGCGCGGCGGCGGGGGCGAGGCGGGCCGTGAGCCAGTCGGTGACGGCCGCCGTCGTACGGGCCTTGGCCAGCTCCTCCAGCTCCTCGTCGCCCAGCGCGGCGGTTCCGGCGCCCGCGACGCCGAGGCGCCGGGCCAGCTCACCGGCGATCTCGGCGCGTTTGATGGAGTCGATGCTGAGGTCGGCTTCGAGGTCGAGATCGGGTTCGATCATGTCGACGGGGTAGCCGGTGCGTTCGCTGATGATCTCGGAGACCGCGCGCAGGACCTCGGCCCCGGTGGCGGGCGCGGCGGCCGGTTCCTCCGGGGCGGGCACGACGGTGGCGGGTGCGGAAGCGGCCACGGGCTCGGGCAGCGCGGTGGCCGGGGCGGCCACGGGCAGCGGGGCGGTGGCCGGGGGTGGCGCCGCGGGCCGCTCGCCCGGCGCCCCGCCGAAGTAGGTGAGCAGGACGTCGCGCTGGGCGGCGATCATCTCCCGGCTGGTTCTCAGGTATTCGGCGATCAGGGCGTCCCGGTCCCCGTATCCGCCCTCGCCCTTGCGGTCCGTCTGGCTCACCGTCGCCTCCACGACACGTCGGGCCGGTGCCAGCGCACCGGGGAGAAGGTCACCGTCCGCGGTGCGGACCAGTTGTCCGTCGACCGTCCAACCGGGCCGCTTCGGCGGCGCGGTGGACGCCGCGTCCACGGCGTCCCGGCCGTGGAACAGCCAGCCCGTGCGCACCGGGATCCCGGCGATGGCCAGCTGGGCGAGGGCGTCGAGGAAGCCACGCGGCCCCTCGAAGCCGCTCCGCCGCGCCTCGGTGCGGGCCCGTCGCGGGTCGCAGGCGACGGTACGGTGCGGCCGGTCGCCCAGGATCTCCGCCACCAGCCGGGTCAGCACGGTGCCGGGACCGGCCTCGACGAAGATCCGGGCGCCCGCCGCGTACATGGCCTCGATCTGTTCCTGGAAGCGGACCGGGGCGCCGATCTGGGCGGCGAGTTCGGCGCGGATGGCGTCCGGTTCCGCGCCATGCGGTGCGGCGGTGCGGTTGGCCCAGACCGGGAACTCCGGGCTCGCCACGGCGTGTCCGGCCAGCGCCTCGGCGAAGCGCGGCCCGGCCCCGGCGACCAGCGGGCTGTGGAAGGCACAGGCCACCGGGAGCCGCCGGACGGTGTGTCCGGCCTCCCGCAGCAGCTTGATCGCGTCCGACACTTCCCGCTCGGGGCCGGAGATCGCGGTCTGCCGTGGCGCGTTGTGGTTGGCGGCCACCACCTGGCCGGCGAGCCCGGCCTCCCGCAGCAACCGCTCGACGGTGCCGGCCGGAGCGGTCACGGCGGCCATGGTGCCCGGTTCGTGGCCGGCGGCGTCCAGGATGGCGGCCGCCCGCTCGGCGCTGAGCCGGGGCAGGGTGCGCGGGTCGAGGGCGCCCGCGGCGCACAGCGCGACCAGCTCGCCGTAGCTGTGCCCGGCCGCCATCTCGGGCCGCACTCCGGCCGAGGTGAGCAGGGTGTGGGCGGCGAGCCCCACGATGCCCAGGGCGGGCTGGGCGACCCGGGTGTCGGTGAGGGCGGCGTGTTGCGCGGCCTTCCCGGCGTCGTCGAAGGCGGCCGGGGGGTACAGCGCACCGGCGTGGCCGGGCTCGTGGAGGAGGTGCCGCCGCAGTTCGGGGAAGGCCACGAACAGGTCCGCGAACATCCCGGGCCGCTGGCTGCCCTGCCCGGGGAAGAGGAAGGCCACCTTCCCCACCGGCTCCCCGGGGCCGGTGTCCGGGGCGATGTGCAGTCCGTCGTCCACGCCGCCCGGTCTCGGCGGCCCGGCGGGCGACACGTCGCCCGCCAGCACCCGCCGTAACCGCTCGGCCAGGTCGTCCAGGTCCGTGGCCACCACCGCCACCCGCACCGGTTCGTGGCCGGTGTCGGCCCTCCGGGAGGCGGCCAGCGCGAGGTCGCGCAGCCGCCAGGGCCGCCCCGCCGTGTCGTTGGCCCCGACCTGCCGCAGCGTCTCCTCGACCGCGCGCAGCGCCGCCGCCCGGTCGGCCCCGCGGAAGAGGAAGAGTTCGCAGGGCCAGGCGTCGAGCGTGTGCGCGGGGGGCGGCGCTCCCTTGCCGTGTGCCGCGAGCACCACGTGGAAGTTGGTCCCGCCGAAGCCGAACGCGCTGACCCCGGCGACCCGGCGCGCGGGCGCCGTGGCCCAGGGCCGCGCCTCGGTGTGGAAGACGAAGGGGCCGCGCTCCGCGTCCCACGCCGGGCCCGGCCGCGTCAGGTGCAGGGTCGGCGGCTTGACCCCCGTGTACAGCGCCAGCGTGGTCTTCACCAGCCCGGCCAGCCCGGCGGCGCATTTGGTGTGCCCGATCTGGGACTTGACGGAGCCGAGCGCGCAGCCGCCGGGGGCCGCCCCGGCCTCGGCGAACACCTCGCTGAGGACGGTGAGTTCGGTACGGTCCCCCACGACCGTACCGGTGCCGTGCGCCTCGACCAGGCCGACCTCGGCCGGGGAGACCCCGGCGCCCGCGTAGGCGCGCTCCAGCGCGGCCCGCTGGCCCTCGGGGCGCGGGGCGGTCAGCCCGAGCGAGCGGCCGTCGCTGGAGGATCCGACGCCCTTGATGACGCCGTAGATCCGGTCGCCGTCGCGTTCGGCGTCGGCGAGCCGCTTCAGGACGACGCACGCGACGCCCTCGCCGAGCGCGATGCCGTCGGCCGACGCGTCGAACGCCCGGGAACGGCCGGTCGGGGACAGCGCGTGGACGGAGGAGAAGAGCACATAGTCGTTGATGCCGTTGTGCAGGTCGGCGCCGCCGCACAGGACGAGGTCGCTGGTGCCGGCGGTCAGCTCCTTGCAGGCGACGTCGACGGCGGCCAGCGAGGACGCGCACGCCGCGTCCACGGTGTAGTTGGCGCCGCCGAGGTCGAGCCGGTTGGCGATCCGCCCGGAGATGACGTTGGCGAGCATGCCGGGGAACGAGTCCTCGGTGAGCCGGGGCAGCTGCTCGGCCAGAGTCCCGGGCACCTCGCGGAAGTACGACGGCAGGACGGCGCGCAGCGTCTGCGCGTTGGACAGGTCGCTCCCCGCCTCGGCGCCGAACACCACGGACGTGCGCGACCGGTCGAAGTCCCGGCGCCCGTCCCCGGGGTCGCCGTACCCGGCGTCGTCCAGCGCCCGGCGGGCGGCCTCCAGGGCCAGCAGCTGGACGGGTTCGATGCTGCCGAGGGAGGCCGGGGGGATGCCGTAGCGCAGCGGGTCGAAGGGGATGCGCGGCAGGAAGCCGCCCCACCGCGAGGCGGAGGCGCCGTCCTCGTCGCCGGTGTAGTGGACGGCGGGGTCCCAGCGCTCGGCGGGCACCTCGGTGATGGCGTCCACGCCGCCCACCACATTGGCCCAGAACGAGGCCAGGTCGGGCGCCTGCGGGAACATGCAGGCCATGCCGACCACGGCCACGTCCAGCGGCGCGGGCGCCGGTGCCGTCGCGGGGGCCGCTTCCACGCCCAGCCGTGTACGCAGCGCCTCGGCCCGCGCGGTGAGGAAGTCCGTCGCTGCCGGGCCCACCGCGTGGTGCAGCGCGGCGACGGTGGTGGTGGCCGAGCGCAGCACCGCGACCTGCCCGGCCATGAACATGCCGTCGGAGAGCTGGCGTTGCTCGTCGGCCTTGGTCAACCGGCCGTCGGGGCCGCGCTCCAGGCCCTTGCTGGCGATGCGCAGCCGCCCGACGTTCAGCCGCTCCAGCCGCTCCCACAGCTCCCGGTCGGGTACGCCCTCCTGCCGCAGCCGCTCCTTGAGGGCGTGATAGCCCTCGGTGAAGGGGCTCGGCACACAGCGCGTGGCGTGGCCGGGGGCGGTCTCCAGCAGCGCGGTGCGCTCGGCGGCCAGCACCTGGCGCTGGAAGAGGGGTCGCACGGCGCCGTGGGCGACGGCCTCCTCGGTGAACAGGTACGCGGTGCCCATCAGCAGCCCCGCGGCGACGCCGCGCCGGGTCAGCGGGGCGGCGAGCGCGGCCACCATCGCGGCGGACCGTTCGTCGTGCACCCCGCCGGCGAAGTAGACCTCGAGACCTGCGCCGCCGGAGGAGTGCGCGGGGTCGTCGAGGAAGTCCTCGACGACCGCGAGCTGGGCCTCCCACAGCGGGAAACTCGCGCGCGGCCCCACATGGCCGCCGCATTCGGAGCCCTCGAAGACGAACCGCCGCGCCCCGCCCTCCAGGAACTGGCGCAGCAGTCCGGGCGAGGGCACGTGCAGATAGGTGGTGATGCCGTCCCGCTCCAGCGCCGCGGCCTGGGACGGCCGCCCGCCCGCGATGATGGCGTGGCTCGGGCGGATCTCCCGTACGGCCTCCAGCTGGGCGCTTCTGATCTCCTCCGGGGCGAAGCCGAGCACGCCCACCCCCCACGGGCGGCCGGTCAGGGCGGCCGCGGCCTCCTCCAGCAGGGTGCGCGCCTGGTCGCGTCCGGCCAGGGCGAGCGCGATGAACGGCAGCGCGCCGTCCGCCGCGACGGCGGAGGCGAACCCCGCCTGGTCGCTGACCCGCGTCATCGGGCCCTGCGCGACGGGCAGTTGGGGCGCGGCCTGGTGTGCCGTATCCCGTACGGCGTCCTCCACGGCGGCGCGGATGGCGTCGGTCATGCCCCGGACGGCGCGGCCGGTGTCCTGCCAGCGCTCCGCGAAGCGCGCGGCGAGGAACCCGTCCTGACCCACCGGCAGGGGCGGCCCGGTGTGCGGGGAGCGGGCCCGCGGGCGCAGCGCGCGGTGCCCGTCGACGACCGTGGTCTCCGAACCGTCCATCGGCCGGAGCATCGCGGCACGGTCCTCGGGGAGCCCCGATTCGGCGAGCAGGGCCAGCTGGGTGTCCAGGACGACCCCGGCCGCGCCCCCGATCACCGCGGCGGCGGCGGTGCGCGGGCCGATGCCGCCCCAGGCCCACACCGGTACGGACACCCCGGGCTCGGCCAGGAGCCGCTGGAGCAGGACGAAGGTGCTCAGTTCGCCGACCGGGCCGCCGCATTCACCGCCCCGGGCGATCAGCCCGTGCGCCCCGGCCCGGACCGCCGCCAGGGCCTGGTCCAGGTCGGTCACCTCGGCCAGGACGCGGTGGTGGGCGGCGACGGCGGCGAGCGGCCAGGGCGCGCCGACGCCGAGGACCACGGTGTGCGGTCCGGGCCCGGTGCCGTTCCCCGGGGGTCCGGTGTCCGGTGGTGCGGCGTACCGCAGATCCGCGGGCGTGAGGGGGCAGCCCGCCGTCACGCGCACCCCGTAGCGTCCGTCGGGCACCCAGTCGTCGACGCGTTCCCACGCGTCCAGTGCTGTGCGGCGCGTCGTTCCCAGGTCGAGGACGCCGAGACCGCCCGCGCGGCTGACCGCCGCGGCGAGTCGGGGGTCCGGTTCCTCAAACGGAGTGATACCTATAACAAGATCGCCAGGATACGCAACGGATGACATGTTTTCTCCGGATAAATCGCTGGAGCCGCGAAAGGGAGATAATTCTGACATGCACGTCTAACGTACGGCTTGCGCCTTTTACACAGAACGACGCGGAGGCGAAATTAGCGATCCGGTTACTGAGCCGTCAACAAGTTGCGAGCGCCGTACCTGCCATGACGGGCTGGATCTCGCCATAGGTGGGGAGATCGATCGTGGCACCTTATCTCTCTTCCTTTGTTAAATATTGATGTACCTTTCGTAAGCCGGGGCGGAAGAGAACGCGCCACCGGCGTCCCTTGTGCCCCTCGAATACACCATTTACCCAGCGGGAGTCCCGCTGGGTAAACCGCTGGAGCAGGTGGGCCGGGCTCAATCGGCGGAGCACATTCCGGATTCCGATTTCCCTGCGCAGGCGGTGTGTCGCCGGAAAGTGCGGCCGGAATCAGCCCGCGGACGCGACCGCTCAGCTTCCCGGCGGCCGGGCCCAGACCGCGTCGTCGGACGAGAGGCGGTGGGTGGCGACGGCGGTGACGGCGAGCAGCGCCAGAGCCGGCCCCAGGGTGGCGGCGAGCCCGTGGCGCGGCAGCAGCCAGGCGCCGGTGAGCGCTCCGAGGGACATCGCCAGGACGGACAGCACGCGGCGGGCCGTGCCACCGGTCCCGCCGGGGGCGGCGGAGTCGGCGGCGAGACCGGTCAGGGTCAGGGTGAGCACGGTGGTGGTCAGATCGGGGACGCCCAGGCGCCGTACGACCGCGTTCTGGAGCCCCATGCTCAGGCCGAGCAGCACGATCAGGGCGTAACGGACCTCCGTGGCCGCCAGGCCACCGGGGGCGAGCGCCGGTACGGCGGTGGCGGCCGCGACCAGCGCCGTCTGGGTGCCGGTGGCGACGGCGAGCAGCCGCCCCCGGTGCGCGGGCGGCCGGGCGCCGACGCGGCCCCCGGCGAACGCGCCGGTGAGAAAGGATCCCAGGGACACGAGGGCGGCCGGGGCGGACAGGCCCGGGGCGCCCGCCAGGGCGAAGCCGAGGAAGACCACGTTGCCGGTCATGTTGGCGACGAAGACATGGCCGAGGCCCAGGTAGCTCACGGCGTCGACCAGCCCCGTCACCACGGTCAGCGCCAGCAGCAGCGGCGGCAGCGGGCCATGGCGGTCCGTCACGCGCGGCCCCAGGGTCCGGGCGGCGTCCGTCAGCAGTCTGCGCATCCTCATCGGTCCGCTCCTCGGCGGTCGGTACACCGATGGCGGCGCCGTGGCCGCCATCGGTTCTGAACGGGCCTCAGCCGGCGGCGTGTTCGCCGAGCATGGACTGGGCGTACAGCACCCCGAGCCCGTAGGCCCCCGCGTGGCCCTTCACCACGTCCATGACCGGGCCGTACGTCGCCGTACGCGACCAGTCGCGCTGCAGCTCCAGCAGGACCTGCACCCAGGTGACGGGGGCGGCACCGGCCTGCACCATGCGCTGGACGGCGTGCTCGTGGGCCTGCGGGGTGACGCCGCCGGACGCGTCGGTGACCACGTACACCTCGTAGCCCTGGGCGATGGCGGACAGCACCGGCAGGACCAGGCACACCTCGGTCCACAGCCCGGAGACGACGAGCTTCTTGCGGCCGGTCGCCTTGACGGCCTCGACGAACGCCACGTCCTCCCAGGCGTTCATCGAGGTGCGGTCGATGACCTTCTGGTCGGGGAAGACATCCGCGAGCGGCGGGAGGAGCGGGCCCGAGAAGGTCTCGGCGGCGACGGTGCTCAGCACGACGGGCACGTCGAACACCTTGGCCGCCTTCGCCAGGCCCACGGCGGAGTTGATGATCGCGGTGCGGTCGTGGCTGCCGGTGCCGAAGAACATCTGCGGCTGGTGGTCGATGAACAGCATCACCGCGTTGTCCGGGGTGAGCAGGGCGGGGCTGGGGGTGGCGGTGACCTCGGCGATGTCGGCCATGGTGGGCCCTTTCTCTCTGTGCGGATGGTGTGGGGTGGGTGCGCGCGATGTGCGGGGGTGGCGGGCCGCGTGCCGCGCCCGCGCCGCTCACAGCACGAAGCAGCTGTCGAACGCCGGGGAGTGGTCCTCGGGGAGGTCGCCGCGCCGGACGCGCCACCGCCGGTGCTGCTCCGACTCGGCGACGGCCTGGCCGAGCGACTCCGCCTGGCGGGCGCCGGAGCCGCCCCGCTCTCCCGTGGCCTGATAGCCGCCGAAGCGTGCCACCGGGCTCCACTCCGGGGTGACCGCCGGGATGTCCTCGTCCAGGCCCTCGTACTCGGCGGCGGCGTACACGATGCGGCCGCCGACGATCGTCAGCACCGATTCGATGTGCGGGATATCCCGCTCGGGCACGGTGAAGTAGTCGTCGGACAGGATCGCCAGATCGCCGTAGAAGCCCGGCCGCAGCGCGCCCTTGACCTCGTCCTCGCCGGTCAGCCGGGCCCCCGCCCGGGTGTACATCGCGAGCGCGGTCTCCCGGTCGACCCGGTTCCGCGGGGGCCGCAGCGCCAGGTCCGCGGCCGAGCGGCCGGAGACCAGCCAGTGCAGGGCGACCCACGGGTTGTACGAGGACACCCGGGTGGCATCGGTCCCGGCGCCGACGGTCAGCCCCCGGCCGAGCATCGCCGCGAGGGGCGGCGCCTCGGCCGCCGCGCCCGCTCCGTACCGGCGCAGAAAGGCCTCGCCCTGGAACGACAGCCGGTTCTGCACGGACAGCGCCCCGCCGAGCGCGGCGATGCGGTCGAGGCTGTCCCGCGAGACGGTCTCCGCGTGGTCGAACAGCCACCTGTTCCCGGCCGGGAACAGGCCCTCGGCAGCGAGTTTTTCGAAGACGGCGAGGTCGCGCCGGATGGTCTCGTCATAGGTGGCGTGCAGCCGGAAGCCCCAGCCGTTCTCCATGAGCAGGCGTAACGCCTGCTCGAAGTCGGCCTCGTAGTCGCCGGTGAGGTACGGGCGGGGCTGCGCGAAGTTCTCGAAGTCGGCCGCGGCCCAGGTGAGGTTCTCCCCCGCCCCATTGAGCCGCAGCCACGCGTCCCCGTCGCCGGGGCGCACCATCTCGATCCAGCGCGTCAGGTCCTCGATCTCCTGGCCCGCGGTCTGCGGGAACAGGTGGTAGGCGATGCGCAGGGACAGCAGGCCGCTCTCGGCCAGCTCGGTCACCGTGCCGTAGTCGCCGGGGAAGTTCTGGAAACCTCCGGCGGCGTCGATCGCCGAGGTCAGCCCGAATCGGTTCAGCTCCCGCAGGAAGTGGCGGGTGGAGGTCTTCTTGTCCTCGCCGTGCGGCGTCGGCGCCTTGGCCAGGGTGGAGTACAGGATCAGGGCGCTGGGCGCGGCCAGCAGCAGGCCGGTCGGCTCACCGTCCCGGCCCCGCACGATCTGCCCGCCCTTGGGGTCGGGGGTGGCCTTGGTGAATCCGGCCGCCGTGAGGGCCGCCCGGTTCAGCAGGGCCGACTGATAGAGGTGCAGGACGAACACCGGGGTGTCGGGGGCCGCGGCGTTGAGTTCGGCGACGGTCGGCATCCTCCGTTCGGCGAACTGCTCGGCGGACCAGCCGCCCACCACCCGCACCCACTGGCCCTTCGGGGTGCGCGCCGCCTGCTCGCGCAGCATGGCCAGGCCCTGGCGCAGCGAGCGGACGCCGTCCCAGCGCAGTTCCAGGACGTAGTTGAGCCCGCCGCGGATGACGTGCAGATGGGTGTCGTTGAGTCCGGGGACGACCCGGCGGCCCAGCGCGTCGACCACGCGCGTCGTCGTGCCCAGGTACGGGGCGATGTCGGCGTCGTCCCCGACCGCCCGCACCACACCGTCGCGGATGGCGACCGCACCGGCCTGTGGGCGTGCCGGGTCCTGGGTGTACACCTTCGCGTTGCGGACGATCAGGTCCGCGGCCTCGTCGTCGGTGGCGGCGGGAACGAGCCCGCCGACCGGCATCGTGGACACCTCGGCACCCTCCGGGGAACAGCGTGGCTTCGGTGGCCGACTCCCTCGGTCACCAGGTGTCCCGCACGCTAGGGCGGTCCGGCCGCCGCGCGTTGTCCGGCAGCGCACCGGGGGTTTCCCCTGCGCGCACGGTGGTGTTCGCGAGCGTCCTCAGGCGAGGCCGCGTTCGCGTGTGCGGTCCCGCATCCGGGCGCGGACCTGTTCGGCCTCGTCGGGCCTGCCCAGCTCGGTGAAGAGGGTGAGGGCCTGCCGCCACGCCTCCCCGGCGGTGGTGTGCTCCCCCGTCGCGTGGTGGGTGTCGCCGAGGCGGGCCAGGGTGTCCGCTTCCTGGTACGGCACCCCGAGTTCCCGGTACACGGTGAGGGCGTTGTGGAAGCCGATGACCGCCTGTTTGTACTGGCCGAGATGGTGGTGTGCGTGGCCGACGCTGTCCCAGGTGGCGGCCTCGCCGTAGCGGTCGCCGGTTTCGCGCATCATGACGAGGGCCTGCTCGCAGTGGGCGAGGGCCTGGTCGTACCGCCCCAGCAGGGACAGGTACCAGCCCACCGCGTTCAGGACACGGGCCTCGGCGGCGCGGTGGCCCGCCGCCCGGAAGAGGTCCAGGGCCCGCTGGTTGTGGGCGAGGGCCGCGGTGAGATCGCCCTGCTGGTCGGAGGTCCAGCCCAGGCTGCGGTGGGTGTTGGCGAGCCGGACGGTGTCGCCCAGCCGGTCGAACGCCTCGGCGGCCCGGTCCAGGCGGGTCCGCGCCTCGGCGTAGTGGCCGAGCCTGCCGTCGACGCGGGCGAGGGAGCGTGTCGCGAAGGCTTCCCACTCCGGGTCGGCCAGCCGTCGCGCCGCCGCCAGCGCGGCGCGCTGGGCGGTGTGCCAGTCGTGCCAGTGTCCGCGCCGGTCGAAGAACGCCTCCAGGGCCCAGGCCAGCCGGCAGAGGTGGGCGTCGAACCCGGACGCGGCGGCCCGTTCCAGCGCCGGGAGCAGCCCGGTGTACTCGGCGGTGAGCCAGTCCAGGGCCTGCCGGTCGTCGGTGAGGGTTTCGGGGGTGACACCGGGCAGCGCCGGGCCCGGCGGTATGAGGTCGGCGTCCGGGGAGAGCAGCAGCGCGGCCGGGTGGGCGGTGTGGACGTAGTGGTCGAGCATCCGGTGCAGCGCGCAGCGGCGGGTGGCGTCGGTGTCCTGGTCCTCGACGAGTTCGGTGGCGTACGCGCGCACCAGGTCGTGGAAGGCGTAGCGGCCCCAGCTGTGTTCGGTGAGGAGATGGGCCCGGGTGAGTTCGGCGAGCAGGGTGCGGGTGCGGCGCGGGGGCAGGCCGGTGAGGCTCGCCGCCGCGGCGGCGGTGAGGTCGGGGCCGGGGTGCAGGGCCAGCAGCCGGAAGGCGCGGGCGGATTCGGCGGAGAGGGCGTCGTAGGACCAGGAGAAGGCGGCGCGCGCGTCGATGGCGCTCCCGGTGTCGGCGAAGGCGTCGAGGCTGCCGTGGGTGCGGCGGAGTTCGGTGGCGACGGCGGCCAGCGGGAAACCCGGGTGGAGGGCGGCGCGGGCGGCGACGATGGCGAGCGCCAGCGGGAGCCGGCCGCACAGCTCGACGATGTCCTCCACGGCCCGGGGCTCGGCGGCGGCCCGCTCGTGGCCGATGCGCCGCACCAGCGCGGCGCGGGCGTCGTCGGCGGGCGGCAGGCGCAGCGGCACCGGCACGGCCCCGTCCGAGGCGACCAGGCCCGGCAGCTGGCTGCGGCTGGTGACGAGGGCCAGGCAGCCGGGGCCGCCGGGGAGCAGCGGACGGACCTGGTCGTGGTCGCGGGCGTTGTCCAGCACGACGAGGACGCGCCGGCCGGCGAGCAGGCTGCGGTACAGCGCGGCCTGGGCGTCCAGCCCGGTGGGCAGGTGGCGCGGGGGCACGCCCAGGGCGTGCAGCATTCCGGCGATGGCCTCCGCGGGCTGGGTGGGCGGCCCGCCGGGGTCGAAGCCGCGCAGGTTGAGGTACAGCTGTCCGTCGGGGAACCGGTCGGCGATCCGGTGCGCCCAGTGCACCGCCAGGGTGCTCTTGCCGATCCCCGCCATGCCGCTGATGACGGCGGCGGTGGCTGCGGCGGGCTGTCCGGTGCCGGGCAGCATGGCGAGCAGCTGGTCGAGTTCCGCCCGGCGCCCGGAGAACACCGCGAGGTCGGCGGGGAGTTGGGCGGGCGGTACCCAGGGGGGCTGCCGCTCTCCCGCGGGCGTGGAATGTCGTACGGTCGCGCCGGTCACCCGCTGGTGGGCCGCGCGCAGTTCGGCGCCCGGCGGGACGTCCAGGTCCTCGGCCAGCCGGGTGCGGATGTCGTCGTACACGGCCAGGGCCTGGGCGCGGTGGCCCGACGCGGCCAGGGCCAGGACGAGCCGGGCATGCAGCGGCTCGTCCAGCGGGTCGAGGGTGACGGCCTGCCGGAGCGGTCCGACCACGCGCTCCGCCCGGTCGCAGCGCAGCGCCGCATCGGCGGCCCCGGCCACGGTGTCCAGGTATTCGCGGTCCAGGGCGCCGAACACCTGGTGACGGCGCACCCGCTCCGGAACGCCCGTCGCCACCGGGCCCCGCCACAGGGCGAGGGCGTCCGTGAACAGCTCCAGGGCCGCCTCGAGGTGGCCAATGGCGGCGGCCTGCCCGGCCCGGTGCGCGAGGTCGCGGTGGCGCAGCAGATCCACCGAGTCCCGCGCCACCAGCAGCCGGTAGCCGCCCGCCTCGCGCGGCAGCAGAGTGCCCGCCGCCCGGGGCGGCAGCTCCGGCTCCAGCAGCCGGCGCAGCAGGCCGACATAGCGGTGGACCACGTTCACGGCGGTGGCGGGAGGCCGCTCCGCCCACAGTACGTCGACGATCTCGCTCAGCCGCAGGTGTTCCCCGGCCCGTATCAGCAGCAGGCCCAGCAGGGCCCGTTGCTGCGGAACCCCCAGATCCAGCTCGGCCGTCGACCGCCAGGCGCGCATCGGCCCCAGGATCTCGAACCGCAAGGACTCACCCGCCCGGGGCACCGGACCCGGACGCGCCCCCGTTTTCACTGTTCTTTCACCGCACGAACCTACGCTCTCCACACCGACCGCGAACGGTACCCGAGGAGGACTGTGTGGTGTACAGGAATGCGCCAGAGGGCGGGAATTGAACGGCAACCCGCCTGCCGAGCGCAGGTTATCCGCCGGGCACGCGCTGCATTGTCCGGCGACGCTTCCGCCGGACGACAAACGGGCGCAGTGGAGCGGCGCCGTATCGCGCGCTCTTCTCTCCGTCGACACGCGCCCGAAGAGGCCGGACCGATGGTCGGCCCGCATCACGACCGAAGAAATCGACCCGGTGCGCATAGCCGCCGTCGATTCGGATCCGCTGACTTTGTCGCGTAATCCGGGGCACATCGCCGCGGACGGCCGCGATTTCCTGATGGCCCGTCTGCAGGAGGACGGAATCTCCACGGTCCATCAGGACGGCCGCACGGGATCGCTCGTCCCCGGAGCCCTGGCCTTCTGCGACGCCTCGCGCCCCTTCACCCTGGTCATGCCGGAGGCGTACCGGGCGACGGTCATCGTGATGCCGCGCAGGGCGCTGGGGCTGCCCGAATCCGAGCTGCGCCACCTCACCGCGCGGCCCATCGGCGCCGACACGGCGCTGTCGGCCATGCTGGTGCCCATCATCTCGCGGCTGGCGGGCGGCGCCGGTCCCCACCCGTGGCACATCCGGCGGCAGCTCGCCCGCACCCTGCTGGATCTGCTGACCACGCTCGCGACCGGCACCCTCGACTCGCTCGGCACGCGCGACGTGGAGGACCGGCGGGCCGGGGCGGACCGCGCGCATCTGGCCCGCCTGCACGCGTTCATCAACAAACACCTGGCGGATTCCGGGCTTTCACCGGAAACGATCGCGCGGCAGCACGGAATCTCCGTGCGCTATCTGCACAAGCTTTTCCAGGAACAGGGCACCACGGTCGGCCGGTGGATCCGGCAGCGGCGGCTGGAGGAATGCCGGAAAGAGCTGGCGCGCGGCGGCCGGTCGAGCCGGACGGTCGCCGCCGTGGCCCAGCACTGGGGATTCATCAGCCCGGCCCATTTCAGCCGGGTCTTCCGGGCCGCCTACGGAATGTCCCCCCGCGAATGGCAGGCGCTGTGGCGGGAACCGGTGGGCGCCTCCCACGACCGCGCGATCGACGGGAGCGCCGGCCCCGCGGCCCTCGTCGGCCCGGCCGGTGCGCTCATGGACGACACGGCGTGCGCCCCTGGTCAAGGCGGGGCGCGGCATCGCGCCTAGCGTCCTGCCGACGAGTCTTCGTGCCGGGCGACCGCACGAGCCCCCCTCCCCCTTCGCCGCCGGAACCACTCTGTCTGGTTTCCACCGGCGTACGACACCACGGCTTCAAGGAGTGACACATGTCCGACGGCATCGAGCCGGTCCAGCCGGTCCTGGAACCGGCGGCGGCCGCCTTCGCGGAGGCGACCGCCAACCCGCCGTACCTGTACGACCTCGACCCGGCCGAGGGCCGCAAGGCCGTCGACGAGGTGCAGTCCGGCGAGATCGGCAAACCGGATGTCGACGAGGAGTGGATCACCGTCACCGGTGGCCCCACCGGCAGCGTCCGGGTCCGTATCGTCAAGCCGTCCGGCGCCGCCGGGACACTGCCGGTGATCCTCTACCTCCACGGCGCGGGCTGGGTGTTCGGCAACGCCCACACCCATGACCGGCTGGTGCGCGAACTCGCCGTCGGCGCGGACGCCGCCGTGGTGTTCCCCGAGTACGACCTCTCCCCCGAGGCCCGCTACCCGGTCGCCATCGAGCAGAACTACGCGGTCGCCCGGTGGATCGTCCGGGACGGCGCGGGCAAGGGCCTGGACGGCACCCGGCTGGCGGTGGCCGGGGATTCGGTCGGCGGCAACATGTCCGCCGCGCTGACCCTGATGGCCAAGGAACGCGGCGATGTGCCCCTGCGCCGGCAGGTGCTGTTCTACCCGGTCACGGACGCGGCCTTCGACACCGCCTCGTACCACCAGTTCGCCACGGGCTACTTCCTGCGCCGCGACGGCATGCGCTGGTTCTGGGACCAGTACACCACCGACGAGGGCGAACGCGCCGAGATCACCGCCTCCCCGCTGCGGGCCACCGCCGAGCAGCTCGCCGGGCTGCCCGCCGCCCTCGTCATCACCGCGGAGGCCGATGTCCTGCGCGACGAGGGCGAGGCGTACGCGAACAAGCTGCGCGCGGCCGGTGTCCCCGTCACCGCGGTGCGCTTCCAGGGCGTCATCCACGACTTCGTCATGCTCAACGCGCTGCGCGGGACACCCGCCGCGCAGGCGGCCATCACCCTCGCGGCGGACACGCTGCGCACCGCGCTGCACGACTAGCTGGGACCGCCCGGGCGACGCCTCGCGGCTCAGAGGGCGTTGACGAGCGCCACGTAGACGGCGGTGCCGATGCCGACGCTCAGGATCGTGCGGCGGCCGAGCGCGAGGTGGACGCCCGCCGTGACGGCCACGGCGAGCAGCGCGTACGGCGTGGTGTGCGGTTCGGCGGCGACGCTGCCGTGCAGGGCGGTCACCGCGAGGATCGCGAGGATGCCCACCGGCATCCACGCCGACAGCTGCCGCACGATCGGCGAGGTGCGCAGGGTGCGCAGCACCGCGAAGGGCACGGCCCGCAGCGCGAGGGTGATCGTGAAGACGATCGCGAGGACGGCGACCAGGTACGGGGTGCTAGGCATCGGTGGCCTCCTCGGCGGGGCGGCGGGTGGTGCGGGCGTGGCGGGCCAGCAGCAGGGCGACGAACAGCAGCAGCGCGGTGAACAGGGCGGCCCCCGGGGTGAACACGAGCGCGACCGTGACACTGGCCCCGGCCAGAGCCACGGAGGGGATCTCGTGGCGTGAGCGGAACGCGTCCAGCGTGAGCACGGTGAACAGGGCGCACAGCGCGAACTCCAGGCCCTTGATCGGCCCGGGCAGGGCCGCTCCCAGGGCGACCCCGGCCAGGCCGCCACCGACCCAGTAGATCTCGCAGGCGATCTGCATGGCCAGCAGACGGTGCGCGGAGCGTTCCGCCTCGGGCAGGGAGGCGCTGACGGCGTATGCCTCGTCGATCATCGCGTAGACGGCGTACGCCTTCGCGAACGGGTTCCTGACCAGGTGGAGGGGGAAGGAGAAGGCGTAGAACACATGCCGGAAGTTGACCACCAGGACGGTCAGCGCGACCGAGGCCAGTGGCGTGACGGTGGCCACCATGCCCACCAGGAGCAGTTCCAGGGACCCGGCGAACGCGGACAGGGACAGCGCCGGGGCGAGCCACCACGGCAGACCGGCCTGGATGACCAGCAGGCCGAGCGCGATGCCCAGCGGGAAGATCCCGAGCCCCGCCGAGAAGGAGTCGCGCACCCCCGCGGTGATGCGTTGCCTTCGGACGTCCGGGGCCGGTGCGGGATCCGGCGCCGCGGTCTGTGGGAGAACGTCGTGTCGCACCCGCTCATCGTTTCGTGAAACCCGCGCCATGTGGTTGCGAATATTGCTGATCAAGGGCGTGATCGTGCAATCTTTGAGCCATGGATGCCATGGACCGAGCAATCATCGCCGAGCTGGAGCGCGACGGGCGGTTGACCAACGTCGAGCTGGCCCACCGGGTCGGGCTCACCACCGGCCCGTGTCTGCGGCGGGTCCAGCGGCTGACGGCCGACGGCGTCATCCGCGGCTACCGCGCCGTCATCGACCCCACCGCCGTGGGGCGCTCCTTCGAGGTGCTGCTCGACCTCACCCTCGACTCCCAGGACGCGGAGACCACCCAGCACCTGGAGCAGACCCTGGCGCGGGCCGAGGAGGTCCTCGAACTGCGTCGGCTGTTCGGCAGCCCGGACTACTTCGTGCGGGTGGCCGTGGCCGATCTGGCCGCCTACGAGGCCTTCCTCAGCGGGCACGTCATGACCATCCCCCGGGTCAAGAACGTCACCTCGCACTTCACGATGAAGAACCTCAAGCCCGCCCCGTAGCGGCGCTGTCACCCCACACCGGTGGGCCGGAACTGAACGCTGATCCGCGGGCCCGTCGTCCGTGAGGTCTTGGGGACGGCGTGTTCCCAGGTGCGCTGGCAGGAGCCGCCCATCACGATGAGATCGCCGTGTCCGAGCGGCCGCCGCACGGTGGCCCCGCCGCCACGGGGGCGGAGCAGCAGATCACGTGGCGCACCCACGGACAGGATGGCGACCATGGTGTCCTCGCTGCTGCCGCGGCCGGTCCGGTCGCCGTGCCAGGCCACGCTGTCGTGACCGTCGCGGTAGTAGCACAGCCCGGCCGTGGTGAACGGTTCCCCCAGCTCGGCGGCGTAGTACGCGCAGAGCGCGTCCCGGGCCTCGGTGAGGACGGGGTGGGGCAGGGTGTCGTCGGCGCCGTAGAAGGCGAGCAGCCGCGGGACGTCCACGGTGCGGTCGTACATCCGCCGCCGCTCGGCCTTCCAGGGGACGTCCGCGGCGAGCCGCACGAACAGGTCGTCGGCTCCCCGCAGCCATCCGGTCAGCAGATCGATCCAGGCCCCGTCCCCCAGCTCGGTCCTGCGCACCCCGCGCAGGGGGCCGAGCACGGCGTCGTCGGACTGGTCGAAGAGCGAGCCCTGGAGATACGCGCCCATACCGGCAGTGTACCCAGGTAATCGAGCATGTGTGCGATCAGGCGTGACCCGCGCCGCGTCGTGCGGCCTTGAGCGGGTGCGTGCGCCCGGGCCGGTACACGGTCACCGCGCCCTCCTCCGGTTCGGCACCGCCGCCGCGCCGGGCGCGTGGCCGGCCGGGGCCGCGATGCGGGCGGCGGCCGCGGTGCCGGGGGCGGTGCACGGCTTGCCGTTCAGGGTGAAGTCCCGTGGCGCGGGGTTGCCGCCGGCGTAGGAGCCGTTGAAGCCGACCGTGGTGGAGCCGCCGGTGGCCAGGGAGGCGTTCCAGCCCGCGTCGTCGACGGTGACCGCGGTGGCGTTCTGGCGCCAGGTGCCGTTCCAGCCGGCTGTCACCTTCTGGTTGCCGGTGAAGGAGAAGCCGAGACGCCAGCCGTTCAGCGCGGGGCCCTTGTTGGTGATGGTGGCGGTAGCCGTGAAGCCGGTGCCCCAGTCGTTGCCCACCGCGTAGCCGACGGTGCAGGTGGCCGCCGGGGCCGTGGCGGTGGTCACCCGGACCGGGGCCGATGGCGGGGAGCTGCGGCCCGCGGTGTCCTTGGCCACGACGCGGAAGGTGTAGGCGGTGGCCGGGGACAGCCCGGTGACGGTGGCGCTCGTGGCGGGGGCGTCGACCGTGGCGACCGGGGCGCCGGTGGTGTCGCCGGAGTACACCTGGTAGCTCGCCACCGGGGACGACCCGGCGGTGGACGCGCCCCAGGTGAGGGTGGCCCGGTCGGAACCGACGGCGGTGGCGGACGGGGTGCCGGGCGCGGTGGGCGGCTTCGCCTCGGAGGATCCGGCGGGCAGGACGTACTCGGTGATGGAGTAGGCCGGGAAGGTGGTGGTGAAACCGCCGTCGGTCAGCGGCTGATCGGCGAGGTGCTTGATCGCGGTGACGTCGTCCTGACCGTACCGGTAGACCTGCGCCGAACCGCCCGGCGCGGTACCGCCGGTGATGGACACCGGGGCGGTCAGATCGCCGGTGGTCTTGTTGACGACGATCATGGTCAGCGCCTTGTCGCCGCTGCGCTGAGCCGCGTAGACCGCGAGCTTGTCCTGGTCGGCGCTGGCGGCGTGGACCGAGGTGTCGCCGAAGGAGCCGCCGTCGCCGTCGTAGTTGCGGAACATGCGGAAGGCGAAGGCGCCCGGCTCGGTGGAGGTCGGTGGATCCCACAGGGTGGCGAGGTCCAGCCCCTCCCGGCCGAAGATGCCGAGCACATCGGCCTGGGCGAGGGCCCCGTTGATGTGGTCCAGCGCGCCCCAGTTGTACTCGGTGATGGCGAGCTTGGTGCCCGGGTAGTTCTCGTCGACCAGGGAGCGCATGCGCGGGATGAACTGGACGGGCTGGTTGATCCAGCTCTCGTCCACGTACGTGGGGTCCCACAGCTGCCGCGTGGAGCGCAGCCGCAGCGCCTGGGTGGCCGCGTCCACGTTGTCGCCGAACACCCCGGTCTGCTGGGGGTAGATGTGCTCGTCGAAGTAGTCCAGGACGCGGCGGCCGTGGCTCTGCTCGTACGCCTTCATCTGCTGGAGGTACCAGGGGGCGAACAGCTGCCCGCCGTGGGCCGCCCGGTCCGGCGGGTCGGACCAGCAGTCGCCGCCCTTCTCGTTGCAGGTCTTCTGGTCCAGGCCGGAGTAGATCAGGGAGTTGAAGCCCCAGCCGACCGGGCCGAGGGTCTTCGCCCCCGGGTCGGCGTCCTTGATGGCGTTGGCGGTGGCGTAGGTGCGCTCGCGCATCTCGTCATAGCCCGTGCCCTGCGGGTGGACGTCCCGGTGGGTGCTCCACCACAGGTCGGGCTCGTTGTCGAGGTTGTAGAAGCGGACGCCGCCGTCGTCCGCGGTGCCGTAGGTGCGGTTCAGGTACTGCACCCAGTCCTTGGTGAACTCCGGACCGGCGGGGACGCTGGTTTCGGCCGGGTCGTTGCCGGTGACGTTCGTGCCATCGGCCTTCACACCGTTGCCGCAGTCCGGGCGCCACTGGGCGTCGCTGGCCTTCTGCGGGCCGTACTTGGCGATGCTGAAGCCGCAGGCGGCGTTGCGGGCCGCGGTCGTCCAGCCGCTCATCGGCACGGTCAGCACGGTGTCGGTGCCGGTGCGGCGGTTCTGCTCGACGAACTTGTCGGCCTCCGAGCCGTTCGGCAGGTCGGCGGTGCCGTTCTCGTAGTACAGGTTCTCGAAGTACCAGTCGGCGCCCGCGTTGTACGCGTCGAGCTTGTAGTTGTAGCGGGTGGTGGCGTTGCCGCCCCACCGGCGGACCGGCAGGCGCAGTTCCCGGGCCAGCGCCTCGTCGGCGAAGTTGATTCCGTAGATGTGCGGGTCGATCGCCTTGCGGCCGGTGGTGGCGTCGACGCTGAGGGCGGGGCCCTCCGGGGCGGCGGAGGAGGCGACGGACCGCGCTCCCCCGCCCGGTAACGCGCTCGCCTGGCCGGGACCGGCCAGACCGGCGGCGGCCACCAGCAGCACCACGGCCGCCGGCGCGGCTCTCGCGGTCATGCGCCGGGGCCTGGGAGTCATGCGCGTGGTTCTCGGAGTCACGGGCCTGGGTCTCGGAGTCATGCGCGTGGGTCTCCTTCGGGGCGGGCCGTGCCGACGACAGGGACAGGACGGCGGGAGCCGGGAGATGGGAGCGCTCCCACCTTGCGCATGGTCAGCGAGCCCCGCGGGAGTGTCAACCGTCTCGACCGAACCCGGCCGACACCTCGTGAGGCACGGGAGACTTCAACGGAGGTCGGTCACGCGGTCGGCAGCAGGACGACTCCGTCCTCGTCGGCGTGGAGGAGGCCACCGGGGGTGAAGGTGACGCCGCCGAAGGACACGGGAACGTCGACCGCGCCGCGGCCGGCCTTCCCGCTCTTGCGCGGGATGGTGCCGAGGGCCTGGACGCCGACCGGCACACCGGCGAGGTGCTGTCCACGGGATCGCCCGTGTGCGTCGTCTTCTCGCGGACCCCCCAGGAGGCCCGGACCTCTTAGGATGAAGTGTCCTCGTCCACCACGTGAAGAGCGCAGGGGCTGATGTCGCGGCCGAACCTGACCACCTCCATCGCCACCCGTCTGGTGGACCTCGTCCGCCACAGCGGCCTCGAGGAAGGGGCCCACGTCACCGAGCAGTGGGCGGCCGACGCGCTGGAGGTCTCGCGCACCCCCGTGCGCAAGGCCATGGTCTTCCTCACCGAGGTCGGCATCCTCACCCGGGTCCCGAACCGCGGCTTCTTCCTGTCCCGCAGCGCGGCCACCCTGACCCGGCCCGATCTGTCCGGGGACACGGACGTCGAGCAGGAGGCGTATTTCCGGATCGCCGACGACTACGTCGGCGGCCGCTTCACCGGCTCGTTCACCGCCGCCGACATCAGCCGCCGCTATCAGCTGACACCGCGCCAGGCCGACCGGGTGCTGGCCCGGATGGACGGTGAGGACCTGGTGCGCCGCCGGGCCGGGGGCCGTGGCTGGGAGTTCCAGCATGTGCTCACCACCGTCGAGGCGCACGACCAGAGCTACCGCTTTCGGATGATCATCGAGCCCGCGGCGCTGCTGGAGCCCGGCTTCGCCGTGGACACCGAGGCGTTCGCGCGGCACCGGCGGCAGCAGGAGGCGCTGCTGTGCGGGGACATCCTGCTGCTGCCCCGGGCCGAACTGTTCCAGGTCAACGCCTCGTTCCACGAGATGCTGGTGGGCTGCTCGGGGAATCAGTTCCTGCTGGACGCCGTACGGCGGCAGAACCGGCTGCGCCGTCTGATCGAGTACCGCCACCAGGTCGACCGCTCCCGGCTGACCCACCAGGCCCGCGAGCATCTACGCCTGCTGGACCTGGTGGAGAACGGCGGCATCGAGGAGGCCTCGGCGTTCCTCCAGGGCCATCTGGACAAGGTCCGCTCCCTCAAGACCGGGATCGGCGGGGAAGCGTAGGGCCCCTCAGGCGCGCAGCGTGGGCCGGGGCGTCTCATCGGGCCCGGGCACGCGCGGCGCGGGGTGCGGAGCTGACGCGTACGGCGAGGGTGAGGGTGAGCCAGGTGGCGTCGGCCGGGCGCTCGGTCAGGACGAAGAAGCAGGCGATCCCGAGCAGTACGGCCGGGGCGCCCTCCAGGATGAACATCCAGCGCCAGCCGCTGAGGCCGAACCAGTCCACATGGTCCATGATCAGCGCGCTGAGCGGGGCGGCGAGGACGTAGGACGCGGGGATCGCGGTCAGGAACGGCGCGGTGGCAGTGGCCCGGCGTCGGCGCCACCGACCTCGCCCTCACCCTGACCGAGCGCTTGCGCGCCAGGGACGTGGTGGACGCGTTCGTCGAATTCTGCGGCACCGGTGTCACGACGCTGGGCTGGGCGGAACGCGCCGCGGTCGCCAACATGGCGCCCGAGTACGGGGCCACCTGCGTGTACTTCCCGTACGACGACGAGACCGCCGCCTATCTGCGGCTCAGCGGACGGGACGAGGCGCACGTCCGGCTGGTCGACGCCTATCTGACCGCCCAGGGCCTCAAGCGCACCGAGGACCGGCCCGAACCCCGCTACGACGATGTCCTCGACCTCGACCTCGGCACGGTGGAGCCGAGCATGGCCGGGCCGGACCTCCCCCACCAGCGGCTGTCGCTGTCGCGGGTACCCGCGTCGTACCGTACGGCGACGGCGGCCACCGGCCGGGCGACGGCCGCCACCGATCCGGCCTTCGGTGAACCGCTCCCCGAGGGCCCGGTGGCCATCGCCTCGATCACCAGCTGCACCAACACCGCCAACCCCGCCCTCATGGTGCAGGCGGGGCTGCTCGCCGAGCGGGCCGTCGAGGCAGGGCTCGCCGCCAAGCCGTGGGTGAAGACGTCCCTCTCCCCCGGTTCACGGGTCGTCGAGGAGTATCTGCGGGCGGCCGGACTGCTGCCCGCGCTGGAGAAGACCGGCTTCCACATCGTCGGCTTCGGCTGCATGACCTGCATCGGCAACTCCGGACCGCTGCACCCGGCGATGGAACACCTCGCCGAGCAGGACGCCATCGAGCCCGTCGCCGTCCTGTCCGGCAACCGCAACTTCGCCGGCCGGGTCAACCCGCGCACCGCCCTCTCCTATCTGGCCTCCCCGCCCCTGGTCGTGGCCTATGCCCTGGCCGGGTCGATCCTGCACGACTTCGACCGCGACCCCCTGGGCACCACCCCCGACGGCCGTCCCGTCCACCTGACGGACCTCTGGCCCACCGACGAGGAGGTGAACGCCCGCATCGCCGAACACGTCCGCCCCGAGCTGTTCCGGGCGAACGCCGCCCGCCTCCACCACGGCACCGACGCCTGGCGCCGCGTCGAAGCCCCGGGCAGCACCCGCTTCCCCTGGAGCCCCGGGTCGACCTACGTCCGCCGCCCGCCGCATCTGACCGGGCTGCCGGCCACCGCCCCGGACCGCGTCACCCTGGGCCGGGCGAAGGTGCTGCTGCGGCTCGGCGACGACGTCACCACCGACCACATCTCCCCCGCGGGCCGGATCCCCGCCGACAGCGCGGCGGGCCGCTGGCTGGCCGAACGCCACGTCGCCCGCCGCGACCTCAACCAGTACTCCACCCGCCGCAGCAACCACGAGGTCATGCTGCGCGGCGCCTTCACCAACCCGGCGGTGACCAATCTGCTGCCCGGCACCCAGCGGGGAGCGGGCGCCCACGCGTACACCGCCGACCGCGCCCAGGTCCTGCCCGTGTACGAGGCCGCGCCCACCTACCGCGACGCGGGCTACGACCTGGTCGTCGTCGCGGGCCGCAACCACGGCGCCGGCTCCAGCCGCGACTGGGCGGCCAAGGCCCAGGCCCTGCTGGGGGTGCGCGCGGTCGTCGCCGAGTCGTACGAGCGCATCCACCGCAGCAATCTGATCGGCATGGGCGTCCTGCCCCTGGAGTTCACCGAGGGCGACAGCGCGTCGGCCCACGCGTTCACCGGCGAGGAGGAACTCTCCTTCGAAGGACTCGGCCATCTGCGCGTCGGCACCAACCGGGTGATCCTCCACCTCCACGGGGACGACGGCCGCCACACCACGGCGGAACTACGGCTGCGCGTCCACTCCCGCCAGGAGCTCGCCTACCTCCGCCACGGCGGCATCCTGCCGTACGTGGTCCGGCGCTCCCTTCAGGGCCCATGATGTCCGTGCGGGGATGTTGGCGAGAGAGACGGTGCACATGGACTGGGAGAGCTTCGCGGAGCAGATGGCCGTGATGGCGCGGGACCTGCTGGCGCAGGAATCGGTGGACTCGACGCTGGACCGGATCACCGAATGCGCCGTGGAGATCGTCGAAGGGTGCGACGCGGCCGGGATCCTCGTCCTCCACGGCCGGCGGGTGGAGACCCTGGCCCCCACCGACGGTCTGGTGGTCCGCTCCGATCAGTTGCAGGAGAAGACCGGCGAGGGACCGTGCTTCGACGCCGCGCTCCGCAGCGAGCCCGCCTACCGGATCAAGGACCTCGCCGAGCCGCAGGAGAAGTGGCCCGAGTACGGGCGCCGGGCCCACGAACTGGGCATCGGGAGCATGATGGGATTCCTGCTCTACACGAGAGAAGAGGAACTGGGTTCGCTGAACCTGTATTCACGGAGCACGGGCACCTTCACCAAGGGCAGCGAGACCGCGGGCTGGCTGCTGGCCTCGCACGCCGCGGTCGCGTTCTCCAGCGCCCGCACCGCCGACCAGCTCCAGCAGGCGCTCTCCACCCGGCACACCATCGGTGAGGCCATGGGCATCCTCATGGAACGCCTCAAGATCGGTGAGGACGATGCCTTCAACGTGCTGCGGCGCGTGTCCCAGGAGCGCAACATCAAGCTGCGGGACATCGCCCGGCAGGTCTGTGAGAGCGGCGGTCTCGACTGACCGCCGAGCCGCCGCGGGGCGGCTCCACCGGCCCGCATTCTGGACCGGAAGAGCCTGGCCATCGTGTTCCCCCGGGGGATCAGCTGACGGCGTGGCCCGCGAGTACCCGGCGCCCGGTCCGGTATGCACGCGCGCCGGGCCGAATGATGGCGGTCAGCGGGCGAGGGCCGGGATGATCCCGCCCGCGAGGACCGCCTCGCACTGCCGGGGCGAGAGCCGGTGGCGCAGCGGGTATTCCTCGTCCCGGGTGGTGTTGCGTACGCGGAGCACGGGGTCGTCCGGCCGGGCCAGGGCCTCGCGCAGACCGGACAGCCGCAGCCGGTCGCCGGTCTCGACGCGCTCGTAGTCGCCGGGGTCGTCGAATTCGAGGGCGAGGACGCCGAAGTTGGCGAGGTTCTGCCAGTGGATGCGGGCGTACGACTTGGCGATGACCGCCCGCAGCCCGAGGTAGCGCGGGGTGATGGCGGCGTGTTCGCGCGACGAGCCCTGGCCGTAGTTCTCCCCGGCCACGATGAGGTGCCCGGTGTCGTCCCGGACCGACGCGGCGCGCCGGGGGTAGTCGGGGTCCAGCCGGGTGAGGGTGAACTCGGCCAGCTTCGGGATGTTGGACCGGTAGGGCAGGGCCTTCGCCCCGGCCGGGGAGATCTCGTCGGTCGAGACATCGTCACCGGCCTTCAGCAGGACCGGGCCTTCGAGGGTGTCCGGCAGCGGATCGAGATCGGGCAGGGCGGAGATGTTGGGGCCGCGCCGCAGCCGGACGCGGCGGGCCTCCTCCGGCGGCAGCGGTGGCTCCAGCATGGCGTCGTTGACCGACGGCGGTTCGGGGGCGTGCGGGGTGGGAGGGGTCGCCGACAGCCGGTCGGCCCACTCACGCGGATCGGTGATGACGCCGGTCAGTGCGGAGGCCGCGGCGGTCTCCGGTGAACACAGCCACACCGCGTCGTCCTCGGTGCCGGAGCGGCCGGGGAAGTTGCGCGGGAAGGTACGCAGCGAATTGCGCCCCGCCGCGGGCGCCTGACCCATGCCGATGCAGCCGAGACAGCCCGACTGGTGGATGCGGCCACCGGCCGCGATCAGGTCGAACGTGGCGCCCGAACGCGTCAGGTCCTGAAGGATCTCGCGGGACGTCGGGTTGATGTCCAGGCTCACCCCCGGCGCCGTCTGCCGCCCCGCCACCATGGCCGCCGGTACGGCGAAGTCCCGGAAGCCGGGGTTGGCGGAGGAGCCGATGACCGCCTGCCCGATGGGCTCCCCGGCGGCCTCCCGGACCGGCACGACGTTTCCCGGGGAGGTGGGCCGGGCGATCAGCGGCTCCAGGGACGACAGGTCGATCTCCTCGTCGAGGTCGTACGAGGCGTCCTCGTCGGCGGTGATCGGGACGAAGTCCGCGCCGCGCCCCACCCCCTCCAGGAAGCGGCGCACCGCGTCGTCGGAGGGGAAGACGGTGGTGGTGGCGCCGAGTTCCGCCCCCATGTTCGCGATGACGTGGCGGTCCATGGCGGTGAGGGAGGCCAGCCCCGGCCCGTGGTATTCCAGCACGCGGTGGACGCCGCCCTGCACCCCGTGACGGCGCAGCAGCTCCAGGATCACGTCCTTGGCGCTGACCCATGGTGGCAGTTCTCCGGTCAGCCGGATGCCCCAGATCTTCGGCATGGTGAGGTGGAGCGGCCGTCCGGCCATGGCGAGGGCGACTTCCAGGCCGCCGGTGCCGATCGCCAGCATGCCCAGGGAGCCGCCCGCGCAGGTGTGCGAGTCGGACCCGGCGAGTGTTCTGCCGGGGGCGCCGAAGTGCTGCATGTGGGTGGGGTGGGAGACCCCGTTGCCGGGTTTGGAGAACCACAGGCCGAAGCGGCGGGCGGCCGAGCGCAGGAACTCATGGTCCTCGGCGTTGCGCTCATCGGCCTGCAGGATGTTGTGGTCGACGTACTGGACGCTGACCTGTGTCCGGACCCGGTCCAGCGCCAGCGCCTCCAGTTCCTGCATCACCAGGGTGCCGGTGGCGTCCTGGGTGAGCGTCTGGTCCACGCGCAGCGCGATCTCCTCCCCCGGCACCATGCGGCCGGACACGAGGTGGTCGCCGATCAGCCGCTGTGTCACGGTGCCGTGTGCGTGGCCATGGGGCAGACCCATAGCGGTACCGCCTTCCCGGTGCGGCGCGACCGGACCGTCCGGGGCGCCACCATGCGGGTTCCCGTTCCGCGGCCGCCATGCGGGGCCCGCCCCGGCACAGTCACCCGGACGGGCGCCCCCGGGCGCGGGGCCGGGGCCGTCAGGCGCGCGAGGTGAGGATGCTGAGCGCGTTGGCCGCGACGATGGCGCCGATGCTCGCCCACTCCGTCCAGCCCAGGTTCTGGCCGAGGAGGATCCATCCTACGACGGCGGCGAGGACCGGGTTGACGCTCATGAAGAGCCCGAAGGTCTGGGCGGGCACGCGGCGCAGGGTGAACAGGTCGGCGAGGTAGGGCACGGCGGAGGAGAGGACACCGGCGACGATGGCGTACCCGGCCGCCCCCGGGGTCGGCGGGTGCCGCACGGCGATGACGATTCCGACGGGCAGGAACAGCAGGGCGGAGAGCGCGGCGGCGGCCGCCGACCCCTGCGCTCCGGGGACGCGGCGGCCGACGGTGCGGTTGAGCAGGATGTACGACGCCCAGCAGGCGGCGGCCAGCAGCCCGAGGCCGAGGCCCGCGTAGTCGGTGGAGGGCTGGGGGCGCATCAGGGTGACGACGCCCGCCAGCGCGACCAGCGCGCAGCACGCGTCCGTGCGGCGGTGGGAGGCGGACAGGGCGATGGTGAGCGGGCCGAGGAATTCCAGGGTCACCGCCAGCCCGAGGCCGATGCGGTCGATGGCGCTGTACAGGGACAGGTTCATGGCGCCGAAGACCAGGGCCAGCAGCAGTACCGGCCCCCACTGTTCCTTGGTGAAGGTCCGCCAGCGGGGGCGCCCGACGGCCAGCAGGACGATGGCGGCGACGTACTGGCGCACCGCGACGACGCCGGTGGCTCCGAGCACGGGGAAGGCGAGGGAGCCGATCGCGGCGCCGGTCTGGTTGGACAGGCCGCTGCCGGCCATGGTGAGCACACCGGCCGGAACCCGGCCGGCCGGTTTCCGGCCCGCTGGGCGGGGCACGTCCGGGCCGGTGTGGTGTGAGGAGGCGATCCGCTGGGCGGAGACGGGGGCGGGGGCTGCGTCCATGCCCCGATCGTGCGGTGGCGGGACCGTTGCGCAAAATGCGTTGGACGACGTACCTATACGCTTGGGTTATGGATGTGGAGCTGCGGCAGTTGCGCTGTCTCGTCGCGATCGTGGACGAGGGCACGTTCACCGATGCCGCGATCGCGCTCGGGGTCTCCCAGGCGGCCGTGTCCCGCACCCTGGCCTCGCTCGAACGCGCCCTCGGGGTGCGGCTGTTGCGGCGGACCTCCCGGACCGTGGCCCCGACCGCCACCGGACTGCGGGTGGTGGCGCACGCCCGGCGGGTGCTCGGGGAGGTGGACGGTCTGGTGCGGGAGGCCAGGTCGGGCCACACCCGGCTGCGGATCGGCTACGCCTGGTCGGCGCTGGGCAGCCACACCCCCGCCTTCCAGCGCCGCTGGGCCGCCGCGCATCCGGAGACCGATCTGCACCTGGTGCGGGTCAACGCCACCACGGCCGGTCTGGCGGAAGGCGCCTGCGATCTGGCCGTGCTGCGCAGGCCCCTGGAGGACCGCCGCTTCGACTCCGCCATCGTGGGTCTCGAGCGGCGGCTGTGCGCGATGGCGGCGGACGACCCGCTGGCCTCGCGCCGCTCCCTCAGGCTCGCCGACATCGGCGACCGCACGCTGCTGGTCGACCGGCGCACCGGGACCACCACGCCCGAGCTGTGGCCGCCCGGCTCCCGCCCGGCCACCGAGGAGACCCAGGACATCGAGGACTGGCTCAACCTGATCTCCACGGGCCGCTGCGTGGGGATGACGGCCGAGTCCACCGCACACCAGTATCCGCGGCCCGGCGTCGCCTACCGGCCGGTGCGCGACGCCGAGCCGATCGCGGTGCGGCTGGGCTGGTGGCGGGACGATCCGCATCCCGCGGGGCAGGCGGTGATCGAGCTGATCACCGCGCTCTACCGCACGGGGTGACCGGACACCCCGGCCGGGGCACGCGGATACGGCCCGTGCATCGTAGGGGGACATAGTCCCCTACGGACCCATTCCCGAGGCACGTTGAGGAGTCATCGATGACGACAGCCGAGTCCCGCGCGACGGCGGCCGGGTCCGCCGAGCCCGTGGTGCGCACCGCCGCCGGTGCGGTGCGTGGCCGCCGGGAGGACGGTCTGGCCGTGTTCCGCGGCATCCCGTTCGCCGAGCCGCCGGTGGGGGACGCGCGGTTCCAGGCGCCGCGCCCGGTGCGCGCCTGGGACGGCACGCGGGACGCCTTCGTCTTCGGCCCGCCGCCCCCGCAGGAGTCGGCGTTCTTGGGCCGCGCCGGTGTGCTGGAGGCGCCGACGGGCGACGACTGGCTGACGGTCAACGTCTGGACGCCCGAACCGGATCCGGCGGCCCGCCGCCCGGTGATGGTGTGGATCTACGGCGGCGCCTACAAGCTCGGCCACTCCGGCAGCCCCGGCTACGACGCCCGGCACATCGCCCGCGACGGCGACGTCGTCGTGGTCACCCTCAACTACCGGGTCGGCGTCGAGGGCTTCGCCCACCTCGACGGGGCGCCCGCCAACCGGGGTCTGCTCGACCAGGTCGCGGCCCTGGAGTGGGTGCGGGAGAACATCGCGGCGTTCGGCGGCGACCCCGGCCGGGTCACCGTGTTCGGGGAGTCGGCCGGAGCCGGATCGGTCGCCGCGCTGCTGGCCATGCCGAGCGCGGCGGGGCTGTTCCGGCGCGCCATCGCGCAGAGCGTGCCGGGCACGTACTTCTCCGGCGAGCTGGCCGGGGACATCGCGGGCGCGCTCGCCGCCGAGGCGGGCCTGCGGCCGACGGCCGCGGATCTGTCCACGGTGGATCCGCGCCAACTCCCCGCCACGGGTGAGGCGCTGGGTCCCAGGATGCGCCGGTACGAGGAGCGGTGGGGGCAGGTCGTCCACACCCTGACCCCCTTCGCGCCCGTCGTGGACGGCGAGGTGCTGCCGACCACCCCGTGGCAGGCGCTGGCGACGGGGGCGGCACGCGATGTGGAGCTGATCGCCGGGCACAACAGGGACGAGTACCGGCTGTTCCTCGCCCTCGGCGGGCAGCTCGGCCGGGCCGGTGAGGAGGAAGCGGCGGCGGCACTGCGCGCGTTCGGGCCGGGGCCGGACGGCGAACGGGCCTATCGCGCCGCCTTCCCCGAAGCCTCGCCCGCCGAGCTCCACGAACGGGTCCAGTCCGACTGGCTGTTCCGCATGCCCTCGCTGCGGCTGGCCGAGGCCCAGGTGGCCGGGGGCGGCCGCGCCCACCTGTACGAGCTGACCTGGCCCGCCCCGGCGGGCGGCGGCGCCATGGGCGCCTGCCACGGCCTGGACATACCGCTGCTGTTCGGCACCTTCGACGCCGACCTCGGCATGCTCCTGTTCGGCGGCTCCGGCCCCTCGCCGGAGGCCGAGGCGCTGTCGTCCCGGTTCCGCACGGCCTGGACCGCGTTCGCCACGACGGGCGACCCGGGCTGGCCCCCGTACGACCCCGACCGCCGCCTCACCCAGGTCTTCGACGCGCCCCCCGAGGTCACTCCCTACCCGGAGGAGGCCTCCCGCCGCCTCTGGCAGGACCACACCTTCCCGGCCCTGCCGCTGCTCACGTAACGCCCTCGGCGCGCTGGACGTTGGCGACCATCGTGCGCAGCACCGTGAGCGCGGCCACGTACTCCTCGTCGCCGACGCCCTCGTGGACGACGGCCCGCACCTCGGTGACCAGCGCGCGCAGCCGGACGCGGGCGGCTTCGCCCGCGCCGGTGAGGTGCAGGCACTGCCCGGCGTCGGCCCGCAGCCAGTCGCGGTGCAGCAGCTGGTCGATGACACGGGCGATCTCGTGCGGCCCGTCCGCGAGGGGTGTCAGCCGCGCGGTCACCTCCGCACGGCTCGGCGGGGCCGGCCAGGAGTGCACGCAGTTGAGCACCCAGTACTGCGGCTGGGTGACGTCGATCCTGGCCATCGCGTCGCGCAGATGCCGGGTGACGGTGGTGTGGGCCAGCCCGGTCCAGTAGCCGACGGGCTGGTTCGCCAGCACGTCGTCGGTGGCGGCGGGATCGGCCGGGGCCTGGTCGGTGAGGTCGTCGCGTAACGGATGCATGATCGCGACGCTACCGCCCGGCGGCGGGCGTGGACATGGCCGCGTGGCGCAGGCCGCGGGTCCGGGCGCCCCCGGTGCCATCCGGGCACGGCGGGCGGCCGTACGCTGGGGGCCGTGCACATCTGCTTCGTCTGCAGCGGGAACATCTGCCGCTCGCCGTCCGCCGCGCTGGTCTTCGCCGAGCATCTGCGCCGCGCGGGGCTCGACGGTGCGGTACGGGTCACCAGTGCCGGTATCGGCCCCTGGCACGTCGGCGAGGCCGTCGACGAGCGGGCCGGTGAGGTGCTGGCCCGGCGGGGCTATCCGGTCGGACACGTCGCGGCCCAGGTCGGCGCCGAGCATCTGGACGCCGACCTGATCCTGGCGATGGACGGCGGCCACGCGCGGGCGCTGCGCCGGCTGGTCGACGATCCGTCCCGGGTCCGGATGCTGCGGTCCTTCGACCCGGACGCGACGGGCGACCTGGATGTGCCCGATCCGTACTACGGCGGCCCGGAGGGATTCGACACGGTGCTGGACATGATCGAAGCCGCGACGCCCGGCCTGCTCGCCTGGGCGCGCGAGCGCGTGGGCGCATGACCGGCGAAGGCCCGGGAGCGGCGGCGGGCCGTCTCACCGGCCGCCCGGTGACCGGTGAGCGCGCGATGTCCGGGGCGCTCGCCGAAGTCACCCTCGACGGCGGGCAGGTGGTGATGGTCAAGCGCGGTGACGACCCCGGCGCGGTGGAGGCCGAGGCGGCCGGGCTGCGCTGGCTGGCCGACAGCGGCACGGTCCGCGTCCCGGCCGTGCACGGCCACGACCCGCGCTGGCTGGTGACGGGCCGGGTGCCGTCCGGTCGGCCGGGTGCCGGGGCGGCGGTCCGGTTCGGGCGCGAGCTGGCCGCGCTGCACGCGTCCGGCGCGCCCGCGTTCGGCGCCCCGCCGCCGGGCGGTCCGAAGGACGCGTACATCGGGCTGGCCCCGATGCGCAACGTCACCGGCGAGGACTGGCCGCGCTGGTACGCCGAGCACCGGGTGCTGCCCTATCTGCGCCGCGCGGTGGACGACGGCACGGTGCGTGCCTCCGAGGCGCCCGCGATCGAGCGCGTCTGCGAGCGTCTGCCGGATCTGGCGGGCCCCGCCGAGCCGCCCGCCCGGCTGCACGGCGATCTGTGGAACGGCAATGTGCTGTGGGACGCCGACGGGCGGGCCTGGCTGATCGATCCGGCCGCGCACGGCGGCCACCGGGAAACCGATCTGGCGATGCTGCACCTGTTCGGCTGTCCGCATCTGGACCGGGTGCTGGAGGGCTATCAGGAGGCGGCACCGCTCGCCGACGGCTGGGCGGACCGCATCGGGCTGCACCAGCTCTTCCCGCTGCTGGTGCACGCGGTGCTGTTCGGACGCGGCTACGCCGAGCAGGCACTCGCGGCGGCCCGGGCCGCATCGGCGCGCTGAACGCCCCTCATGCGCGGGCCGCGCGGGCGAGCCGGTCGGCGAGCGCCGCGACGAGGTCGCGCAGCTCGTCGGGGCGCTCGATGACGAACGGCAGGTCCAGCGACGCGAGCACACCGGGCAGCCAGTCGAGCCGTTCCACGCGCAGTTCGACGCGGGACCAGGGCGGGGACGCGGGCCGGGAAGGGATCTCCTCCACGATCGCGACGCTCGCCGGCAGCCGGGTGTGGATCCGTTCGGCCGTCCCCTGGATCCGCAGGGTCACCCGGTGCCGGTACGGCGCGGTGGCGAGCCCTTCCAGGACGCGCCGCGCCGGGTCGGGACCGGTGGGCGGTTCGAAGGAGCCGGGCAGGGTCCGCGCCTCGGCGACGCGGTCCAGCCGGAACGTGCGGTCCTCGCCGATCGCGGGGTCCACGCCGGTCACGTACCACTTGCCCGCGTGGGCGACGAGCCCGTACGGGTGCAGGGTGCGGTCGCCGCTGCGGCCGTCGGCGGCGGTGTACCGGATCCGGACCGGCCGGTGATGGCGCACCGCGTCGGCGACCGTCAGCAGGACCGGGGCCTGCGGGGCGGCCGACGCATCGGGAGGCGGGGCCGTGAAGGCGAGGGAGTCGAGCACGGCGTCGAGCCGGCGGCGGAGCCGTTCGGGCAGCACCCGCCGGATCTTGGCCGCCGCCGTCTCGCCCGCGGTGTCCGTGGCCGCCGTGCCGGTGGCCGCCGTCAGGCCACCGCGCCGGCCGGCGGCCAGGCCGAGCAGCACGGCGAGCGCTTCGTCGTCGGTCAGCATGAGCGGGGGCAGGCGGTATCCGGGGGCGAGCCGGTAGCCGCCGTAGCGGCCGCGCACCGACTCGACGGGCACGTCGAGGTCGATGAGGTGGTCGGCGTACCTCCGGACCGTGCGCTCGTCCACGCCGAGCCGGTCGGCGAGTTCGGAAACGGTGCGGAGGCCGCCCGACTGCAGAAGCTCCAGCAGGGTGAGCACACGGGCGATGGGTCGCGGCATACGGGCAAGTCTGCCGCAAATACCGGGCGGGTTCTGCCCGGTATCCGCCGTAGCGTGCGCTCCGAAGCACCGGAAAACCCATGCCAGGAGAGCAACCATGAACTTCGTCTCGATCCGCGTCATCACGGGCGACATCACCCGCCTCGTCGGCTTCTACGAACGCGTCACCGGCGTGCGGGCGCACTGGTCCACCGAGGACTTCGCCGAGCTGAGGACTGCCTCGGCCACTCTGGCGATCGGCAGCACCCGCACCGTCCCGCTGTTCGCGCCCGGCTCGTCCCACCCGGCCGACAACCGCAGCGTCATCCTGGAGTTCCGGGTGGACGACGTGGACGAGGTGTACCGGAACCTGACCGGCTTCGTGGAGGATGTCGTCAAGGAGCCCACCACGATGCCCTGGGGCAACCGGTCGCTGCTGTTCCGTGACCCGGACGGCAATCTCGTCAACTTCTTCACACCCGCCGTCGAACGAAGCTGACGTCAGAGAAAGCTGACGTTCTGGGCGAGGGCGAGCCGGCTGGAGTAGTTGATGGTGTTGGTGGCCGGGCGCATGTAGGCGCGCCAGGAGTCGGAGCCGGACTCGCGGCCGCCACCGGTTTCCTTCTCGCCCCCGAAGGCGCCACCGATCTCGGCCCCGGAGGTGCCGATGTTGACGTTGGCGATGCCGCAGTCGGATCCCTCGGCGGAGAGGAAGAGTTCGGCTTCCCGCTGGTCGCGGGTGAAGATGCTGGAGGACAGGCCCTGTGGGACGTCGTTGTGCAGGGCGATGGCCTCCTCGAGGGTGTCGTAGGTCATGACGTACACGATCGGGGCGAACGTCTCCTCCCGTACGACCTCGCTCTGCTCGTCCACGCGGACGATGACGGGTTCGGCGTAGGCGGCCAGCGGCAGCTCCTCGGCCAGGCGGCGGTTGCCGCCCGCCAGGATCTTGCCGCCTTCGGCCTGGACGCGGGTGAGGGCGTGTCGCATGCCGTCGAGGGCCGTGGTGGAGATGAGTGGGCCGACGAGGGTGTCCTCGTCGAAGGGGTTGCCGATGGGGAGTGTGGTGTAGGCGGCGGTCAGCCGGGCGATGAGGGTGTCGGCGATTGTCCGGTGGACGATGAGGCGGCGCAGCGTCGTGCAGCGCTGCCCGGCGGTGCCGGCCGCGGCGAACACGATGCCCTGGACGGCGAGGTCGAGGTCGGCGGAGGGGGCGACGACGGCGGCGTTGTTGCCGCCGAGTTCGAGCAGGCTGCGGCCGAAGCGGGCGGCGACGCGGGGGCCCACCTCACGGCCCATGCGGGTGGAGCCGGTGGCGCTGACGAGGGCGACCCGGGGGTCGTCCACGAGCTTCTCGCCGATGGCGCGGTCGCCGAGCAGCAGCCGGTGGACGTCGCGGGGCGCGCCGACGTCCTCGGCGGCCCGGGCGAGGAGCCGGTCGCAGGCCAGGGAGATCAGCGGGGTGAGGTCGGACGGCTTCCAGATCACGGTGTCGCCGCAGGCCAGGGCGACGGCGGTGTTCCAGGACCAGACGGCGGCGGGGAAGTTGAACGCGGAGATGACGCCGACGACACCGAGCGGGTGCCAGGTCTCGGCGAGCCGGTGGCCGGGGCGTTCGGAGGCGATGGTGCGTCCGTAGAGCTGGCGGGACAGGCCGACGGCGAAGTCACAGATGTCGATCATTTCCTGGACCTCGCCCAGCGCCTCGGAGCGGATCTTGCCCGCCTCGATGGTGATGAGGTCGGCCAGGTCGCCCTTGTGGTCGCGCAGCAACTCGCCCAGGCGGCGCGGTAGTTCGCCGCGCCGGGGCGCGGGGGTGGTGCGCCAGGTGAGGAAGGCCGCGCGGGAGGCGGCGATGGCCTCCTCGGCGCCGGCCGGGGTCGCGGCGGCCAGGCCGAACAGATCCTCGCCGGTGATCGGGGTGCGGGCGGTGAGACCGCTGCCCTCCGGGACGCGGGCACCGACGCGCTCCAGGGCGGTGCGGGCCCGGCCGCGCAGCTCCTCGGTGGTGGGAAGGGCGGTGCTCGTCATGGGTACTCCCTGGAGAGGTCGGGGGTGGGCGGGGTGCGTCGCGGTGTCAGCCGAGCGCGCCGTCGAGTTCCAGCGCTCCGGCGGCCTCGGCGATGGAGCGGTTCTGCTGCTGCTCGTAGAGGGCGAAGGGGTCGAGGACGTCGCGGCCGATGGCGCCGGACAGCCAGGCGCTGTCGTAGGCGGTTCCCGCGTGGTCGTTGTTGCGGGCGCCTTCTCCGGTGAGGTTGGACTGGAAGATCCCGGCGGCGGAGCGGGGCAGGAAGTCCTCGTAGACGATGGGTTCGGCGCGCAGCCAGCCCTGGGCCACCAGGTCGCCGAGGTCGGCGGGCGGGCGGCTGCCGTCCCGTGGCCGGCCGGGCACGGCGTGGTAGGTGAAGTAGCCCAGTTTCCGGTCGGCGAGCTGCTGTTCGGTGGCGGGGACGTGCGCGGCCCACAGCGCGCGGGCGATGTCACCGCGGTCCGCATCGGGGCGGGTGGCGGCCTCCTCGTCGATACGGGTCAGCAGCCGGTCGTAGAGGGCGCGGCCCTCGCGGGTGAGGGCGATGCCGCGCGCCTCGACCTCACCGAACCGCACCCGCAGCGCCCCGCTGGTCACGCCGCCGTCGGCGGTGCGCATGGCGCGGGGTTCGGCGAGGGCGCGGAAGGAGGTCTGGCGCAGCAGCAGATCGGGGCCGTCCCAGCGCGGGGGCCCCTGGATGGTGTCGATCATTTCGATGCCGCGGTCGGTCATGCGCCGGTACAGCTCGTCGATGTCCAGCACGCGCGGGGTGAGGTGGTTGATGTGGGTGGAGCGGACGCCGCCGATGTCCGCGGCGACGGCGGAGACCCGCTCCAGGGTCGCGTACCAGCCCCGGTCGATCGGCTCGGTCGACAGCTCGAAGGCCCGCACCGCCAGGTGGAGGAAGCGTTCCGCCTCCGCTTCGGGCAGTTCGCCTGTCGCCTCGGCCCGGTCGGCGAGGGCGAGCAGTTCCGGCGGGAACAACTCACGGGCGGCGAGGAAGGTTTCCAGCCGGGCGCGCAGGTCGTCGTCGAAGAAGCGCGGGTCGGCGGGGGTGAGCATGGAGGTGAAGACGCGGAACGGGTTGCGCGCCAGCTCCTCGCCGTCGGTGGGGCGGAAGGCGGTGGAGACGACGGGCACCGCGCTGGCGGCGGCCTCGCGCAGGTCGTAGAAGCCGGTCGGGTGCATGCCGAGGGCGCCGAAGACGCGCGCGACCTGGCTCATCTCCCGCGGGGTGCCGACCCGGATCGCGCCGTGGCGCTCCGCGGTGACCCGGCTGATGGAGCCCAGCCGCTCGGCGTCGGCGCCCCGGGTGCGCAGCACGTCGTCGTTGACCTCGCGGGAGACGTCCACAAGGGTGGTGTAGGCGGGGACCTCCCGCCCGTACATGTCCGAGAGCCGGGCGGCGAACGCGGCGCGCAGCTGCCACTGACGATGTGTCCGGCTGGTCATCGGAAGTGCTGCCTTTCGGTTGGCGGTTCACACCACGTGGGCGGTTCACACCACATGGGCTTCGGGACGCGCCTGCGCTCCGGTGGTGAAGCGGTCGGCGCTGAACGGCGTGACGTCGAGGAACGGTGTGCGGTCCAGATACAGGTCCCGGACGATCTCGCCGACCGCCGGGGCCTGCAGGAAGCCATGCCCGGAAAACCCGGTCGCGTAAAGCACGTTGCCCGATTCGCCGGAGCGGCCGATCAGCGCGTTGTGGTCCGGGGTGATCTCGTAGAGCCCGGCCCAGCCGCCGGACGTCTCCATGTCGGCCAGGGCCGGGGCCCGACGGCGTGCGGCGGCGCGGAACAGCTCCAGCCACTCCGGGGTCCAGGTGGTGTCGTAGCCGTCGGCCTGGCCGGGGTCGGCGAGGCCGAACAGCAGCCCGTCGTCGCTGTTGTGGAAGTAGGCCGTGGAGGAGAAGTCGATGGTGAAGGGGATGCGCGGGGCGGGCGGGCTGAGCGGGGCGGTGAAGGCCACCTGACGGCGCACCGGGCGCACCGGGAGGTCGATGCCGAGCATGTCCCCGATCCGCGCCGACCAGGCGCCCGCGGTGCAGATCACGGTGGCGCAGGAGATCGGCCCGTGGTCGGTGTGCACGGTGGTGGCCCGGTCCCCGGCGGTGTCGATGGCGGTGACGGCGGTGTGCGTGGCGAAGGTGACTCCGGCCCGGGCGGCGGCGCGCGCGTAGCCCTGGATGACCAGCCCGGGGCGGGCGTGGCCGTCGGTGGGCGAGTGGACGGCGGCCACGAGCCCGTCGGTGCTGATGTAGGGGCACAGCCGCTGTGCCTCCCGCGGGCCGATCATGCGGCTGGGCACGTCGAGGCCGTTCTGGGTGCGCACGCAGGCCTCGAAGTCCGTGGCCTGCTGCTCGCTGGTGAGCAGGAAGAGGTAGCCGACCCTGTCGAGCCGGATGTCGGCGCCGGGGCGTCGCGGGAAGTCCTGGTAGGCGCGCAGGCTACGGCTGCCCAGCTGGATGTTCAGCGGGTCGGAGAACTGGGCCCGGACGCCGCCGATGGGCTTGCCCGAGCTGCCGCAGCCCAGCTCTCCGCGTTCGACGACGACGATGTTCGCCACTCCGGCCTCGGCCAGGTGGAAGGCGGTGCTGGTGCCCATGACGCCACCGCCGATGATCACGATGTCGGCGGCCGGCGGAACGGTGCGGAAGGAGGAGGGGGACGCGGAGGGCGAAGGGGGCGAGGAGGACACGTGGCCGATCCCTTCCCGAGGCGGGCGCCGGGCCGGAAGGTTCTCCGGCCCGGGCGCGGCGCGGCTGTCGCAGTGCAGGACGATGCCGATCAGCTGTCTGCCGGTCATCGTGCAGCACCCGGACCGTTGACGTCCATGAACAGTTACTGCTCGTGATCTATTAGGGTCTCTATATGGACTGGACGAGTGCCCAGCTGCGTTCCCTCGTCGAACTGACCCGGCGCGGCACCATCACCGCGGTGGCGGAGTCGCTGGGGTACACCCCCGGCGGGGTCTCGCAGCAGATCGCCGCGCTGGAGAAGGCGACCGGCATGGAGCTGCTGCGGCGGACCGGGCGCAGGGTGGAGCTGACCGACGCGGGGATGACGCTGGCCCGGCACGCCGAGCGGATCCTGACCACGGAGGCCGAGGCGGTGGAGGCCCTGGAGCGCACCCGCAACGACGCCTCGGGCACGCTGCTGGTCGGCCTGTTCACCACGGCCGCCGCCGAGATCCTGCCGCCCGCGCTGCGCAAGGCGCGCGAGGACCATCCGGGGCTTGCGGTCCGCAGCCGCGACATGGACGTGGACGAGGTGTACGACGCGGTGGCGTCCGGGGCCGTGGACCTCGCGATCGGCCTCGACTACCCGGACGTGCCGATCCCGCGCGACCCGGCGCTGCGGGTGACGCGGCTGCACCGGGAGCGCTTCTCGCTCGCGGTGCCGACCGGTTCGATGGGCCGCCGGGAGGCCGTCTCCATGGCGCAGACCCGGGACCTGAAGTGGATCCTGCCGTCCGCCGAGAGCTACTACGGGCGCGCCGTGCGCACCGCCTTCCGCCGGGCGGGCGTCGAGCCCGAGGTGCTGCACGAGGTGACGGACACCGCGGCGACCCTGGCGCTGGTCGAGGCGGGGGTGGGGGTGAGCACGGTGACGGATCTGATGCTGCGGCTGCGGCCCTCCCGCTTCGATGTGGTGCGGCTGCGCGAGACGATCGAGCGGCACATCGTCGTGGTGTTCCGCTGCGCCGCGGAGCGCAGGCCCACCGTGGTGGCCCTCGTCGACGTCCTGCGCGCCGTGACGCGGTCGGGGCTGGGCGGGCGAGCATAAGCGTTCCCTGCTCCCCGGTAGCGATTCCGTCGCCCTGCCGGCCCTTGTGGGGCCGGGTCACCGGCCCCATCGTGAGGTGGACCACGGATCCATCGATCTACGGAAGAAGGACGGCAGACGTGGCTGACGCACTCTCGCTCGTTGACGACTGGGGTCCCGAGAAGATCGTCGTCGTCTCCCACCGGCGCACCGGCATGAAGGGCGTGCTGGTCGTGGACAACACGGCCCGGGGTACGGCCAAGGGCGGCACCCGTATGAGCCCCACGGTGACGGTCGGGGAAGTCGCCCGGCTGGCCCGCGTCATGACCTGGAAGTGGGCCGGTGTCGACCTGTTCTACGGTGGCGCCAAGGCGGGCATCGTCGCCGATCCGGCGTCCCCCGACAAGGAGGCGATCCTGCGCGCGTTCGCCCGCGCGCTGTCCAACGAGGTGCCCCGCGAGTACGTGATGGGGCTGGACATGGGGCTGACGGAGAGCGACGCCGCCATCATCCAGGACGAGTTGGGAGACCGTGGCGCGGCCGTCGGCACCCCGGAGCACCTGGGCGGCGTCGCCTACGACAAGCTCGGGGTCACGGGCTTCGGCGTCGCCGAGGCCGCCGACGCGGCCGTACAGCGCCGCGGACTGTCCTTGTCCGGCTGCCGGGTGGCCATCCAAGGGTTCGGCGCCGTGGGCGCGGCCGCGGCGGCGCGGTTCGCCGAACTGGGCGCCACCGTGGTGGCCGTGTCCACCGCCCGTGGCGCGCTGCACGATCCCGGCGGGCTGGGCGTGCCGTCCCTGCTGGCCGCCCGCGAGGAGCACGGCGACGACTTCGTCGTCCGCCACGCCCGGGGCGAGGCGCTCGCCCCCGGTCAGGAACTCACCGTCGACTGCGACATCCTGGTGCCCGCCGCCCTGCAGGACGTCATCGACGACCGGACGGCCCAGCTGATCAAGGCCGGGCTGGTGGTCGAGGGCGCCAATCTGCCCACCTCACCGGCGGCTCGGGAGATCCTCGCCGGGCGCGGTGTCACCGTGCTGCCCGACTTCGTGGCCAACGCCGGCGGTGTCGTCGCCGCCGCGTTCGCCATGGACGCCCGCTACTCCGGGTTCCGTCCGGAGACCCGCACCATCTTCGAGACGATCTCCGGTCGGCTGCGCGCCAACGCCGTCACCGTCCTGGACGAGGCCGAGCGCCGTGGCACCACGCCGCACGCGGCCGGGCTGGGGCTGGCCGAGGAGCGCGTCCGCGCCGCCATGCGCAGCAAGGGACGCCTGCCCCGCTGAGCAGGGGCCGCACACGATCCACCACAGCCATACCTGATCGTGGAGATTTGTTGAAGAAATAAAAGAGAAAGTGACGACAGGTACGTCAGAGTTAAAGCACCGGTGCCCGAATGCGGTACGAAGCCCGGCGCGCAAAGAGCGTTTCGTCCGCTGATTGGCCGTCATCCGGCAATCCGCGTCCGCCGTTGACATGTGAAGACCCGGTGCCGGTCCCACGATCACGGGACCGGACATCGGAGGGAAACCGCAGACCGGGCGGTAGGGTGACGTCGCAATCCCGGGCCGGTCCAGAAACAGCACTTGCAGCGCACCTCACTCTTGCAGTAACCAGATGCCCCATGAAACTTTTTACTCGCAACTTTTCGCCCCGCTCCGCGGTGACCCAGGACACCCCGGCCTCTTCCGATCGCGACATCCGGCAGGGTCCCGGGCTTTCGGCCCTCACCGGGGAATGGATTATCGACGCGGCGCACAGCAGGATCGGTTTCTCCGTCCGGCACGCCATGGTGACCACGGTGCGCGGCGCCTTCACCGAGTATGAGAGCCGTCTCTACTTCGACGGCCACGACCCGTCCCGCTCCCGGGCCGAGATCGTGCTGGCCAGCGGCAGCGTCGACACCGGTGTCGAACAGCGCGACGCCCATCTGATGAGCCGCGACTTCCTGGACGCCCGGGCCTACCCGCGCATCAGCTTCCGCAGCACCGAGGTGCGGCTCGCCGGCCAGGACGTCTACCGCATGTCCGGTGACCTCACCCTGCGAGACACCACCCGTCCGGTGGTCCTGGAGCTGACCTACATCGGGCACGTCACCGATCCCTTCGGCGACGAGCGGGTCGGCTTCGACGGCACCACCACCATCAACCGTTCCGAGTGGGGCCTGACCTACAGCGCCAAACTGGCCCAGGGCGGCGCCATGGTGAGCGAGAAGGTCCGCCTGCAGTTCGACATCGCGGCCATCCGCACCCCCGGCACCTGACCCCGCGTCGTACGCCCTCCTGACAACTGCCGCCTCCCGGCGCCCCCGTGCCGTGGAGGCCTCTACACTTCCTTCGCGTCACCGCATCAGCAAGCGCTTACGACGAGAATCGCGAGGGCAGCATGACGGCGCCTACCTCCCCCGGCCGGTCCGCGAGACCCACCCTGGACCGCAGGGGTTTCCTCCGGCGTTCCGCCTCGGTCCCGGCGGGGCTCATCGCCGCCCCGACGGCGTCGGCCCTCCTGTCCGGCCCTCCGGCCCGGGCGGCGGAGAGGACGGCCGGGCGGACCCTCACGTCCTTCGTCGACGACTACCGGACCAACACCACCGCCAACCTCACCCCCGAGACCAACGCGGCCCTGCGCATCCTGAGCGGTGTGCGGCGACTCTGGCACACCGGCACGGCCTGGAACAACGGCACCCCGCTCGCGGCCGCCGTACTGCGTGCCAACATGCGCTACTCGATCGCCCTCACCGCGCGGCGCACCGACGCACAGGCCCGGGAATCCTTCCTCTACGACCGGCAGGACCAGAGTTACGCGGCCACCGCCGGTCTCGGCCCGCTCACCGAGGTCTACCGCACCGGCGCCAAGGCCGTCACCAGCATCACCAGCGCCCCGGACACCACCCCGGCCGGCACGGTCGGCGACGCCGTACCGCCCGGCGCGCCCGCCGGTTCCGCCATCGGGGCCGGGGCCACCGACTCCGACCTCGGCGAGGTCGTCCGGCTCGTGCGGACGCTGCGCGGCCCGTACGCGTCGAGCAACCCCGCCAAGTACGGCTACCAGTACCCGCGGCCGTGGCGGATGACCGAGCACAGCGAGGTCGTGGACACCGGCGCCACGGACCCCTTCGGCTTCCCCGTCTACGCGTCCGAGGTGACCGTCACCCCTCAGCTGCTGCGTCAGCGCGGCGGCAACCCGGCCGAGGACGGCGGTTTCCCGAGCGGTCACACCAACGCGCTCCACCTGGCCGGGCTGGCGCTTGCGTACGCCATACCCGAGCGGTTCCAGGAACTGGTGACCCACGCCTCCGCGGCCTCCCACACCCGGATCGTGTCCGGCATGCACTCCGCCCTCGACGTCGTCGGCGGCCGCGTCCTGGCCACCGCGCTGGCCGCCGCCGCGCTGTACGACCCGGCCAACGCCGGGCTCAAGGCCGCCGCCCGCCGGCAGGCCGCCGACTACCTCCGCTCCCGGACCGGCACCACCGCCGACACGCTCTGGGCCTACGCCCACTCGGCGGGCACGGACACCGATCCGTACGCCGATCGCGCCGCCAACGCGCGCGCGTTCACCGCACGGCTGACGTACATCCTGCCCAGAGGCGGCCGGCACCGCGAGATGACGGTGCCCAAGGGCGCCGAAGTGCTCATCGAGACCCGGCTGCCCTACCTCACCGCGCACCAGCGCCGGGAGGTGCTGCGCACCACCGCCCTGCCCGGCGGATACGCCCTGCTGGAGGGGCCCGAGCAGTGGGGGCGGCTCAACCTCTTCGCCGCCGCGGACGGTTACGGGGCCTTCGACCGCGACGTACGCGTCGAGATGGACGCGGACGACGGCGGCTTCAGCGCGGCCGACGCCTGGCGCAACGACATCACCGGCGACGGCGGCCTCATCAAACGGGGCACCGGCACCCTGACCCTCACCGGCCGCAACCGCTACACCGGCGGCACCCGTGTCGAGGCGGGCACCCTGGTCGCGGGGTCGCCGGAAGCCCTGGGCGCCGGAGACGTCCTGGTGCACGGAGGCACCCTGCGGCTCGCGACGCCCGGTGGCGTACGGGCGCGGCGCGGTCTCGTCGTCGCCTCCGGTGCCACGCTGGAGCTGGCGGCGGACACCGGAGACGGTGGTACACCCGCACTCTCCGTCGCCCGGTCCGCGGTGCTCGGCCGCGACAGTGTCCTCGACATCCACCTGGACGGCCGCCACTCCCCCGCCCGGCACACCCGCGTCAAGGTGCTGCACGCCCCCGGCGGGCTGCACGGGCGGTTCGCCGCCATCAGGGTGCGGCGGGGTGGGCACACGTACACCGCCGTACCGTCGTACTCGCGCGACACACTCACCGTACGGCTGACGTAGACCGTCGGGTCAGCGATCGGCGTGGCCGCAGCGCTCCGGCTGCGGCCACGGCAGATACGCCCCGTCCTCCCGCTCCACCAGGAGCCGCTTGTCATGGGCCAGCACCCCGCGCGGGGCCACACGGTCAGCGCCGCTGATCAGACATATGCTCAACGTCGCCGAGGTAGGAGGCAACCCAGGCCAGCGGCGCGTTCCAGTTGATGGTGATCTCGTTGGTGGAGAACGCCATGATGTCGTCCACGTAGCACATCGCCGGGGCGCAGCCCTTCAGCTTCTTCTTCGCCACCGGGTCCTGCAGTCCGGAGTTCGGGCCACCGGCCAGGGAACCGCGCGCCGGGCTCGGCAGCCTGGGATCGAGCTGGTGCGCCCAGAAGCGGTGGTGCTGGTGGTGGGAGTTCCGTTCGCCGTAGCCCGTGACATAGGACTGGTTGAGCGGGTTGCCGCCCAGCAGATAGTCCATGCCGCGCAGCACCGCGTCGCGGTAGCGGGTCTTCCCGGTCAGCTCGTGCGCGGTGGCGAGCACGACCATGTTGTTCAGCACCTGGCTGTTGGAGCCCCACTCGTACTTACCGTCCTTGGGCGCGTACGGCACCCCGTAGGCCGACTTCGCGGAGTCCGCGGCGTAGCGGTCGGCGGCCTTGATCACCGTCGCGCGCACGGCGGCGCGCTGGGCGGGGTCGAGCTTGCTGGGCACGGTGGCCAGGTCGAGCGCGCCCAGGCCCGCGGTCGCCGACCAGGACAGGGCGCCGCCGCGCGGGAAGAGGGCGTCGACGTCGCCGTTGAGCGGTGAGCCGAGGACCGCCGTGCGGTAGGTGTGCTCACCGGTGGTGAGGAACAGCTCGGCGGCGGCCCAGTAGAACTCGTCGCCGACGTGGCGGTCGCCGTACGCGCCGCCCCCGGTGGAGTCCTTGTCACTGGCGAACATCCTCGGATGCTTCTTGGCGGCGGCCCAGGCGGTCCGGGCCGTGTCCAGGCACCGGGCGGCGAAGCGCGGGTCGTAGGGCTTGAAGAGGCGGGCGCACTGCGCCGCGGTGGCCGCCAGGTTGAGGGTGGCCGCGGTGGACGGCGGGCGCAGCACCCGTGGCTGCTGGTCCTGGTCCGGCCGGGTCGGCAAGCCGGTCCAGTGCTTGTCGTGCACCTTGTGGAAGGCCATACCGGCGTACGGCTTGCCCCGGGGCACCTGCATGCGCAGCAGGAAGTCCATCTCCCAGCGCGCCTCGTCGAGGATGTCGGGGACGCCGTTGCCGCGCTCGGGCACCCGCAGCTTGCCGTCACCCAGCGCGTCGCCGCTTACCCCCGGAGTGGTGCGGGTGCGCTCGTACGCGGACATCAGCTGGGCCACCGAGATGCCGCCGTTGACGACGTATTTGCCCTGGTCACCGGCGTCGTACCAGCCGCCGGAGACATTGCGCCGGTAGTCGGACCCATGCCATCGGAACGGGACGTCGGTGTCGCCACGGTGCGGGGCGGACCGGTCGTGGCCCGCGGGGCGGGCGTACCGGGCCCCGACCAGGTTCTTGTCGATCTTGATGCCGCTGCGGTTGTGGTAGAAGTACGCCAGCGAGTCGGTGCGCAGCGTGTCGTAGAGGTGGTCACCGATGGTGAACGGCTCGCTCTTCTTCCCGCCGATGGTGACGGTGTAGCCCTCGCCCGCGTCGGTGACCTTGCTGAAGTCGAAGGTCTGGACGCGCCGGCGGGAGCTGGGGTCGATGCCCGCGGGGGTGGTGACGCCGCCGGCCCGCTTCGTGCCGTCGGCGGTCCGTAGCGTCCACGTCAGGGGCCTGGTGGCATGGGTGACGACGATGCCCTTCTTGGGGCCGTACGTCGGATAGCCGACCTGGTTCACCCGCACCGGCGAGCCGGTGCGGTCCGTGGAGCCGGGCTTCTCGGCGGCCGGCCGGGCCCGGTGGTCCGCGGCCGCGGCGGCGGGGGCGGCCAGGGCACCGAGCGCGAGGCTCGCTGCGACGGCCGCGCCCAGCACGCGCGGGCGTCGTTCGACGTGTATAGCCATGCCCCAGAGCCTAGGAAGACGGCCTGACCTGCGGCTTCGTACGCTTAGCCGAAATCCGTCTCCCCACATCGACCGAGTCCCGGCTACCTCAATTGAGGTAGCCGGGACTCGGAAAGGGGTCAGCTCACCTCGGAGACCTTCCAGCGCTGGTTCGCTCCGGAATTCGGGGTCCAGGTGTCGACGGCGGCGCCGTCGTGGGTGGCCTGGCCGCCGACCTCCAGCAGCCGTCCGGTGGCCGCGTTGACCAGGGTCCAGGTGCCGTCACCGGTGGTCGACATGATCCACTGGGTGGCCTTGTCCCGTTTCCCGTGGTCCGCCTCCAGCACCGGGGCGCCGTCGCGGACGGCCAGCCGCTTGCCCGCCACGGGGTTGGTGAACACATACCGCTGCCGGTTGCCGGTGTCGCCACTGATCTGGCGCAGCTGCCACCGCTGGCCGGGGGTGGCCGCCTCGGCGCCCTTGATGACGAGCTTGGTGCCGTCGTCCGCGACGGTGAGCGCCTTGCCGCTCTGGACACCGGTCAGCTCGTACGTGTGGCCCTCGCGCAGCAGCGCGGCGTCCTTGGCCACCCCGGAGACGCCCTTGACGAGGAAGGTCGTCACGGACTGGGCGGGCGCGGTGAAGGTGGCCTTCCGGTCGGTCACCTTGATGGTGTCCTGGCGCTCCAGCTTGCCGTCGGCGCTGGTCACCACGGGGGTGACGGTCGCGTGGCGGGCGATCGTGCCGAACTTGGACAGGTCGAGGGTGACGTCGCGCTCACCCGCGCCGCTGTTGACGTGGACGACGGTGGCCGCGTCGCCCTTCCGGGAGACGGCGGCGGCGCTGGAGGTGTCGTCGGTCTTGATGAGCCGGTCGCCGGGCTTGATGTAGTGGGTGAAGTTGCGGGCCGTGTCGAACTTGGTGTTCGTCCGGATGGGGCAGGTGTCGAGCGTGTCCTTGGAGGTGCAGTTGAACGGGAGCTGGATGCTGCCCCAGTTCCCGCCCTTGGCCGACTCCCCGCCGGGCTTCATGTTGTCGTAGTCCTCGACGGGCTGCCAGAACACCCAGGCGCGGGGCTCCAGTTCGCGCAGGTCGTCGACCATCTGCTTGGCCAGTCCGAGGCCGGGCCGCATGTCGGTGAAGCTCTGGCCGTCGCCCCAGTCGCCCTCGACCTCGCTCATCCACAGCGGCTTGTCCGCCGCCTTGGCCAGGTCGCGCACGCTGGTGCGGCCGCCGGTGCCATAGGTGTGGACGTTCATCTGGCCGACGAGATCGCGCACCGCTTGGGGGTAGGTGTTCCAGTTCTGCGTGAAGATGCCGGGGTTGGTCTCGTCCATCGCGGAGATCTTGGTGCCGGTCCGCGCCTTCTTCAGGGCCGGGGCCAGCGCGCTGATCACCTTCTGCTGGAGTTCGGGGCCGATGTGGGCCCCCTCCTGCCGTCCGCCGACCGGTTCGCCGTCGGCGCCCAGTCGGGTGCTCCAGTAGTTGGTGTTGGGTTCGTTGAACGGGTCGAGGGTGTCGACCTTGATGCCGTGCGCCTTCTCCAGCCGCTTGGTGGCGCCCGCCAGATAGGCGGCGAAGTCGTCGACGGAGTCCGGCTTGAGCTGGTCGTCGGTGGCGTTGAAGCCGCCGGAGACATAGCCGCTCTTGGTCATGAACCAGGGCGGCGAGTTGCTGAACGTCTCCCAGTGGTCGATGTCGCCCTTGATGCGGTCGATCCACCAGCGCTGGGTGGCGTCGGCGTCGGGGTTCCAGTCGGCCTTGTCGTCCGCGTTCCACCAGCCGGTGTCCTCGCGCGTGGTGCCCGCCGGGGCCTTCCACCAGCCCTCGACCGCTCCCCCGGCGCGGAGGTAGTCCTTGACGTCGGGGGCGTTGCCGCCGCCGATGTTGTAGCGGGCGATGTTGAGGGCGAGGCCGTCGTCCCCGAAGAGCAGCTTGGCCAGCTTCTCGCGGATCTCCTTGGGGTAGTCGCCGGTGGCGTTGGCGAACCAGACCAGGCTGGTGCCCCAGCCCTCGAATCTCTCCGCCTTGTACGAGGGGTCGGGTGAGACGGTGACGGCGTCGGCCGTCGCCGCAGCCGGGGCCTGCGCGGTCACCGGCGGGGCGGTGATCAGGGCGGCCCCGGTGGCCAGGGCGGTGACTGAGAGGGTTCCCAGGAGTCGTCGTGTGCGGGTACGGCGTGCCAACGTGTGCTCCCAACTCGTGTGCGGACGCTTCGGTGGACCGGCCGCCGTGCCCGCGCGGGCGACGACGGAGTTTCAGGAGGCTGGAGGAGGCTTCGGGAAGCCGCGACGGACGCGGCGGGTCCCGCCCGTCAGGTCGCGGGCTGCCGCAGCACGGCGACGCCCCTGGGGGCCAGGATGAGCGCGCCGTCGTCCGCGCCGCCGCCGATCAGGGGTTCCCCGGCGAGTCCGGTCAGCGGCACCGTGGCGTCGGTGCGGTTGACCAGGAACAGATAGCGGCTGCCGCCGCCGTGGCGCACGGCCAGCTCGACGCTTCCCCGTGCCTCCTCGGGGAGTTCGCTGCCCACACCGGCGGGCGCGAGCAGCCCCGGCAGCAGCCCGGCGAGCCCGTCCGGGCCGAGCCGGGTGGAGACGTACGCGGCCGATCCCCCGCCCACGGCGCGGCGGGTGACGGCGGGGCGGCCCGTGTACGTCCCGCTGCGGTAGTGGGCCAGGACCTCCACCTCGGGGTCGGTGACGGTGATCCGGTCGGTCCACAGGGTGCCGGTGGCCGTGCCGTCGGATACCGACCGGGCCTCGATCAGAGCCGTCTCGCCGTCGAGCAGCGGGCCGAACTCCTCGATGCGGATGCCGAGCAGTTCGCTCAGGGCCCCCGGGTAGCCGCCGAGCCAGATGTGGTCGTTCTCGTCCACGACGCCGGAGAAGTAGGTGGCGATGAGGTGGCCGCCCTGCTCGGCGTACCGGGTGAGGTCCTTGGCCAGCGCCGCGGGGACCATGTGCAGCACCGGCGCGATCAGCACCTCGTACCGGTCGAGGCCGCTCTGCGCGGTGATGACGTCGGCCCGGATGCCGAGGGCGAGGAGGGCGGAGTACCAGTCCAGCGCCTCCTGGCGGTAGTCGAGGCGGGAGGTCGGGTGGGAGTCCTGTTCGCTCGCCCACCACGACTCCCAGTCGAAGACGATCCCGACCCGGGCCGGTTCGCGTGTCGTGCCCGCCACCGGGGCCAGGGTCCGCAGGGTCCCGCCGAGCGCGGCCACCGCGCGGAACACCTCGCTGTCGGGCCCGGCGTGCGGCACCATCGCCGAGTGGTACTTCTCGGCTCCGGCCGCCGACTGCCGCCACTGGAAGTAGCACACCGCGTCGGCGCCGTGCGCGACGTGCAGCAGCGCGTCACGGGCCAGCTCGCCCGGCCGCTTGGCCACGTTGACCGGCTGCCAGTTCACGGCGCTGGTGGAGTGCTCCATCAGGAACCAGGGGCGGCCGCCGGAGATGCCGCTGACGAGGTTCGCGGAGAAGGACAGCTCGTCGCGGTCCTGCGGGCCGGGCCGGACGTAGTGGTCGTTGGAAACGAAGTCGATCTCACCGGCCCAGTCGGCGTAGTTCATGCCCTTGGTCTCGCCCATCACCATGAAGTTGGTGGTGACGGGGATGCCGGGGGTCAGCTCGCGCAGGATGTCCCGCTCCGCGCGCAGGTGCTCCTTCAGCGCGTCGGAGGAGAAGCGCTTGAAGTCCAGCTGCTGGGTGGGGTTCGGGTGGGAGGCGGCCAGCCGGGGCGGCAGGATCTGCTCCCAGTCACTGTACCGCTGGGACCAGAACGCGGTGCCCCAGGCGTGGTTGAGGGCGTCGAGGGTGGTGTAGCGGGCGCGCAGCCAGTCGCGGAAGGCACGGGCGGCGTCGTCGGAGTAGTCGTAGATGTTGTGGCAGCCCAGCTCGTTGGAGACGTGCCAGGCCACCAGGGCGGGATGTCCCGCGTACCGCTCGGCCATCTTCCGCACCAGGCGCAGCGCGTGGGTGCGGAAGACGGGCGAGGTGGGGCGCCAGTGCTGCCGCGCCCCCGGCCACACCGTCTCACCGGAGGCGGTCACCGGGAGGATCTCCGGGTGCGCCGTGGTGAGCCAGGGCGGCGGGGACGCGGTGGCGGTGGCCAGGTCCACCCCGATGCCACCGGTGTGCAGCAGGTCCATGATCTCGTCGAGCCAGCCGAAGTCCCACTCGTCCTCGGCCGGCTGGATGCGGGCCCAGGAGAAGATCCCCACGGAGACGATGGTGACACCGGCCTCGCGCATCAGCCGGATGTCGTCCTCCCACACCTCGCGGGGCCACTGCTCGGGGTTGTAGTCCGCGCCGTAGCCGAGGCGTGGGGTGGGGTCACCGTCCGTCCCGTGCGGAGGCTGGGACTGGAGGGTGGAGATCATGGTGGTCCTTCCGGTGAACCGTACGGGGCGGCGCGGGGGGCTGGTTACTTCTCGACGGTGAAACCCTGCTCTTCTCCGTACTTGACGGAGGCGTCCTGCCAGGCCTTCAGACCGGCGGCCAGCTTGGTCTTCGAGACGTAGGCCTTGCCGACGGTGTCGTTGAAGATGTTGTTGGCGTAGACCTGGTAGGGCAGGTACGACCAGCCGCGGCCGACGTTCGCGGCCGACTCGGCGAAGATCTTGTTGGCCTTCTGACCGCCGAAGTACGGGAACGCGGTGTCCTGGAACGCCTTGGACTCCAGGTCCGCGGTGGTCGCCGGGAAGGCGCCCTCCTTGATCCGGGTCTGCACGCCCTTTCCGGCGTTTGCGTACTCGGCGAAGGCGTAGGCGAGTTCCTTGTGCTTGCCGAGGGTGGGCAGAGCCAGGGAGCTGCCGCCGTTCTCCGCGGTGGTCTTCTCCCCCGCCTTCCACTGCGGCATCGGTGCCACGCGCCAGTCGCCGGAGGCTTCCTTCACGCCGGAGGCGAAGTTGGCGGGCATCCAGGCGCCGGCGGTCAGGGTGGCGATGGTGCCGTCGCCGAGGCCCTTGTACCAGTCGTCGGTCCAGCCGGTGATGGGCGCGACCAGCTTCTCGTCGAGCAGCTTCTGCCAAGTGTCGGTGTACTTCTTGGCGCCCGCGTCGGAGAAGTCGATCTTCACCTTGGTGCCGTCGACCTTGTACGGGCGGGAACCGGCCTGCCACAGCATGCTGGTGGCGGTGCCGCCCTCGCCCGTGTCGGCGGTGATGAACGCCTTGGGGTCGGCCTTGTGCAGGGCGCGGGCGGTCTTGACGTACTCGTCCCAGGTGGCCGGCACCGTGAGCTTGTACTTGTCGAAGACCTTCTTGTTGTAGAACAGCGCCATGGGCCCGGAGTCCATGGGCAGGGCGTAGACGTCCTTGCCGGACTTCACGGAGTGCCACGGGCCCGGGGAGTACTTGCCGGCGAGCTTGTCGGCGCCGTACGGGCCCAGCTTGTCGAGGGCCTTGGTCAGCGCGTACTCGCCGAGCGCGTAGTACTCGATCTGCGCGACGTCGGGGACGCCCTTCTTCGCGGCGATGGCGTTCTGCAGGGCCTTGTACTGGTCCTTGTTGGTGCCCGCGTTGACGAGGTTGACCTTGACCTTGGGGTGTTCCTTCTCGAAGTCCTTGGCGACCTTCGTGAGCGTGGGCTCCCAGGCCCACACCGTCAGGGTGCCGCCCTTCTTCAGGGCCGCGTCGATGTCCTTGGCGGACACCGGCTTGCTCTCGGCGGCGCTGTCGTCGGAGCCGCCGCAGGCGGTTGCCCCCAGGGTGAGGGCGGAGACCAGGGCTATGCCGCGCAGCAGGCGGCGGGTGTTCTTGCGCATGGGCGTGCTTTCCACTTCTTCGTGTGCGGTGCGGAGGGTGCGGGGCTGCGGGGCTACTCCTTGACGCTTCCGGCGGCGAGCCCGGACTGCCAGTACTTCTGGAGCAGGAGGAACGCGGAGATCAGCGGCACGATGGTGATCAGGGAGCCGGTGATGACGAGGTTGAACACGGCCTTGCCACCGGCGGTCGCGGCCTGCAGGTTCCAGCTGTTGAGGCCGACGGTCAGCGGATACCAGTCCGGGTCCTTCAGCATGATCAGCGGAAGGAAGTAGTTGTTCCAGGTGGCGACCATCGTGAACAGCAGGACGGTCACGATGCCGGGTGCGAGCAGCGGCAGGACGACCTGGAAGAAGGTACGCACCTCACTGGCGCCGTCGATGCGGGCGGCCTCCAGTAGTTCCTCCGGTACGGCCTCGGTGGCGAAGACCCACATCAGGTAGAGGCCGAACGGCGAGATGAGGGACGGGATGATCACCGCCCAGGGGGTGTCGGTCAGCCCCATCTTGCTGAACATCAGGAAGGTGGGCACGGCCAGCGCGGTGCCGGGCACCGCGACCGCGCCGATGACGACGGCGAACACGGCACGCTTGCCCGGGAAGGTGAACTTCGCCAGGGCGTAGCCGCCGAGCACCGCCAGCAGGGTGGCGCCGCCGGCGCCGACCGCCACGTACAGCAGGGTGTTCAGCAGCCAGCGGACGAAGACACCGTCGTTGTAGGTGAACGTCTCGCGGATGTTGTCCCACAGGGCGAAGTCGCCGCTGAACCACAGCCCGAACGACCGGGCCAGCCCCTCCTGGGTCTTGGTGGCGCTGATGACCAGCCAGGCGAGCGGCACCAGCGAGTACAGCAGGACCAGCCCGGTGAGGACGGTCAGCAGCACGCTGCGGCGCGGGCGGCGCTCCGCGGCGCGCTTCCGGGGCCCGCGCAGCCGGGGCGAGGAGCCCGGCGAGCCGGCCGGGGCGGGGGCGGGAGGGGAGACGGTGGTGGCGGGTGTGGACATCGCTTCACGCTCCCTTGCGCATGCCGCGCAGCTGGACGACATAGGCGATGACCATGGTGATGAGCCCCATGATGATGGCGACCGTCGCGGAGTAGTTGTGCTGCTGGCCCGAGAAGGACAGCGAGTACGTGTAGAAGTTCGGGGTGTAGTCGGTGGTGATGGAGTTCGGTGCCAGCTTCTGCAGGATGTTCGGCTCGTTGAACAGCTGGAACGTGCCGATGATCGAGAAGATGGTGGCGATGACCAGGGCGCCGCGGATCGCGGGGAGCTTGATGGCGGTGATGACGCGGATCTGCCCGGCGCCGTCGATCTCCGCGGCCTCGTACAGGGAGTGCGGGATGACGCGGAGCGCGGAGTAGAAGATCAGCATGTTGTAGCCGACGAACTCCCACGTGACGATGTTGCCGATGGACGTCAGCACCAGCTCGGGCGACAGCGGGTTCGGCAGCGACACCCCGAGGGCGTCGTTGATGTCGCTCACCAGGCCGAAGCGGGTGCCGTACATGAACCCCCACATGAGGGTGGCGACCACGGCGGGCACCGCGTACGGCAGGAAGATCGAGATCCGGAAGAAGTCCCGCCCGTAGAGCCGCCCGCTGTCCAGGGCCAGGGCCACGAGCAGGGCGATGCCCAGCATGATCGGCACCTGCACCAGCAGGAACAGCGACACCCGGGTCAGGGACGTCCAGAACCGGTCGTCCTGCAGGGCCTGCTGGTAGTTGTCCAGGCCCACGAAGGTGGTGCCGCCGATGAGCTGGTCACGGAAGAGGCTGAGGTAGACCGAGTAGGCGATGGGGGCCAGGAAGACGAAGGCGAAGACCACCACGAAGGGCCCGATGAACCCCCACCCCGTCCAGGAGCGGCGGTCCCGCTTCGCCGGAGGCCGGGCCGGGCGCCGTTTCACGGCGGCGGGGGGTTGCAGCGTCGTCATGTCGTTCCTCGCTCGTCCATCTCGGAGCCGGCGCCATGCGCCGTCGCGATGTTTGCGTAAACATTTCGGCGCTCAAGGGAACGTGGAGGTGTTATGTTTACGTAAACATCTGATGGCGGAATGTCTACACTGCCCCAATGACGGTGGTCAAGAGCCATCTGGCAAAACCGGGACGCGACGTGGCGAGGGAGAAAGTGGAAGCAGCGGAAACCCCCTCGGCGGACGGCCCCCCGGCGGGCGGCGGCACCCGGACACGGACCCCCGGGCGGGCGCAGCGCGCGTCGATGGCGGACGTGGCCCGGCTCGCCGGTGTCTCCGCGCAGACCGTCTCCCGGGTGTCCAACGGCTACCCCGGTGTCACCGAGGAGACGCGGCGGGAGGTGCTGGCCGCCATGAAGCAGCTCGGCTACCGGCCCAACAGCGCGGCGCGGGCGCTCAAGCGCGGCGAGTTCCGCACCATCGGCGTCATCACCTTCACCCTCTCCACCACGGGCAATGTGCGCACGCTCGAAGCGATCGCCACCTCCGCGGCGCACGAGGGCTACGCCGTCACCCTGCTCCCCGTCGCCGTCCCCACCCAGGACGAGGTGCGCGGCGCCTTCTCGCGGCTGGGCGAACTCGCCGTCGACGCCGTCATCGTCATCATGGAGGTCCACCTCCTCGACGCGGCGGCGCTCTCCCTGCCGCCCCACGTCCAGGTCGTCGTGGCCGACTCCGACGCCGGGGACCGCTATACGGTGGTCGACACCGACCAGGCGGGCGGCACCCGCGAGGCGGTGGACCATCTGCTCGGCCTCGGCCATCGGACCGTGTGGCATCTCGCCGGACCCGAGGGGTCCTTCGCGGGACAGCGCCGCGCCGACGCCTGGCGGACGGCGCTCACCGAGGCCGGGCGCGTCCCGCCGCCGCTCGTACGGGGCGACTGGTCGGCCGAGTCCGGCTACCGGGCCGGGCTGGCACTCGCCGCCGAGGAGGACTGCACGGCGGTGTTCGCCGCCAACGACCAGATGGCGCTCGGCCTGCTGCGGGCGCTGCACGAGAAGGGGCGGAGGGTGCCGGACGACGTCAGCGTCATCGGCTTCGACGACATCCCCGAGGCCGGGTCGTTCCTGCCCCCGCTGACCACCGTGCACCAGGACTTCGCCGAGGTCGGACGGCGCTGCGTCGAGGGCGTCCTGCGCCAGATGCGGCCGAGCGCCCCGCGCCGTGGCACCACGCTCGTCCCCACCCGGCTCGTGGTGCGCCACAGCACCGCGCCCCCGCCTCCGCGGTCAGCGCGCTCGCGGTAACCGCCCGGGCGGTAGCCGTCCTCGGGGCACAACGGGCGCGGCCGGTACGGGAGACGTCTGCTCCTCGTACCGGCCGCGGCGGCGACTCACGCCTGTCGGCTACACCTTGCTGCCGATTCCGGTCAGCGACCGCACTTCCATCTCCGCCTGCTTGGCGGGGTCCGCGGGCTCCTTGCTGAGGACCGTGCCGAGGAATCCGCAGAGGAAGGAGAGCGGGATCGACACGATGCCGGGGTTGCTGAGGGGGAACCAGTGGAAGTCGACGCCCTTGAAGATGGACGTCGAGGTGCCCGAGATGGCCGGGGAGAAGATGATGAGGATGAGCCCCGACCCCAGGCCGCCGTAGATGCTCCACAGCGTGCCCGTCGTGTTGAACCGCTTCCAGTACAGGGTGTAGAGGATGGTCGACAGGTTGGCGGACGCGGCGAGCGCCAGGGCCAGCGACACCAGGAAGGCGACGTTCTGGCCGTTGGTGACGATGCCGCCGACGATGGCCAGGACGCCGACCGCGATGGCCGTCAGCCGGGCGACCCGGATCTCGGACTGCGCGTCGGCCTTCCCCTCCTTCATGACGTTGGCGTACACGTCATGGGCGAACGAGGCCGACGCGGTCAGGGTCAGACCGGCCACCACCGCGAGGATCGTCGCGAAGGCCACCGCGGAGACGATGCCGAGGAGCACCGCGCCGCCGATCCTGAACGCGAGCAGCGGCGCCGCCGAGTTCTCCCCGCCGGGGGCCGCCAGGATCGCGTCCGGGCCGACCAGCGCGGTGGCGCCGTAGCCCACGACCAGGATGCCCAGGTAGAACAGGAACATCGTCCAGGAGCACCACACCACCGACCGGCGCGCCTGCTTGGCGTCCGGCACGGTGTAGAAGCGCATCAGCACGTGCGGCAGGCTGGAGATGCCGAGGACCAGCGCCAGGGACAGCGAGACGAAGTCGAGCTTGTCCATCGCTCCGTCGCCGTACCAGCCGCCCGGTTCGAGCAGGCTCTGCCCCAGCGGGCTGCGCGCGGCGGCCTGGTCGAGGAGCGCCGAGAAGCTGAAGCCGAACTTGCCGATGATGAACACGCTGATGAACGTCACGCACATCAGCAGCAGACCGGCCTTGATGATCTGCACCCAGGTGGTGCCCTTCATGCCGCCCACCAGGACGTAGAAGACCATCACGAGTCCGACGGCCGTGATGACGAGGGCCTGCCCGCCCTTGCTGTGCACGTTCAGCAGGAGGGCGATCAGTCCGCCGGCGCCGGCCATCTGGGCGAGCATGTAGAAGAACGTGATCACCAAGGTGGCGTTGGCCGCCGCCGCGCGCACCGGGCGCTGCTTCATCCGGTAGGCCATCACGTCGCCCACGGTGAACCGGCCGGTGTTGCGCAGCCGTTCGCCGACGAGCAGGAGGGCGACCAGCCAGGCGACGAGCCATCCCACGGAGTAGAGGAAGCCGTCGTAGCCGTGGACGGCGATGGCCCCGGAGATCCCGAGGAAGGACGCCGCCGAGAGGAAGTCGCCGGAGAGGGCGATGCCGTTCTGGACGCCGGTGAAGGCGCTTCCCGCGGCGTAGTAGTCGGAGGCCGTCTGGTTCCTGGTGGTGGCCTTGTAGACGATGAACAGCGTAATCAGGACGAAGACGACGAATACGCTGACGTTGATGACCGGGCTGCCGGTCGCCTCACCCGCGATCTGCAATGTCATTCCTTGTCGGCCCCCGCCAACTCGCGCACCTTGTCCACCTGCGGGTCGATTTTCCTGTCGGCGAAACTCCGGTACAGCAGGACGATCGTGATCGTCGACACGAACTGCAGCAGACCGAAGAGAGTCCCCATATTGACCGAGCCGAACACCTTACGGCTCATGAACCCATGACCATACGCCGAGAAGAGCGCGAAGGTCATGTACCAGCAGAAGAAGAGCGCACTCATGGGGAAGACGAACCGGCGCAGCCTCTTGCGCAGCCGGTCGAATTCCGGACTCTGCTGGATCGCGGCGAAGTCGGGCTCGCCGTTTTCATTGCCGCGGTCGGCGAACCCGTGTCCAGTGGCCCGCTCGGATGAAATGGGCGCGGGAGGCCGCACCGCTTTCGTCATGGCCCTCTCCCGGGAGTTTCGGGCAGGAGAATTCGTACGGATCTGCCTGCAGTGGATGGTGGGGAGGAGGAGCAACCCGCAGCCCCATGGCGGGGTCAGTGTAGTAAGGCGCCGGACGCAGTCAACGACCGGGGATCCCCTGGAGACCGGCCCGGTCCGGGATGTGCGGGGAGCGCCTGCTTCCGGATGACAGCACGCCACATATCGGGCTACGGGATGCTTGTGAACTCCTGTCAGAATTTCTCAGGATGTGCACTTTTCCCGATCCTTCCTCCTTTCGATCCGTCTGACCAGGTGTCATCCGATGAACGCGCACCGACACCACCGGACTTGCGGATTTTTCGTGAACAGAGGATGCACGCGATGTGTTGATGTTGGTGGATCGCCCCATGTATGCGAACGTGTGGGAGGCTGCTCCACTGCGGGGCCCATGACGATCTCCGGTCGTTGTTGCCGCTGATCAGGGTGCTCTACACTCACCACCGCCCGAGACGTTTGACGTCTCCAGAAATAGAGCCTGCGGCAATGGGTTCCCGAGGACGGAGGTAGGTAATCGGTGGGTTTTCTCGACCGCTCTCGCATTATCGCAGGGCCGGGGTGGAATCGATGGCTGATTCCTCCGGCGGCACTGGCGATTCACTTCTCCATCGGCCAGGCATACGCCTGGAGCGTCTTCAAGACGCCGCTGGAAAAAGCACTTGACATCTCGGGGACGGCCAGCGCGCTCCCCTTCCAGATCGCCATTCTCGTCCTCGGTCTCTCCGCCGCCTTCGGTGGCACGCTCGTGGAGCGCAAGGGGCCGCGGTGGGCGATGTTCGTGTCGCTCGTGACCTTCTCGTCGGGCTTCCTGATCGCCTCGCTGGGTGTGGCCACGAGCCAGTACTGGCTGGTCATCTTCGGATACGGCGTGGTCGGCGGAGTCGGCCTCGGCATCGGTTACATCTCGCCGGTGTCGACGCTGATGAAGTGGTTCCCGGACCGCCCGGGCATGGCCACCGGCACCGCCATCATGGGCTTCGGCGGCGGCGCGCTGATCGCCTCCCCCTGGTCGTCGCAGATGCTGTCCTCCTTCGGCAGCGACACCAGTGGCATCGCCCAGACCTTCCTGGTGCACGGCCTCGCCTACGCCGCGTTCATGACGCTGGGCGTGCTGCTCATCCGGGTACCGGCCGAGGGCTGGCGCCCGGCCGGCTGGGTCCCCCGCGAGGAGACCGGCAAGCAGCTCGTCACGACCGCGAACGTATCCGCGAAGAACGCGGTGAAGACCCCGCAGTTCTGGCTGCTGTGGATCGTGCTGTGCATGAACGTCACCGCGGGCATCGGGATCCTCCAGAAGGCCGCCCCGATGATCCAGGACTTCTTCCAGGACACCGACGCCCCGGTGAGCGCGACCGCCGCCGCCGGGTTCGTCGCCCTGCTGTCGCTGGCCAACATGACCGGCCGCTTCGTGTGGTCCTCGGTCTCCGACGCGATCGGCAGGAAGAACATCTACCGCCTCTACCTGGGCGCGGGTGCTCTGCTCTACCTGACCATCCTGCTCGGGAAGAACAGCAGCACCGTGCTGTTCGTGGTCGCGGCGATGGTGATCCTGTCGTTCTACGGCGGCGGGTTCGCGACCGTACCGGCCTATCTGAAGGACCTGTTCGGCACCTACGAGGTCGGCGCGATCCACGGCCGGCTGCTGACCGCCTGGTCGGTCGCCGGAGTCGCCGGGCCGATCATCGTGGACGCCGTCGCGGACTCGGGGAAGAAGTCCGGGGAATCCGGACCCGGCCTCTACGCCGTCTCCTTCTACCTCATGATCGCGCTTCTGGTCATCGGCTTCGTCGCGAACGAGCTGGTGCGCCCGGTGAACCCGAAGTTCCACGAGCCGGAGCCGGTGGCCGCGGGTGACCGGACCGCCCAGGAGCAGCAGGGCGAGCAGGGGGAAGAGGGCGGCACCGACCGCATCCCGGCCGAGAGGGGCAACTGATGGCTCACCAGGACGAACCTTCGCAGAGCGCGGCCGTGAAGTCCTCGCCCGTTCTGCTGGCCGTGGCGTGGCTGTGGGTGGCCATTCCCTTCGCGTACGGCCTCTATGAGCTCGCCATGACGAGCCGAAAGCTGTTCGAGTAGAGGTGGGCGAGCCGGCACATCACCAGTCCGGCCGTGGGCGTTTCCGCCGCCCCCGGCCAGGCCGGTGTGCCGCCGGTCGTTCGACTTCCTCTTCAGGAGAAATCCCAGGAGAAAGCGCATCGTGATACATCGCTGTGGCCAAGCCGTTCCGGGCGCGGAGCGCGTCTCGTGACCCCGGGAAGGCATGCGGCCGAGGTTGCACGCGGCCCGGGGCTGTGGGCCACCATCGTGCAATGGCGAAACTGGCGGCTGCCGGTGAAGCTGGGCGCCGTGCTGGTGGTGCCCGCGCTGCTGGCCGTCGCCCTGGGCGTCGTACAGATCCAACGCGAAGTCGAACGCGCGAACTCGTACGCGGACATGCAGCGGCTGGTCAAGCTGCGCTCCGGGCTGATGCCACTGCTGGGTAGCCTGCAGATGGAGCGGACCATGGCCGCCGAACAGCTGCGGGGTGCGGCGGACGGCGATTCCGCCATGCGGCGGCAGGCACAGTCCACCGACCGCGCCCGGACCGTCCTCGTGGGCAGCACGAAGCGGGCGCCCCAGCTCGACGGCGCCGCGCGCAACCGCTACCAGGACGCGGTCAAGGCCCTGGGCGGACTGACCGCCCTGCGCGGGCAGGTGACGTCCGGCGACATCAGCTCCTGGGACGCGGTGAACAAGTACCGCACCGTCATCAACAGCCTGCTCGACCTGGACCAGGCCCTGGGGAGCCGGTTCGGTGAACCCAAGCTGTCCGGCCCGGCGTCCGCGCTGTACGACCTCGAGGCGGTCCAGGAGGAGGTCCATCTCCAGCATGTGACCCTCCTGGAGGCGATGAAGCCCGGCCGGCCCATGGACACCGAGATCGTCCGGGCGCTGGAGGAGTCCGACATCCGCCTGAAGGACAAGCTCGGCGACTTCCGGGCCGTGGCCACCCCGGCGGAGCAGCAGCTCTACCAGCGCACGGTCACCGGCGACCTGGTGACCCGGCGCGCGAAAATGGTGCGTACCGCGCTGTCCCGGGCACAGGGCGCCGGCGCCCAGCAGGGTGCCACCGCGCCGCCGATCCCCGCTTCCCAGTGGAACCGCAGCTCGGAAACGACCGCGAAGCTCATCGGGAAGGTCGAGACGAACCTCGCCAAGAAGCTGCGCGTGAACTCCGCCCAGCTGCAGGACGACACCAGCAACCGGGCCGGCGCGTACTCCGTGGCCCTGCTCGCGGTGCTGCTGATCGCCCTCTCCATCGGCTTCGCCATCGGCCGGTATCTGCTGCGCTCGCTGACCCTCCTGCGCTCCACCGCGCTCGACGTGGCCGAGCACCGGCTCCCGGCCGCCGTCTCCAGCATCCGCGAGGGCGAGAAGGCGGACACCTCGGTCAGTGCCGTGCCGGTGCACACCACGGAGGAGTTCGGGCAGCTCGCCCGGGCCTTCGACGCGGTGCACGGACAGGCCGTGCGCCTGGCGTCGGAACAGGCCGCGCTGCGCGGCGACCTGAGGGACACCCTGGTCAACCTCTCCCGGCGCAGCCAGACCCTGGTGGACCGGCTGCTGCGCCTGATGGAACAGCTCGAACGGCACGAAGAGGACCCGGACCAGCTGGCGAACCTCTTCCAGATGGACCACCTGGCGACCCGGATGCGGCGCAACAACGAGAACCTGATGGTTCTCTGCGGCAGCACGCTCGTCCGCACCCACGGTCATCGCGTGCCGCTGGAGGACGTCCTGCGGGCCGCGGTGTCCGAGATCGAGCATTACCAGCGGGCCGAGGTGCAGCCCTCCGCCTCCGTGGCGGTGACCGGCTACGTCGCCGGTGACCTGGCGCGGATCATCGCCGAACTCCTCGACAACGCCACCGCTTTCTCCCCGCCCGAGACCCAGGTGTTCATCAGCACCACACCGCGCCGCGACGGCTCCGCCCTGATCGAGGTGCGCGACCAGGGCATCGGGATGAGCGGCGCCGAACTGGCCAAGGCGCACCGGCGCCTGGAGGCGACCTCCTCCGAGGAGGCCTCGTCCTCCCGCCAGATGGGGCTGTTCGTCGTCGGCCGTCTGGCCAACCGGCACGGCATCTCGGTGAACCTCAGCTCGGAGTGGGGCGCGGGCCTGCGGGCCGGTGTGCTCGTCCCGGCCAACCTGGTGCCGGCGAACCGGCCCGACGAGGCTCCCCGGGGGAACGCGCCCCGGCGCCCCGCGCCGACGCCGATCGCCGCCAAGGCGTTCGAACCGGCGCGGCCGCGGCAGGAGTCGGGCCCCGCCCCGGCGGCCCCCGCCGTGCGCGAGTCCCCCAACGGGACCCGCCCCGCGGCCGCCGCCGACTCCGGTACGCGGACCCCGGGCCGGGGCGCCGCCGAGCCGGGCCGCCCCGACTCCGCCGGGACCGGCGCGGACTCGCCGCTGCCGCGACGGCTGCCGCGGCGGAACCCCGCCGGGGCCGACGGGACGAACGGGCCCGGGGCGAGCGGCCCCGGGGCAAGCGGGATCGGCCGCCCGGGACCGGGCGCCAAGGGCGCGCCGGAGGAGTTCCGCGACGGAGCACCGGCGGACGCCCAGGACGCCCAGCAGGCCCGTACCTCCGGGCCCGGCCTGGTGCCGCCGCAGCGGTCCGGACCGGAGCAGCAGCGCGAATCCGGAGCGGACGCCCCGCGCGCGCCCCGCGCGTCGTGGTTCCAGCCGCCCGCCTCGGACGACGCGGCGCCGACGTCGGCGGCTCCCCGCTCCCCGTCGGCGAGTCCCCGGCCCCAGGGCTCCTCGCGCCTCTTCACCCCGCCCGGGCAGCAGACGGAGCCCCTGCCGGGCCCTGCCGCTCCCCGCGCCGGGGAGGACGCGCCGGACCGCCGCCCGGGCGGTGCCGCCGAGCCCTCGGACGCCCCGGAGGGCGCCGCCCGCACCCAGTCCGGGCTGCCGAAGCGGACTCCGCGTACGCCCCGGCCCGGTGAGCGTGCCGAGCCGCGCACGGCCCCCGGCAAGGCGAAGCCGGCCCAGGACGCGGGCCGTACGCACAGCTTCCTCAGCAACTACCAGTCAGGCATCCGTCGGGCCCGTCCCGACGAGCGATAAGATCCCATCGACGAACGGGCAGGAAAGAAGCCATGACCTCACCCCACCCGCGGGAGGTGAGCCAGTTCGGATGGCTGGTCACCAACTTCACCGAACGTGTTCCCAATGTGGCCCACGCCGTGGTGGTATCAGCCGACGGGATTTTGCTCACCGCCTCCAACCGGCTGGCGGACGACTATGCCGAACACCTCGCCACCATCGCCGCAGGTGCCATCAGCTTGATCCAGGGCGCCGCCCGGTGTCTGGACACCGGTGAGGTGAAGAGCACCGTGATCCAGATGGAGTACGGACATATGCTGCTGATGTCGATCAAGGACGGTTCGTGCCTGGTGACCCTGGCCGCGCCGGACTGCGAGATCGGTCAGGTGGCCTATGAGATGACCGTGCTCGTGGACCAGGTCGGCGAGATGCTGACCCCTGAACTCCGCGCGGAGCTGCAGGGAATCCAGCAGACGGCACCCCACTAGCCCGGATGAGGAGATCATGAGCACCGGTGAAGGCCCTTCCGGGCACACTCGGAGAAATCAGGGAGCGGAGGACGAACAGACCTTCGCCGACGTGCTCAACGCGTTCAGTTTCGGCAAGGCACGGCGGCCACGGAAGAGGTCCGGTTCCGACTCCGGTTCCGGGCCGGAGTCCGCGGACCCCCGCCGGCCGGAGGAGGCGCCGCCCCCCGCTTCCCCGGAGCCGTACGCGTACCCGCCCTCGCAGGACGAGCAGCACGCGGCGTGGGAGGGCGGACAGGAGCAGCAACAGCAGGGCTCGCCCTCGTTCGTGCGGGCCTACACGTGGACGGGCGGCCGCACCAGGTCCCAGCATCACTTCGAGCTGGAGACCCTGGTGACGACCACCGAACTGGGGCACCAGTCCGCCGCCTTCACGCACGCGGACCACGTTCCGGTGATCTCGCTGTGCCAGGAGCCGACGTCGGTGGCCGAGGTGTCGGCACGGCTCTCGGTGCCGCTGGGGGTGGCCAGGGTGCTGCTCGGCGACATGGCGGACCGCGGGCTGATAGCCGTCCACCAGACGGAGACCAGCGAGGGCGAGGCCCCGACCGTCGCGCTGATGGAGCGCGTGCTGACGGGGCTGCGCAGGCTTTAGCGTTCCTGGGCGCGGTGGCGCGGGCCGTCCCGGTGCGCCAGGTCGTAGGGGCGCGGGTAGGTGGTGGGCCGGTAGTCGGCGTAGCGTGGCTCGGCCGCCGGGTCCTCCGCCTTCGCCGCGGAGTTGAGCGCCTCCGGCGAGGTGTCCCAGTGGCCGGTGGCCAGGCGCCGCTCCAGCGTGTGCAGGGCGGCGAGTTGTTCACCGGTGGTGAAGGCGCAGTGGCCGGGCCCGTCGACGTACGCCTGGCGCAGCAGCCCCGCCGATCCGCCGGCGGTGGCGGCCCGGCGGTAGGCGCTCTCGGCCTGCACGGGGATCAGCCCGTCGCCGGTGGTGTGGATGTTCAGCTGCGGGTCGGTCAGCCTGCCGGTGAAGGCGCTGGTGTTCCGCGTCCAGGCCACGGCCCGCGGGTCGGCGGTGATGCGGGGAGCGCGGGCCAGGGCCCTGAGGTCGTCGCGCGGCGTCAGTCCGGCCTCCTTGTACAGCGCGGTGACCTCCTTGTACACCGAGGAGTGCCGCAGCATCGCCGCGTAGTCGACATCGGTGTTCCAGGACGGGTTGCCGCCCGCCCGGGATTCGGCCTCCTGTCGCCAGGAGAACGCGGCGGTCCGGAGCAGGCCGCCCACCGCCGCGTACTGGTTCGCCTGCTGTCCGGCCCAGTCGGCCGGGCCGGGCTTCGGCTGTGACGGGTCGTTGTGGCCGGGGATGTTGTGCAGGGCGGCGGCGAGCGCGATCCGGGCCCGGCCCTTCGGGGTCCGCTGGGCCGCCGTCACCTTGTCCGTGAGGGCGCTCGCGGCGCTCTTGGCGTCCGCCTGGTCGGTGAAGCCGGTGAGGCGGATGCCGGAGTCCGGCGCGAGGAGGGTCCTCAGCGCGAAGACGGGGTCGAGGGTGCTGTTCCAGTTGGCGACCCCGCCCTGGACGAGTCCGCACATCGACAGCGATCCGTCGATCCGGTCGGCGTGCCGTTCGGCGATGGCCGTGGTGACGAATCCGCCGTACGACTGGCCCCAGGCGAGGGTCCGCCGGGCCGCGCCGAACCGCTGCCCGAACAGGTCCAGCGTGGCCAGCTGGTCGGGCACCGCGTCCGTCACGGCCCAGCCGGTCGTGGCGTAGGAGGAACCGATCAGCGCGTAGCCCTGGTCCAGCAGCCGGGCGCGGGTCTGTGGACTCGGCGCGTTCTGGGCGGGGTTGGGGCTGCCCTGCGGGGCGTAGCCGTGGCTGAAGAGCAGTACGGTGCCGTTCCACCGCGCGGGCATGTCCATCATGTACGCGGCCCCGGACGCCAGGCGGCCTTCCAGGTGCTCGCCCTCGGCGCTCGCGGCCTGCGCGGGCAGGGCGGGCAGGGCGGTGGCGGCGAGCACGGCGGTCGCCGCGAGGGCGAGGGCACGGGCGCGGTTACGGGCGCGGGCGCGGGCACGGGGCTTCACGGGCGGGCTCCTTCGGCGGCGGGAACGTCGGCGGGAGGGGTGGCGGTGCGGGCGTCGAGCGTGTCGGTGTGGGTCTCGCGCAGCCGCCACACGGTGAGCGCGGTGATGGCCGCGCCGCCGCACAGCAGCAGCGAGACCGGAGTGCTGCCGCCTCCGTGGGCCGCCAGCAGACTGCTCGCGATCATCGGCGAGAGACCGGCCCCGACCAGGGTCGCGAGCTGGTAGCCGAGGGAGGCGCCGGTGTAGCGGACCCGGGTGCCGAACATCTCGCTGAGCAGGGCCCCGAGCGGCCCGTACATGGTGGACTGCGCCAGGCCGTGACCCAGTGCCAGGGCCAGGATCAGCAGCCCGGGCGATCCGGAGTCGACGAGCGCCAGGACGGGGAAGGCCAGCGCGGCGGACGCCACGGCCCCGGCGAGCACGACCGGGCGGCGGCCCACCCGGTCCGACAGCGCGGAGGCGGCGGGCAGCGCGGCGAGCGCCACGCAGGAGGCGACGGTCACGGCGGTGAGCACCTGCGGCCGGGTGTACCCGTGGTCGACGGCGTAGGAGATCATGAAGCTGGTCAGCAGCGCCTGCGCGGTGAACGCGCCGATGCCGACGCACCCGGCGAGCAGCAGCGGCCCGGGACGGCGCAGCACCTCGGCGAGCGGCGGCTTGTCCCGCGCGGGCTCGCCCGGCCCGTGCGTGCGGGCCTCGGTGAACAGCGGGCTCTCGGTCACCCTCAGCCGTACGAACAGCCCGACGGCGAGCAGCGCCACGCTCAGCAGGAACGGCACCCGCCAGCCCCAGGCCCGGAACTCGTCGTCCGGCAGCGTCGAGACGATCGTGACCACGCCCGCGGAGAGCATCGAGCCGAGCGGGGCGCCGAGTTGGGTGAAGCTCGACCACAGACCGCGGCGCCGCCGGGCGCCGCCGGTGCGCTCGGCGTGCTCGACGACCATGAGCATGGCGCCGCCCCACTCGCCGCCGATCGCGAGGCCCTGCACGACGCGCAGGGCGACCAGCAGCACCGGCGCCCAGACGCCGATCGCGTCGTAGGTCGGGAGGAGTCCGATGAGGAAGCTGCACGTGCCCATCAGGACCATGGTGAGCAGCAGCATCGACTTGCGGCCGAGCCGGTCGCCGAAGTGTCCGAAGACGATGCCGCCGAGCGGCCGCGCCAGGTATCCGGCGGCGAAGGTGCCGAAGGCGGCGATGGTGCCGACCGCGGGGTCGGCCCGGGGGAAGAACAGCTCGCCGAAGACGAGCGCAGCGACCGTGCCGTACACGAGGAAGTCGTAGAACTCGACCGCGGTGCCGAGCAGCCCTGACAGTGCGACGCGGCGCAGCTGGCGGTCGTCCGGGGGCGGCGGGGGAACGGGGGCGGGGGCTGGCTGCACGGGAGGCTCCCTGGTGCCGTCGGGGGTGGCATCGAGGTGGTGCCGTCGTCCCCGCGAAGGTAGGCAGATATTCGACCGCGGTCAATGTTCTGCACAACATTTGTGCCCGGAGGAGGACCCGGAGGAGGACCCGGAGGAGGACCCGGAGGAGGACAGCGCGACGGGCAGCCCGACGGGAGAGCGGGCAGGGCTCAGCGGCGTGTTCGCGGAGGGAAGGCAGACGGCCGGGGGGCCGCCCCGGCTATCGCACCGGCACCAGGTCGAGCAGGCGCTCGGCGGCCGCCCGCGCACCCGGCGCAAGGCGCTCGTGGACCGCGCGGAACGTCTTCTCGGCCTGCTCGGCGGGCCAGTCGTCGGGCAGGTGCTCGACCGGGAGCCGCGGGTCCTGCCGGATGATCCGCAGCCACTCGGTGGACAGCCGCAGCCGCGCCACCAGCGCTTCGTCATCCCCGGCGGACGTGTGCTCCTGGGGCTGCCAGCGTCGTACGAACTCCTCGTACCGCCCGGCCAGCGCGGGCAGGTCCCAGGTCTCCTCGATCATCGTGCCGATGTCCATGCCCGCGTCGGCGTGGGCGCGGAACACCTTCACATGCGCGGCCAGGCCCAGCTCGGCCAGGAGCGGGCCCACCTCGACCTCGCCCTGCGCGATCCACAGTCCGCTGAACAGCGGCCCGAAGCCGCTCCAGGTGAGCTGCGAGCGCAGGTCGTGGCGCTGGCGCTGCCAGGACTCGGGCAGCGAGAAGCCGAGGAGGGTCCAGGTGCCGTCCCAGTTCCGGTTGACCGCTCCGGTCTGCCAGATGCGGCTCTCGCCGTCCCTCAGCACGGCCTCCGAGCGCTCGGTGAGCCCGAAGTACATGCGCCGGCCCTCGCGCTGCCGCCGCAGCAGGCCACGCCCCACCATGCGGGTGAGCGTCGAGCGGGTCGCGTGCTCGCCGACACCGGCGCGGCCGAAGAGGTCGATGACGCTCCCCGAATACACGCACACGTCCCGGCCCATCACCCAGTCCCCCAGGAACGTGAGCATCAGCGACTGGGGCCGAGGGGCGGCATCAGCAGTGGTCACGCAGCCAACGGTACGCGCAGTCCCCCGGATGTCACTCCCGCTCCATCGCCGGCACCAGCTTGCCCGTGGTGCGGCCGCTCTCGATGCGGCGGTGGGCCTCGGCGGCCTCGCGCAGCGGCAGCACCTCGCCGACGTCCACGCGCAGTTCGCCGTCGAGTACGGCGCCGACGGCCTGCCGCAGCACACCGGACACGGCCTCGGGGCGCTCGCCGCTCAGCGCGCCGAGGTTGAAACCGAGGACGCCCTTGCCGCTGAACCACAGCTCGTTCGCGCTGAACGGGACGTCGTCCGCACCCGAGGCGTTGCCCATGGCGATCAGGCGCCCGCCCCGTGCCAGCGCGTCGAGGCTCGTCCGGCGGGCCGCACCGCCGACCGGGTCGATGGCCACGTCGGAGCCCCGCCCGTCGGTGAGGGCGCGGATCCGCCCCGCGGCCTCGATGCCCGGTACGTACGGCAGCCCGGGAGCGCGCACCGATCCGTCGAAAACTTTCGCTGGGCATGAGGGGCGACACACCGTTGACGCACCGGGTCCCCACTGGACACACTCCGGTGCAACCAGCTCAACAGAACCCACCAGACTCCCACAGGATGTGTCATGGGTCCCCGCACAACCCGCATGCTCTTCCTGCCGCTGCTCGCCGCCCTGCTCACGCTGGTGACGAGCATCTTCGCCGCTCCGCCCAGCCCCGCGCTGAGCGGAACGCCGTCCGCGGCCCCGCACAAGACGAAGTACGCCGGGTATCTCTTCACCTATTTCACCGGTGAGGGCACCGCCGACGGCGAACAGATACGGATGGCACTCAGCCGGGGCAACGACCCCCTGCACTGGCGGGAGTTGAACGCCGGGAAGCCCGTCCTCACCTCCAGCCTCGGCGAGAAGGGCCTGCGCGACCCCTTCGTCATCCGCTCCCCCGAAGGCGACAAGTTCTATCTCATCGCCACCGATCTGCGGATGTACAAGAACAGCAGCGGCACCTGGGACCAGGTGCAGCGCACCGGCAGCAAGTCGATCATGGTGTGGGAGTCGAAGGACCTCGTCAACTGGACCGACCAGCGCCTCGTCAAGGTCTCCCCGGACACCGCGGGCAACACCTGGGCGCCCGAGGCGTACTACGACGAGAAGCTCGGCGAGTACGTCGTCTTCTGGGCCTCGAAGCTCTACGCCGGGGACGACCCGCAGCACACGGGCTCGACCTACAACAAGATGCTGTACGCGACGACGAAGGACTTCCGCACCTTCAGCGAGCCCAAGGTGTGGAACGACCCCGGCTACTCGGTCATCGACTCCACCGTCATCAAGGACAACGGCTCCTACTACCGCTTCACCAAGGACGAGCGCGACCCGTCCTCAGGTACGCCCTGCTCGAAGTTCATCACGGCCGAGAAGTCCACGTCGCTGACGGACACCTCGTACGACTTCGTCTCCGACTGCATCGGCAAGGGCGCGATCGACCGCGGCGAGGGCCCGACCATCTTCAAGTCGAACACCGAGAACAAGTGGTACCTGTTCATCGACGAGTTCGGCGGCCGTGGCTACATCCCCTTCGAGACCACCGACCTCGCCTCCGGGAAGTGGACCCCGTCCCAGAACTACCAGTTGCCCGCCAGCCCCCGGCACGGCACGGTGCTCCCCGTGACGCAGGCCGAGTACGACCGGCTGCTGCGCATGTACCCCGCCTCCCAGGCCGCGCCCGCCGATGTCACGGCGCAGGGTCAGAAGGGGTACGCGATCGTCACCGAGGCGGCAGCCAAGGCCGTGCTGCCGATGGACCCGAAGGCCGATCTGCGGCGGTTGGCGCCCCGCTTCGCGCTCCCGGCGGGCGCCACCATCAGCCCGCCCTCCGGCACCCGGCGTGACTTCCGCAAGCCCCGGACGTACACCCTGAAGTCCGCCGACGGCACGACCCGTGAGTGGACCGTCGAGGCCGTGCCGATGCGCAGCCCCATCCTGCCCGGGCTGAACGCCGACCCGGACATCTCGTACGCCGACGGCCGCTACTGGATCTACCCCACGACGGACGGCTTCCCCGGCTGGGGCGGGACCAAGTTCACGGCGTACTCCTCGAAGGACCTGGTCCACTGGAAGGACCACGGCGTGATCCTGGACCTCGGTCCGGACGTGAGCTGGGCCGACAAGTACGCCTGGGCGCCCGCGATGGCCGAGCGGAACGGCAAGTACTACTTCTACTTCTGCGCCGAACAGCAGGTCGGTGTCGCGGTCGCCGACTCCCCCGCGGGCCCCTTCAAGGACGCGCTGGGCAAGCCGCTGGTGCCCAAGGGCCAGCTGGAAGGCCAGATGATCGACCCGTCGGTGTTCACCGACGACGACGGCCAGGCCTATCTGTACTGGGGCAACGGCCAGGCGTACGGTGTGCCGCTCAACGACGACATGACGTCCTTCGACTCCTCGAAGATGCGCAAGTTCACCCCGGACAACTTCCGGGAGGGCTCCTTCGTGGTCAAGCGCAAGGGCACCTACTACCTGATGTGGTCCGAGGACGACACCGGCAGTGAGAACTACCACGTCGCCTACGCCACCGGCTCGTCGCCGATGGGGCCGTGGACCAAGCGGGGCACGATCCTCTCCAAGCGGCTCGACTACGGGATCAAGGGGCCCGGCCACCACTCGGTGGTGAACGTCCCCGGCACGGACGAGTGGTACATGGCCTACCACCGGTTCGCCGTCAACGGCCCCGGCAAGGCGGGCGGCGACGGTACGCACCGGGAAACCACCATCGACCGCATGGAGTTCGCAGCCGACGGGACGATCAAGCCGGTGGTGCCGACCCTGGAGTCGATCGACCCGGTCCGCCACCGCTGACGCGGACCTGCGCCGGGCCCCGCGCTCTGACGGGACCCGGCGCACGCTGACCCGATTGCGCCTCACCATCGAGGAGGGGAGATCGCCGTGGCGGTCACCCGGAGATCGTTACTGATCGCAGGCACCGCCGCCCCCGTGGCCGGGGCGCTCGTCACCGCCACCCCGGCATCCGGCGCGGCACCCTCCCGCGCCCTCGGCGGCCGGACCCTTCCGCTCTCCGACGGCTGGCGCTTCGCCCTCGCCACCCCGGACGGGAACGCCGACCCGAGCGGCGACTACGACAACGCCCATGAGCCCGGCCACGACGACTCCGCATGGCGTACGGTCGCCATTCCGCACGACTGGAGCATCGAACGCACACCGACCACCGAGCACGGCACCACGGGCGGCACCGGCTTCCTGCCCGGCGGGCTCGGCTGGTACCGCAAGTCCTTCACACTGCCACCCGGGGCCGCGGGCAAGCGGATCTCCGTCGAGTTCGACGGCGTGTACATGGACGCGTACCGCACCAGCGTCGTCAACGCGTCGGGCGATGAGAAGTCCCTCACCGTCCTCTCCACCCTCAAGGACCCCGACGGCCGCACGGTCACCCACGCCCGCTCCACCCTCACCGTCGGCGCCGACACCACCCGCGACGCCACCCAGGAGATGACCGTCGACTCACCACGGCTGTGGTCCCTCGACATACCCCAGCGCTACACCCTGGAGACCGAGCTACGGACCGGGGACCGGACCACCGACCGCTACCGCACCCCCTTCGGCATCCGCCACGTCACCATCGACCCCGACCACGGCCTCACCCTCAACGGCCAATACACCAAGCTCCAGGGCGTCAATCTCCATCACGACCTGGGGGCGCTCGGCGCCGCGTTCCACGCCGACGCCGCGCTGCGCCAGCTGACCATCATGAAGAGCATGGGCGTCAACGTCCTGCGCACCTCGCACAATCCGCCCGCGCCCGAGGTGGTCGAGGTGTGCGAACGGCTCGGCGTCGTCATGATGGTCGAGGCCTTCGACTGCTGGCGCACCGGCAAGACCGCCCACGACTACGGCCCCGCCACACCGACCTACCCGCTGGCCGACGCCGGCTACTCGGGCTCGCTCACCACGCTGCCGGCCGCCATGCTGGACGGCGATTGGGCCACGGGCTGGTCCAACGCCGTCGCCAAGGCCGCCACATCCCTGCTCCCGGCCTTCAACGGGGCCCCGCGAGAGCGACTGGGTCTCGGTGACCTGGGCCAGGAAACGCCGAGTGCGCCGCGTCGAGGTGTCCTTCACCCTCGACGCGACGCACTCCCTGCCCGCCTCGATCACGGTCTCCGCCTGGGACGGCCGCGACTATGTGCCCGTGTCCGGAGCGAAGGTGGCCTGGGCCACCTCCTCCGACGCCGCGAGCGTCATCACCTTCGACCCGGTGCGCACCCCACGGCTGCGGCTGGACCTAGTGAGCGCGCGCCCCGGGGCCGCGGACGGTGCCCAGCGGATCAGCGCGCTGGAGGTCCCGGACGCGTAGCGGTCGGCTTGCCGATCAGACCACCGGGGCGGGGTAGGTCGGGTACTCCACCCCGGACACGTGCTGGACGACGCGGATGACCTGGCAGGAGTAGCCGAACTCGTTGTCGTACCAGAGGTAGAGGATCGCGTTGTCGCCGTCGACCTTGGTGGCACCGGCGTCGATGATCGAGGCGTGGCGCGAGCCGATGAAGTCGCTCGACACCGCGTCGGGCGCGCTGATGAAGTCGATCTGGCGCTTGAGCGGCGAGGTCAGCGACACATCGCGCAGGTGGTCGAGGACCTCCTCGCGGGTGGTCTCGCGCGCGAGCTGGAGGTTGAGGATCGCGATCGAGACGTTCGGCACCGGGACCCGGATCGAGCTGCCGGTGATCTTCGCCTTGAGGTCGGGCAGCGCCTTGGCGACGGCGGACGCGGCACCGGTCTCGGTGATGACCATGTTGAGCGGCGCCGAGCGGCCACGGCGGTCGGAGTTGTGGTGGTTGTCCAGCAGGTTCTGGTCGTTGGTGAACGAGTGGACGGTTTCCACGTGGCCGCGCAGGACGCCGTACTCGTCCTCCATCGCCTTCAGCGGCGGGACGATGGCGTTGGTGGTGCAGGACGCGCAGGACAGGATCTGCTCGTCCGGCTTGATCGTGTCGTGGTTGACGCCATGGACGATGTTGGGCACGTCACCCTTGCCCGGCGCGGTGAGGACGACCTTGGAAACGCCGGGACGCAGGTGCTTGGACAGGCCCTCGCGGTCGCGCCACTTGCCGGTGTTGTCGATGAGGATGGCGTCCTTGATGCCGTGCGCCGTGTAGTCCACCGACGTCGGATCGTCGGCGTAGATCACCTTGATCTCGTTGCCATTGGCGACGATCTTGCTGTTCGCCTCGTCGACGGTGATCGTGCCCTGGAACTGGCCGTGGATGGAGTCACGGCGCAGCAGCGAGGCGCGCTTGACCAGATCGTCCGCGGCCCGGCTGCCGCCTCCGCGGACGACGATGGCGCGCAGCCGCAGGCCGTTGCCGGACCCGGCCTTCTCGATGAGCAGACGGGCCACGAGCCGCCCGATGCGGCCGAACCCGTAGAGGACGACGTCACGCCCCTCGCGGCGCTCGATCTTGTTGGCACCGGTGGCACCGGCCACGGCCTCGGCCGTGAACTCCTCCACCGACAGACCGCGGTCGTCGGTCTTGTACGTGGCGGCGAGCATGCCGATGTCGATCTGGGACGGGCCGAGATCGAGCGTGGTGAGGGCCTGCAGGAACGGCAGTGTCTCGGTGACCGACAGTTCGTCGCCGGCGATCTGCCGGGCGAACCGGTGGGTCTTGAGGATGCTGACCACCGACTTGTTCACCAGGGAGCGGCTGTGAAGCAGGACGGTGACGTCCCGCTCCCGGTGCAGCTTCCCGATGATCGGGATCATCGACTCCGCGATCTCCTCGCGGGTGTTCCAGTTGGTGAACGAGTCCTCGTTGGCAGTCACAGTTCATCTTTCGAGCTAGGCGGTGCTCATATGGTAACCCGCCTGCACCTTTGATCAGTCCGGTGGTCCCGCCGAGGGCCCCGGGCTCCAGGAGTCGCCGGGGCCGCGCGGTGTCCTGGGGGGTGTCTTCCGGATCATGCCGGGCTCGCCGGCCCTGGCACGCACGCTCGCCGCGTTGTCGTCGTCGCACGCAGCGCCGCTGCGCTCTCCTCCTCCGCCTTGCGATCGCACGCGCCCCCAGCTACCGCTGGGAGGTGCCCCCTGACCCCGCTCCCTGATCCGGCCTGATCCGAAAGACACCCCCTACGCCCCGGCCAGGCGCAGCAGGGTGCCGGTGGTGAGGGCGGTGCGGTCGGGCAGGTCGTCGAGGAGCACGCGCTCGTGCCGGGCGTGCGCGCCGTCGCCCGTGCCGCCCATGCCGCACAGCACCGGGCGGCCGAGGGCGGCCACGAAGTTGGCGTCGCTGCCGCCGCCGACGTGGAGCGGGGCGAGCGGGGCGCGGAGGTGGGCGGGCGCCTCGTCGGCGACGGCGAACAGGCGGTCGGCGGCGGCGTCGGGGCGCATCGGCGGCCGGGACCAGTGGCCCTCGACGGCGATGGCCACCCGTGGGTCGGTGGCGTGCAGCCCGGCCAGGACCCGGTCCATCCGGTCGGTCTCGGCCCGGGTGCTCACGCGGAGGTCGATCAGGCAGGACGCCTCGCCCGCGGCGACGTTGCGCGCGGTGCCGCCGCTGATGCGGCCGACGTTGACCGTCGTCCCGCGGGAGGTCCGCGGCGGCGGTGAGCTGCTGGATGACGTCGGACAGCCCGTGGATGGCGCTGGCGCCCTTGGTAGGGTCCAGACCGGCGTGGGCCTCCATGCCGGTCGCGGTGACGGTGAAGATGCCCACGCCCTTGCGGCCCGTCTTGACGCCCCACTCCCCGCCGGGTTCCAGGACGAGCGTGGCGTTCGCGTCGTCGGTCGCCCGTTCGATGTACGGCCGGGACGTGACGCTGCCCATCTCCTCGTCGCCGTTGAACACGAAGCGCACGGTGGGCCGGGGCAGCCCGAGTTCGCGCAGGGCGCGCAGGGCCCAGATTCCCTGGGCCAGACCTGCCTTCATGTCGAAGACGCCGGGGCCGCCGGCCCGGCCGCCGTCGACGGTGAACGGCCACCCGGCGAGGGTCCCGGCCGGCCAGACGGTGTCGTAGTGGCCGACGACGGTGACCAGGGTGCCGGGGGCGCCCGCGTACTCGGCCTCGATGACGTCGCCGAGGTCCGGGTTCCGGTGACGTACCGTACGGCTCGGCGGGCCCAGCCGCTCGGCCAGCAGCTCCTCGAGCAGGCCGGCGGTGGCGTCGAGCGGCTCCTTGTCGTCGCTGGGCGACTCCTGCTCGACCAGGCGCCGCAGGTCGGCGAGTTGCGCGTCCTGGTGGCGCTGGTCGCGGCACCAGGAGGCGATCCGGGGCAGGTCGTCCACGGGTGAGGGCTTCCTCCGCCACGGATGAGGCCGGAGCGGGCCCCGATGCCCGGCCCGCCGGGCGCGGCGGGCCGGGAGGGCCTGCTCCGTCCTCTTCCCGGTCAGCTCCTTGTCATGGGCCTCCCCGCCGTACGGCGGGGAGGCCCAGGCCGGCCATTCGCTGCCTAACCGTTCTCGCCGGGCATGCCCGCACACGCCCGGCAGGGACAGTGCGGACAGCCCACGGAGTGCAGGAAGCGCGGCGGACCGGCCGTACACAGGCAGAGCATGCAGGTCAGCTCGCCGTCGTCGGCGACCACTTCCTCGTACGCCACCGGAGTCATCCGGTCGTCCGCGCCGATCCGCTTGTGCGGCGCGCCGACGGCGAGGATCAGATGGTCGGTGATCGCGCCGACCGCGTGCGGGATGCCGCCTTCGATCAGCAGGGTCTGCCCGGCCTGGGTCTCATGGATGCGGCCGTCGTAGGTGATGGTGCCGATACCGGCCACCACGGTCAGGATGTGGTGGCCGGGGTGGGTGTGCGGGACGAACCCGGCGCCCGCGGGCAGCCGGATCAGGTCGGCGCCGATGGCTCCGTTGGTCACCAGTTCGCGCCCGCTGGCGTTCGACGTGCCGTGCACCGGGACCGGCAGCGGGGCGTGCTCCACGTGCAGTCCGGTGTGGTCGGGGCGTATCGACTTCTGCGCCCATGTGGCGATGTTCAGCGCGGACTTGGTGTCCTGCTCCTGCATGTCACTCCCTCGGTTGTGATTCCCATACGACGCCGCCCAGGTCGTGGCGGCCGGATCGCAGCGCGGAGAAGCCCACCGCGGCCGAGGGGCCGGTGCGCGACCGCCCCGCCCAGGTCCAGCGGTCGGCACGGGCTGTCCCGTGGTCGTCCGCGAGACAGCGCCACAGGTAGTCGAGCGCCCATGGCACGCCGTCGGTGGTGGCGGCCGGGGCATGGGGCAGCAGCCGCAGCCCGCCGTCCCCGGACTCCCACCACGTGCCGAACCGCGGTGCGTCCGATATCTCGGGTGCGATGCCTTCGGTGGCGCAGATGTCGGCGGCGAGGGCGGCGTATTCCGTCAGGGGCCACTGGGACCGCAGCCGCTCGCGCCACCGCGCCTTCTCGGCTTCCGGCAGCGGCTCCCACAGCCCGTGTGCGCGCATGTGGTCGCGCAGGAAGTCGAAGGCGGCGAAGACGGGCTCCTCACCGGTGGGGACCAGCTCGTACACGGCGTACGGCGCGATCGCGCGCAGCGCGCGGTGCAGATCGCCCGAGGGCAGGTCCGGGGAGGGTGCGGGGCCGGTGCCGAGCAGGGTGCGGGCGGTGACGGCGGCGTAGCGCAGCAGCCGTTCGTAGCGGACGGCGGAGATCCGCCGCACGGCCAGGGTGCGGCCCATCGCGGTGCGCTGCGGTTTGCCGGTGGCGGTGGCGAGGAAGCCGCCCCACCGGACGGCGGCGGGGCGCACGGCGGCCCGCTCGCACACGGTGCGCACCGCGTCGAGGGTGCCGGCGGGAGGGCCGTCGGTGACGAGGCCGGTCTCATGGCCGAGGGCGGCCTCGGCCACGGGGACGGCGGCGAACCGGCCGCGCAGGCCCGCGTCGTGCCAGGTGCGCTCCACGTCCAGCGGGTAGTGCTTCTCGCCGCCCCGGTCGATGCGCTCCTTGGCGCGGCCCCTGAGCACGAGCAGGCCGTCGCGCAGCTCTCCGAGGTCGCCGGTGCGCAGCCAGCCGCCGGGGGCGAAGGCCTGGGCGGTGGCGGCCGGGTCGCGCCAGTAGCCGTTCATCATGTCCGGCGTTCTGATCCACACCTCGCCGGATTCGAGCCGCACCTCGGTGTCGGGCAGCGGGAGTCCGACCGGCGGGAAGCGGTCGAGGTACTGGGCCGTGAAGTCCTCGCCGGTCAGCTGGGGCATGGTGAGGCTGAAGTTGACCGCTTCGGTGAGCCCGTAGCCCTGGCGGAGCCTGGGCCCGTAGCGCTGGTGGAAGCGCCGGGCGAGGTCGCCGGTGAGCGGGGCGGCCGCGGTGATCAGATAGTCCAGGCCGTCCGGCCAGGCGGGTGCGGCCTCCACCAGCTCCGTGAGGAGGGCGGGGACGATCGAGGCGGTGCGGGCGCCACCCGCCGCGAGGTCGCGCAGATAGCGTTCGGGGTCGAAGGCGGTGTGCAGGATCAGCGGGGTGTGCGTGATGTGGGCACCGATGAGCGACATCACGAGCGCGTTGCAGTGGTACAGCGGCAGGCAGGTGCCGTGCGGGCGGTCGGGGGCGAAGCGGTGCAGCCGCGCCGTCTTGGCGGCGTTGCCGAGGACGGCGCGGCGGCTGAGCATCACGCCCTTGGGGACGCCGGTGGAGCCGGAGGTGAACATGATGAACGCCAGCTCCGCCGCGCCGGGATCGGGCTCGGCGGGCGCCCCGGGGAGGATCCGCAGTCCGATCGGGTGCGCGTGGTCGGCTGGGGTGTCGATGACGGCCGAGGCGTCCACGCGCCGCACGGTGGCGGCCAGCTCCGCGTCGGAGGTGCGCGGGTGTTGCGGCACGGCGACGAGCCGCAGGTCGAAGCAGGTGAGCAGGGCCCCGGCCAGGGGTGCGCCGTGCGGGAGCCGGATGACGACGCGGGCGCCTGCCGGAAGGGTGTCCAGGCCCAGCAGCTCCGCGCGGAAGCGTTGCGCCAGTTCTGTCGTGTCCAGCGGGGCGCGCTGCGCCACGGATGTCATGGGTTCTCCGTCCCTCGGGCGGTGCGGGTGATCCGGTTCTGGCGGTCGTGGCGCCGCAGTTCTTCGGTGAGGATCCGGCCGAAGTCGCCGATGTGCCGGCGCTGCATGATCCGCTCGTGGTCGCCGGCCACTTCGTGGAGCGTGAGCGCGCCGGTGACCAGCGGGCGCCACGCCTTCTCCAGCGCCGTGCGGTTTCCGGCCCCGGCCACGTGGACGGCGTCGCCGTCCAGGACGGGGGGCCGGTAGCCGCGCAGCAGCCGGGCGTTGTTCTTCGCCACCGCGACGATGCGGCCGATGTCGTCTTCGGTGAGGGTCGACAGCGCGCTGCCCTCGGTGCGGAGCAGGGCGGTGACGGCGGCGAAGTCCAGCCCGCCGGGCGGGAAGCGGCGCTCGTCGTGTCCCGCGGCGGTCACCAGGATGCGGTGGATCCGTTCCTCGTCGATGTGTTCACCGGCGCCGTCCCCGTCGCCCCCGTCGTCGCCGGGTGGCAGGGTGTCGACGACGCACACCAGCCCCGGCGCGACGCCCAGCTCCCGCAGCCGCACGGCCATGGCGTGGACGACGAGCCCGCCGAAGGACCAGCCGATCAGGTGGTACGGGCCGTGCGGGCGTACCGACCGCAGCTCGTCCACGTACCGCGCGGCCATCTCCTCGACGCTGGACGGCAGTGCGCGGACGCCACCGGGGCCCTCGCCCCGGAACGCGTAGAGCGGATGGGCGCGGTCGAGGTGGTGCAGCAGCCCGGCGTACAGCCAGCCGATGCCGCTCAGGGGGTGCACACAGAACACCGGCGCCGCCTCGCCGGTGGCGCGGTACGCGATGAGGTGGCCCCGGGTGGTGGGGGTGCCGTCGTCGAGGCGCGCGGCGAGCGTGGCCGGGGTGGCCGCCTCGAACAGGTCGCGGACGGTGGGCCGCAGACCCAGTACGTCACGGATGCGGGTGACGAGCCGGGTGGCGCTCAGCGAGTGGCCGCCCAGGGCGAAGAAGCTGTCCGTGGCGCCGACCCGGGGCACGCCCAGCACCTCGGCGAACAGCCGGCACAGCGTCTCCTCCCGCAGCGTGCCCGGCGCCCGGCCACCGGTGCCGCTCCCCCAGTCCGGCTCGGGCAGCGCACGCCGGTCCACCTTGCCGTTGCGGGTCAGCGGGAGGCGGTCGAGCGGGTGGAGGCGGGCCGGGAGCATATAGCCGGGCAGCCGCGCGGCCAGGTGGTCCCGTACGGAGTCGAGGTCGGCCCGGGACGGGTGGCCCACGACGTACCCGACCAGCCGACGCTCGTCCGGGCCCACGTCCCACACCGCCGCGGCGGCGGCCCGCACCCGGGGATGCGTGGCCAACGCCGCTTCGACCTCGCCGAGTTCGACGCGGTGGCCGCGCAGTTTGATCTGGTCGTCGTCGCGGCCGTGGAAGCGCAGCGTGCCATCGGCCCGCCACGAGGCCAGGTCGCCGGTGCGGTACATGAGGGCGCCGGGCGGGCCGAAGGGGTCGGGGACGAAGCGCCGCGCCGTGAGCGACGGGCGGTGCAGATAGCCGTGGGCGAGGCCGGCGCCCGCCAGATACAGATCGCCGATGGCGCCGGGCGGCACGGGCCGCAGCCGGGGGCCCAGGACGTACGCGCGCGTGTTGGCGACGGGCCGGCCCAGCGGCACTCCGGGCTCCTGGGGGCCGTCGACCGGGTGGCAGGCGGACCAGACGGTGGTCTCGGTGGGGCCGTAGTAGGCGAACAGGCGGCAGCCGAGGCCGGTGAGGGTTTCGGCGAGCGGGCCGGGGACGGCCTCGCCGCCGATCACCGCGCGCATGCCGCGCAGCACACCCGGCCGCCGGTCGGCCAGGATCCGCCAGCGCGAGGGGGTGGCCTGCATGACGGTGACGCGGTGCCGGGCCAGGAGGGCGAGCAGGGCGTCCGGGTCGCGGAGCGTGGCGGCGTCGGCGACCACCGTGGCGGCGCCGGTGACGGGGCCGAGGAACAGCTCGGGCACCGACATGTCGAAGTTGGCGGGTGCGGCGGCGAGGACGCGGTCGCCTTCGTGGACACCGAGGCGGTGGCGCATGGTCGCCAGCAGGTTCGCCAGCGCGGCGTGCGGGACGACGACGGCCTTCGGGTGGCCGGTGGAGCCGGAGGTGTGGATCGCGTACGCGGCGTCGCCGGGCAGCAGGGCCGGACCGGGTGGGGTGGCGGCCGGTCCGGCGGTGAGCGTCCACGGCTGACCGCCGGTGTCGCCCGTGCCGCCGGTGCCGCCGGTGTCCGGGGCGCGCAGGACGAGGGCGGGGCGGGCGTCGGCGAGCAGGGCGGCGATCCGGTCGGGCGGCAGCTCGGGGTCGAACGGCAGATACGCGGCCCCGGTGGACAGCACGGCCAGGCACGCCGTGATCAGGGCCGTGTCGCGCGGCAGCCCGACGGCGACCAGCCGGCCCGGGCCCGCGCCGCGCGCCCGTAGCGTCCGGGCCAGGTCCGCGACCCGTTCGGCGAGCTGCCGGAAGTCCAGCGTCTCCGTGGCCCCGATCACGGCGGGCGCGTGCGGGGTACGGCGGGCCCGGGCGGCGAACAGCTCGGCCACGCCCGCCCCTGGAACGTCCTCCACGGTGTCGTTCCAGGTGGTGACGGTCCGTCGCTCCTCGTCCTCCGTGAGCAGCGGCAGGTCCGCGACGGCCCGGCCGGGGTCGGCCACGGCGGCGCGCAGCAGTCGGGCCAGCCGCTCGTTCAGCGCGTCCGCCGTGCTCGGGGTGAACAGGTCGGCGTTGAACTCCAGCACCCCGGCCACGCCCGCGGGCGCGCCCGTCGCGTCGTACTCCTGCCGCAGGCTCCACAGCAGGTCCAGCCGGGCCCGGTCGCCGTGCACCGGCACCGGCCGCGCGGTGATCCCGGGCAGGTCGAGGTCGGCGGGAGGCGTGTCCTGGAAGGCCAGCATCACCTGGAAGACGGGGTGGTGGGCGGTGGACCGCGGCGGGTTGAGGATCTCCACCAGCCGCTCGAACGGCAGCTCCTGGTGGTCGAAGGCGTCCAGGTCGGCCGTGCGCACCCGGCGCAGCAGCTCGGCGAAGGTCGGCGTGCCGGACAGGTCGGTGCGCAGCACCAGCGTGTTGACGAAGCTGCCGACGGTGTCGTGCAGCGCCGCGTCGTGGCGGCCTGCGACCGGGGTGCCGACCGGGATGTCCTCGCCCGCGCCGAGCCCGGACAGCAGGGCGGCGATCGCGGCGTGCAGCACCATGAACACACTCGCGCCGTGCGCGTGGGCGAGGTCGGCGAGCCCCCGGTGCAGTGCGGCGTCCAGGGTCACCGGGACGGTGCCGCCGCGGTGCGAGAGGGCGGGCGGGCGCGGATGGTCGGCGGGCAGGGGCAGCACCTGCGGGATGCCGCTCAGGGCACGCGTCCAGTACGCGACGTCGTCGTCGGTGGGCAGGTCCCGCTGCCAGAGGGTGAAGTCCGCGTACTGCGCGGGCAGCGGCTCCCACCGCGGGGCGTGCCCCGCGACCCTGGCCCGGTAGGCGGCCGAGAGGTCGCGGGTGAGCGGGGCCAGTGACCAGCCGTCGGCCGCGATGTGGTGGAGCAGCAGCATCAGGACGTGTCGGTGGGGCCCCAGCCCGTACAGCGTGGCCCGCAGGGGCGGTCCGGCGGTCAGGTCGAAGGGGCGGGCGGCGTCGCCGGCGAGCCGCCCGGCCAGGTCCGCCTCGACTGCCCCGTCCAGCTCCGCCGTCTCCAAGGGCGGCGCGGCGGGGGTCGTCGGGCGCTGCCGGGGTTCGCCGTCGTGGACGTCCACGACGGTGCGCAGGATCTCGTGCCGGGTCATCACGTCCAGGAGGGCGGCGCGCAGCGCCTCGGTGTCCAGCGGTCCGTCGAGCGCCACGGCGAAGGGCATGTGGTACGTCGGGCCCGCGTCCTCGAACTGGTGGAGGAACCACAGGCGGGCCTGGGCGTACGACAGCGGTACGCGGTCCGGGCGGGGGCCGGGGCGCAGCGGCGGCCGGGCCGCCCCGGGCGAGGGGGTGACGCGCGGGGCGAGCGCGGCGACGGTGGGCGCGTCGAACAGCGTGCGGATGCCGAGGTCGGCGCCGAGGCCCGCGCGGATCTTGTTGATGAGCTGGGTGGCCAGCAGCGAGTGGCCGCCGAGGTCGAAGAAGCCGTCGTCCACGCCGACTTCGGGCACGCCGAGCGTGTCGGCGAAGGCGCGGCACAGGAACCGCTCCACGTCGGTGGCGGGCGCCCGCCCGGCCCCGGCCCGCAGGCCCTCGGTGGGGGCGGGCAGGGCGTGCCGGTCGAGTTTGCCGTTGCGGGTCAGCGGCAGCCGGGCGATCGGCACCACGAAACCGGGCACCATGTAGCCGGGCAGGTGGGCGGCCATGTGGTGGCGCAGCGCGGCGGGGTCGAGTGGGGTGTCCTCCGCCGCGGGCACGGCGTACGCCACGAGCCGGGCGCCGCTGTTCTCGGCGGGCAGGGCGAGGACGGCGGCCCGGGCGACATCGGGGTGACGCTCCAGGACGGCCTCGATCTCGCCCGGTTCGATCCGGAAACCGCGGATCTTCACCTGGTGGTCGGTGCGGCCCAGGTACTCCAGCGTGCCGTCCGGCCACCGCCGCGCCAGATCTCCCGAACGGTACATCCGGGCGCCGGGCGGGCCGAAGGGGTCGGCCACGAAGCGGGTCGCGGTCAGCGCCGGGCGGCCGAGGTAGCCGCGCGCCACGCCGGGGCCGGAGAGGTGGATCTCGCCGGGGCAGCCGGGCGGTACGGGCCGCAGCGCGTGGTCGAGCAGATGAAGCCGCAGGTCGGCGAGCGGTTCCCCGATGGCGCCGCGGGTGTCGGCCGGGTCGGTCAGCTCGGCGTACGTGGAGTGCACGGTGGTCTCGGTGATGCCGTACATGTTCACGAGCCGGGGGCTGCCGGGCGCGCCGGGGCCCTCGGGGTACCAGGCGCGGACGCGGCGCGGGTCCAGGGCCTCTCCGGCGAAGACCACGACGCGCAGCGCGTGTCCCGGCGGCGCGCCGGTCTCCCGCTCCATGCCGGCGGCCGCCTCGGCGAGTTGGTAGAACGCCGACGGCGTCTGGCACAGGGCGGTGACCCGCTCGCGGACCAGCAACCGCCACAGGTCGCGCGGCGACCGGCTGACCGTGTGCGGTACGACGACGAGCCGCCCGCCACGGCCGAGGGCCGCCCACAGCTCCCATACGGACACGTCGAAGGCGTACGAGTGGAACAGGGCGTGCACATCGCCCGGCCCGAAGCCGAAGCGCTCATCGGTGGTGTCCAGCAGCCGTACGACGTTGTCGTGCGTGACCACGACGCCCTTGGGGGTGCCGGTCGAACCGGAGGTGTGGATCACGTACGCGGTGGTGCGCGGGTCGGTGCACCGGCCGGGGTCACCGGCCGGGCCCGTGGCCAGGGCGGCGGCCACCTCCGGGTCGTCCAGCAGCAACCGGTCCCGGACGGGCGGCAGCAGGGCCGCGGTACCGGCCGTGCCGACGGCCAGGGGCGGGTCCGCCTCGCCCAGCACCTGGCGGACGCGCTCGGGCGGGGTGGCCGGGTCCAGCGGCAGATAGCCGGCGCCGGACTTGAGCACGGCGAGGACCGCGGTCACCAGGCCCGCGCCGCGCGGCAGGGCGAGGGCGACGAGCCGGCCGGGGCCCGCGCCGCGGGCCATGAGCAGCCGGGCGAGGCGGTTCGCCCGCTCGTTCACCTGCCGGTAGGTGAGGGTGTGTTCGCCGTCGGTCAGCGCGGGGGCGTCGGGTCGCGCCGCCGCCTGTGCCTCGAACAGCGCGGGCAGGGTGGGGCGGGCCGGTGCCGGATCGGTGACCGGATGCCGGGGTGTCCGCTCGTCCGGCAGCAGCAGGCCGATGTCGGCGAGCCGGGCGCCGGGCGCGGCGGCGATACGGCGCAGCAGCGCGCCGAACCGGTCGAGGAGCCGCCGGGCGGTGTCCCCGTCCAGGACCGTGGTGCGGTGGTCGAGCTGGAGCCGCAGCCGCTCCTGGTCGCCGGGCAGGACGGCGAGCGTCAGCGGGTAGTGCGTGCTGTCCAGCACCCGCAGCCCGCTGATCTCGATGCCGGGCGCGACGTCCCGCAGGGCGCCGGCGTCGAGGGGGTAGTTCTCGAACACGACCAGGGTGTCGAACAGTTCCCCGTATCCGGCGAGGCGCTGCAGCCGGGTGAGGTCGGCGTGCTGGTGCTCGACGACGGCGAGCTGCTGGTCGCGCAGCGCGCGCAGCGTCTCCTCGACGGTGCGGGAGGGGTCGAGGCGGACCCGGACCGGGATGGTGTTGATCAGCAGGCCGACGATGTTCTCCACGCCGGGCAGCTCGGGCGGGCGGCCGGAGACCGTGGTGCCGAACACCACGTCGTCGCGGCCGGTGTGGGCGCCCAGCAGCATCGCCCAGCCCAGCCGCACGAGCGTGCTGACGGTCAGCCCGTGCGCGCGGGCCGCCCGCCGCAGCGCGCCCGTCGCGTCGGCGTCCAGCTCGGCGTGGAGGCGGGCGTGGCCGGTGGTGCCGGTGGTGTCCCGGTCGGCGGTCCGGCTCCGGTCCCCGGCGATCAGGGTGGGGCCGTCCAGGCCGGACAGCACGGCGCGCCACGCGGCCTCGTCGGCGTCGGCGTCGCGGCCGCCGAGCCAGTCCAGGAAGGTGCGGTACGGAGTGACGGCGGGCGGCGTCCCGCCCGCGTAGAGGGTGAACAGCTCCCGTACGGCGATGGGCCAGGACCAGCCGTCCAGCAGGATGTGGTGTGCCGTCAGCACGAGCACGTGCCGGCGCGGTGTGCCGGTGCGCAGCAGGGTCGCGCGCAGCGCCGGGGGCCGGGCCAGGTCGAACCGCAGCCGCCGGTCCCGGTCGAGGAAGGCCGCCTCTTCCCGGGCCGACGCCACCCGTTCCTCCCGCCACGCGACGTCGATCCGCTCCGGCCACACCTGCACGGGCCGTCCGTCGGAGTCCGGCCGGAACCCGGCGGCCAGGTTCGGGTGCCTGCGCAGCAGCGCGTGCACGGCCTCCCGCAGGGCGGTGACGTCGAGCGCGCCGGTCAGCTCGAAGACGAACTGGACCAGATACGGGTCGGCGCCGCCGCTCTCGCCGTGCTCGTACTGCGAGTGGAACAGCAGCCCCTGGGCGAGGGGCGGCAGCGGCAGCACCTGGCCCCCGGGCTCGGCCACGGGTGCCGGGGGCGGGCCGTCCGCGTGGGCGGCCAGGGCGGTGAGGTGGGTGAACCAGCGGTCGGCCAGGGATGCCAGGCGGGCGTCGTCCAGCACCTTTCCGGCCCAGGACCACATGGCGGTGAGCCGGGGGCCTTCGGGGTGGTCGGCGATCACGGCGTCGAGTTCGATGGCGTGCGCCAGCGGCAGGTCGCGCGGCGCGCTGGACGCGAGGACGCCGTCCCGCTGGCTCCAGTCGCGCTCGCCGCCCGCGTCGAAGCGGCCGAGGTAGTTGAAGGCGATCGGCGGCGGGGCGGGGGCGGCCAGCCGGGCGGCGGTCCGCGGGTTGAGGTGGCGCAGCAGTCCGTGGCCGAGGCCGTGGGCGGGTACGGCGCTCAGTGCCGTACGGACCTGGTCCACGGCGCGGTCCCAGGGCGTGTCCCCGTCACCGGCGTCGAGCAGGGCGGGGTGGAGGGTGGTGAACCAGCCGACCGTGCGGGACAGTTCGAGGCCGTCGGCGAACTCCTCCCGGCCGTGGCCCTCCAGCTCCAGGCCGACGGCCGAGCCGCCGCTCCCCCGCCACTCCGCCACCGCCCGGACGAACGCGGTCAGCAGCAGGTCGTTGAGCGAGGCGCCGAAGGCGGCGGGGGCCCGCTCGGTCAGGGCCGCGGTGACGGCGGCCGGGAGGGTACGGGTGTGCCGCCGTCGCGTGGCCTCGGTGTCGCGCGCCGGATCCAGCCGCAGATCCGCCGCGAGGCGGCCCGCCGCGTCGGCGACCCGGGTCCAGTACGGGAGTTCGGCCAGCACCGGGGCGTCCTGCGCGTGGGCCGCGAGCGCGCGGCTCCACGCCGCGAAGGAGGTGCCGTCCGGTGGCGCCGTGGGGGCCCGGCCGTCCCGTACCGCGCACCAGGCGTCCCGCAGGTCGTCGAGGAGCACGCGCCACGACACCCCGTCGACGGCGAGGTGGTGCACGGCGAGGACGAGGGTGCCGGGCCGGTCCGCCCCGACGTCGAACCACTCCGCGTGCACCACGCGCCCCGCCGTGGGGTCCAGCCGCTCCCGGGCCCGCGCGGCGCGCTCCCGTACGAGGGCCCGCAGCGCGTCCCCGTCCAGCCGGCCCACGTCGTGCCGGACCAGGCCGGGCCGCCCATGGGCTTCGGTGCGAAGCTCCCAGGCGGAGCCGCGTGGGGTCAGCCGGAGGCGCAGCATGGCGTGGCGGTCGAGCAGCGCCTGGAGGAGGCCGCGCAGCCCCGGGGTGTCCAGCCCGGCGGGGGTGCGCAGGCTCACCGACTGCGCGAACCCGGCCACGGGGCCGCCGCGCCTCCGCAGCCAGTGCATCACCGGAGTCGGCTCCACCGTCGGGTCGTCGTCGGCGGTGTCGGTGCCGCTCGGCGGGACACTCGGCGGGGCGGAACGGTCTGCCAGCGTGGCGGCCAGCGCGGCGACCGTGGGGTGGCGGAAGACGTCCTGGGAGGTGAGCGGGAGGCCCGCCCGCCTGGCCCGGCTGACCAGGTGGATCGCCAGGATGCTGTCGCCGCCCAGGGTGAAGAAGCCGGTCTCCGGCGGGATGTCCTGCTCGCCCAGCACCTCGCGGAACAGCGCGGTGAGCGTGTCCTCGGCGGGCGTACGGGGCCGCCGGTCCGCGTCGCCGCCGCCGCCGTGCGTGCCGTCGCGTCGCGGGGTGGGCGGCGCGGGCAGCGCGGCGCGGTCGAGCTTGCCGTTGCGGGTGAGGGGGAGCCGTTCGACGGGGACGATCGCCGAGGGCACCATGAACGCCGGAAGGTGCTCGGCGGCGTGGCGCTTCAACTCGTCCACGCCGACCGCATGGGTGACGACGTACGACACGAGCCCGCGCTCGCCGGGCCGGTCCTCGCGGAGCACGGTGGCGGCCCGGGTCACGTCGGGGTGGCGGCAGAGCGCGGCGTCGATCTCGCCGGGTTCGACGCGGTAGCCGCGCAGTTTGACCTGACTGTCGGCGCGGCCCGCGAAGTCGAGGGTCCGGTCCGGGTTCCAGCGGGCGAGGTCTCCGGTGCGGTACATCCGGGCGCCGGGCGGGCCGAACGGGCAGGCCACGAAGCGCTCCGCGGTCCGGCGCGGCGCGCCGAGATAGCCGCGGGCGAGCCCGGTGCCGGAGAGGTAGACCTCTCCGGTGACGCCGGGCGGGACGGGGCGCAGCGCGTCGTCGAGGAGGTGCACCCCGGTGCCGTCGAGCGGGCCGCCGATGGGCACCGACGCGGTGTGCTCGGGGAGGTGGTCCACCGGGTGCCGGGTGGCGAAGACGGTGGTCTCGGTGGGTCCGTAGCCGTTGACGACGGCGGGGGCCCGGTGCGCGGCGCGGACGCGCCGTACGGCCTCGGGCGCGACCACGTCGCCGCCGGTCCACACCTGGCGGACGCCGGAAAGGCACCCCGGGTCCTCCTCGGCGAGCGCCGCGAACAGACCGGCCGTCAGCCACAGCCCGGTGACGCGGTGCGCGGCGATGACCTCGCCCAGCACGCCGAGGTCCGTACGGCCCGGTGGGGCGATGACGATCTCTCCGCCGGTGAGCAGCGGCACCCACAGCTCCAGGGTGAGCGCGTCGAAGGCGTGTGGGGAGTGCAGCAGCACCCGCTCCGCGCCGCCTTCGCTCCACCAGCGGTCGGAGGCGAGCCGAACGAGGTTGCCGTGGGTGATCGCGACGCCCTTCGGGGCGCCGGTCGAGCCCGAGGTGTACATCACGCACGCGAGGTGGTCCGGGTGGACGGTCGGCGGCTGATACGGCGGGGTGGACGGCTCGTCGCCGACGACGAGGGTGTGGTGCCCCCGGTCGCGGAACCACGCGGCGATGTCGTCGTCGCGGGTCGTGGTGTCGGTGATCAGGAACCGTGCCCCGGCTCCGGCGGCGATCGCGGCCAGGCGGCTGGGGCCGTCCGCGCGGTGCAGGGGCAGATACGCGGCGCCCGCCTTGACCACGCCCAGTACGGCGACGACGAGATCGGGCGAGCGCTCGAGGAGGAGGCCCACCGGCGTCTCGGCGGTGACGCCCGCCGCGGTCAGCCGGGCCGCGAGGGCGGTGGCGCGGGCGTCGAGCTGACGGTAGGTGAGCCGCTCGCCGGTGGCGGCCGAGCGCACGGCGAACGCCTCGGGGGTGGCGGCGGCATGGTCCTGGAACCGGGCGAGCGCCGTGCGCGCCGGTCCGGTGTGCCGCTGTGGCCGCCCGCTGCCCGCCACCCCGATCCGGTCGCGCTCGGCGGCCGAGGTGACGGCGTAACGCGCCACCGGGGTCCGGCCCGGGCGGGTGGCGGCCTGGCGCAGCACGCGCAGGAAGCGGTCGGCGGCGTCGCGCAGCAACTCCGGGGAGTGGTTGGCCGGGTTGGCGTCGGCGTCGATGGTGAGCGGGCCGTCGCCACGGTCGTACGCCACCAGGGACAGGTCCTCCGAGGGCGGCGCCTGGACGTTGTGCACGGTGGCGGTGGCGGGCCCGAAGCGCAGCCCGTAGGCGAAGCGCTGGATGTTGAGGACGGGCCCGAAGAAGCGCCGCCCGTCCTGGGGGTAGCCCAGGTCGCGGCGCAGTTGCTCGCCCCGGTAGCGCTGGTGCCGCTGGACGCGGGCGATCGCCTCGTCGGCCCGGGCCGCCAGGTCGGTGAAGGGGGCGGCGGGGTCGACGGACAGGCGCAGCGGCAGCACGTTGGCCGCCATGCCGGGCACCTGCCGGCTCCGCTCGCTGACCCGCCCGGTGACCGGCAGGCTGAGGACGATGTCCCGGCTGCCGGTCATCGCGTGGACGAAGACGGCGGTCGCCGCGATGACGAGCCGCGACCAGCGCTGCCCCATGTCCCGTGCGGCCGAGCGCAGTCGGGCGAATTCCGCTTCGGGCAGGGTGCTGGTCAGCCGCAGCGACGCGGCCGGCACCGGGGCGGGGCGCGGGGCCAGGCTGAGGAACCCCGGATGGCCTTCCATATGGTCGAGCCACCACCGCCGGTCGGCCTTCCAGTGCGGTGAGGCGCGGTAGGCGCGGTCCTCGTCGAGGACGGCCCGGAGCGGACTCCAGCCGGTCCCCGGTATCGGGCCGCCGTCGAGCAGGCTGCCGTAGAGGTCGGCGACGCGGCGCGAGAAGAGCGTCATGCCGAAGCCGTCGAGGACGATGTGGTGCACCCGCGTGAACAGCAGATGGCGGTGGTCGGCGACGCGCAGGACCGCGCCGTCGAACAGCTCGCCCTCGGACAGGTCGACGGGCCGGGACAGCTCCTCGCGCATCCAGTCCAGGGCCGTCGCGCACGGGTCGGGCTCGTGCCGCAGGTCGCGCACCGGAAGGGGGACGGAGCGCGGGCGGGCCACACGCTGGACCGGCCGCCCGTCGGGCGCCTCGGTGAAGCGGACGTGGAGGGCTTCGGTCTCGCGCACGGCCTGCCGGACGGCGGCCACGAGGACGTCGGTGTCGAGCGGGCCGGTGATGTCGGTGTACTCGCCCCAGAGGTAGGGCGAGGTCAGGTCGGGCCGGGACCGCTCGGCCAGCCACACGCCCGACTGCGCCTCGGAAAGGGGGAGTTCGGTGCCGGTTTCGTCCAGGGCCATGAGATTCCCGCCCGGCCGCCGTGTGGACGACCTCAACGTCGAAGTGGCTTCGCAGGGCGATGTGCGTCAGTCGTCGGGGTGTGCGGGCACGGGGCCGCTCGGCGGTGGTCCGATCTTGTCCGGTTCACCGGAAGACTAACAGGCCAGTAAAGGCATCGCAAAGAGATGGCAATGAATAGGATCATCACTCCGCATCGCCGGAGCGCGTCCCAACCCGGCGGAACCAGCCGGAACATGGCGGACCGCGGCGGCTCACGCCCCTGAAACACCACCGCGCGCACCCGTCCCATCCGCAAACGCGGCGCGGGGCGCGCACGCACGAAGCCGCCCGCCGAAGGCCGCATCAGGCGGTCTTCGGCGGGCGGTGGGCAGGCCGGGCGGTTCGGGCGGTTCGGCGGGCGGGCCGGTCAGATACGACCGCCCGTCATCCGCGTGACGGGACCATGGCCGCTGCGCTCCGCATGGCGGCCCACGGCGTAGGAGGCCGCGGTGAGGGCGGTGACACCGGCCGCGGCACCGGCCGCGACGAGCTTGCGATTCTTCAGCACGGTCCAGGCGGTCGCCGCGGCAGAGGTCATCTGCCCGGCCGCCGAGGTCACCCCCTTCAGCGTCGCCGTCATGGCGGTACCGGCGGACTCGGCCGCCTTGCCCGCCGTGGCCCCCGCCGACGTCACGGCGTTGCCGACGGCACTGCCCGCGCCGGCCGCGGTGCGCGCCGCGCCGGTCCCGGCGGACTTGGCGGCATCGGCGGTCGCCTGGCCTGCGGACTCCGCCTTCGACGCCGTCTTCTCCGCCGCCTTCGCGGAGGTCTCCTTGGCCTTGGCGGCTGTCGCCTTCGTGGCCTTGGTGGCGCGGTCGGTCGATTCGTTGTTCGCTCCTGCGTTAGCCATGGTGTGCGAATTGCCCGATCCGGCCGATGCAAACAAGGCATGAAGATTCCGGTGAGATCCCGTGGCCATCGGGCCTGCACAGCCGCGACCTGACGGGTGCTCTATCGGCGCGATTCCATTCCTTCGAGTGAACGGCGCTCGATTGCCGCCGCATGCGGGGGGTGGCGACCGGATAGTGAGCCGGCGGCCGGACAACGGAGCTTGCCGGCCATGGACCGGAAGGGACACGGTTGATGCGCACAGAGGCCACCCAGCGGGTCGCACTCGTCTTCTCCCTGCTCGACGCCGATGGAAACGGCGTCCTGGAAGCCGAGGACTTCGAACTCATGGCGGGCCGCGTCGTCGAGGCGGCGCCCGACGCGGACGAGGCGGCCAAGGACGCCATGCGCGCGGCCTTCCGTCAGTACTGGAGGACCCTGCGCAGGGAAGCGGACGCCGACGGAAACGGCGAGATCACCTTCGAGGAGTACAGCGGCTGCGTGCTCTCGCCCGAGCGTTTCGACGCGACGATCGACGCGTTCGCCCGGGCGCTGGCCGCGCTCGGGGACCAGGACGGCGACGGGACGGTCGAACGCCCCAGGTTCATGGCGCTGATGACGGCGATCGGCTTCGAGCGCGCGAACATCGACGCCCTCTTCGACGCCTTCGGCCCCTCGGACGCGGACCGGATCCCGGCGGCGACCTGGGTCGAGGGGATCAAGGACTACTACGCCCCGGGCAAGGCCGGCATCCCCGGCGACCATCTGGTCCCGGGCACGGCGGTCTGACCACGGGTCACGGCGGCCGCGTGGCCATGACGCCCCGGGGAGGAGACAGGGCCGAGGCGAGCCGGGAGAGCACCGGCGAAGGAGTGGAAGGGGGCGTCGGGCAGACCGCTCTCACGGTGGCCGCGGCGCGGGCGATCGAGGCCCAGGCGCTACGTCGGCCTGCGGACCCGGGCCCTCGACGACTTCCTCCTGGCCCGGGCGCGCGCGGGCACCTCCCAGGTGGTCTCGCTCGGGGCGGGCCTCGATACCCGGGCGTACCGGCTCGACTGGGCCGGGGCGCACCGCCGCGGGCCTCGATCCGGCCCAGCCGGCCGCCTGGCTGGCGGAAGGGCTCCTGCTCCACCCGCCCCGCGCCGCCGAGCAGGGACTCATCGACACGGTGGACGGGCTGAGCGCGGTGGGGAGCGCCCTCGCGTACGAGGTGAAACTCGGCACGGAGTCGGCGGTGGTCCGCGCCCCGTTCGACTTCACCCGCCGTTACGGACGCGGCGCGCGCCCCGAGCCGTACGACGCCCTGGCCGCCAACCGGTGGGTGTTCGCCCACCGTCCGGGCGCGTGACGCTCAACCACCGCCCGCCACCGCTCAGACCGCGGTCCGCTCCACGGGGATCCACAGTTCCGCTTCCGCCTCCGACCCGTCCTGCGACAGCCGGGTGCGCAGGATCTCGGGCCCCGGCCTGCTCCGGTACGGGTTGGACGGGAACCACTGCGTGAACACATCGCGCCACAGGAACTGGAGCGCGCGCGGGAACGGCCCGGAGTTCTCGAAGACGGCCCAGGCCCCCGCCGGGACGGTGAGCGTGTCCAGGTCCTTTGGACCTGCGGACCCGGTCACCACGCCGTGGTAGTAGTCGAGTTCGGTCCCCTCCGCCCGGCTCGGGTCGAGGTCGTCGCTGACCCCGACGATCCCCTCCGGCTCCTGATCGGACAGTGCGGCGACGCGCCGCATCGTCTCCTGGTCGATGCCGCGGATGAACGCGGCGATCGCCGGGTTCACCCCCACATGAACGAGCGGGACCCGGGCCTTCTTGCCGACCACATGGAACCGCTCCCTTTCCACCACCCGGTATCGCATGGTGCTCCTCCCTTCGACGATGAGGCGGAAGGACATCCGTGGCTGGGAGTTCAGCGCGGCACCGCCGCGCCGGGCCTCGCCCGGGCCCACGCCGTGCAGAGCGCGGAACGCACGCGCGAACGCCTCCCCTGAGCCGTAGCCGTAGCGCACCGCGATCTCCAGCAGCGTCCGCTCTCCGGCGATCACCTCGGCCCCGGCGACGGTGAGCCGTCTGCGCCGGATGTAGTCCGACAGCGAGATCCCCGCCAGCGCGGAGAACATCCGGCGGAAGTGGTATTCCGACGTCACCGCGATCCGCGCCAGCTCGGTCACCTCGATCCGCTGATCGAGATGCGACTCGATGTGGTCCAGGGCCTCGTTCAGCCGCTCCAGCACCTCGGTCTCCTTCCCTTACGACCCTCACGTTAGGAAGACCGCACCCTGCCGGACCCGACATTTTGTGCCCGCTCCGATCGGGTGGGCCCGACCCGGCCGCGGACGAAGTCGATCAACGAGGGGCCGCCCCGGAAACACCACAGGGCGATGACGGGGTCGCAGATGGCGCAGCCGAGGGAGGAGTCATGGGCGAAGGGGATGATCGGGTTGCCTTTGGCATGGTGCACCACGTCCCAGGCGGTGTGCATGAGCCACGCGATGCCGATGAACGTCCAGGACTCCAGTCCGCGGTAGGCGACGTAGGTGATGGCGGCGGCGGCGAGGAATTCCCAGCCCCCCAAGCCACCGCCACTGAGGTAGGCCGCTCCCGCGCCCGCCACCATGATCGCGTTGAAGGGGCGTCGGTGCGGTTCGCGGATCAGCGACATCACCAGGGCGTAGACGACGCCGACCAGGATCGGCGCGAGGTAGGTCATCATGGCTGCGTTGCCCTTTCGGGGTGTCCGGGGCGTGGAAGGGCTGTTCCGGCGCGGCTGAGTCGCCGCAGTGCGAGGAGGCCGCCGACGCCGGGGATGACGGCAATGGCCTTGGTGGCGTTCGTGGCCTGCCGAAGGCACCAGGTCGCGCCGACGACGAACAGATAGGCGCAGCCGTGGGTGGGGCCCATCAGGGAGGAGATGGGCCCCAGATGGGCGGTGGCCAGGTTGGCCAGCATGATGATCAGTGAGACGAGTTCGGCGTGTGCCGCGATACGCAAGGGCCGCACGTGCACGTCATACCCCCGTGGTGGAGCCGGGGCGGATGATCATCAGGATGGTGACCGTGGCCCACAGCAGGTTGAAGACACCGGTGAGCATGGCGAGGCGGCCAGGGGCCCGGACGGCGGCGCCGGGAGCCCCCGCCGCGGTGAGGGCCCCCTCCTGGGCGGGCAGGATCAGCAGGGCCAGGACGGCGGCGGCCGCGGCGGTCAGGACGATCGAGGCGATCAGCCATGCGCTGCCGAGGACGCCGAGGCTGCTTGCGGTGGCGAACCCGAAGAGCGGTACGGCGATGCCGACGGCGGCGTAGACCCGGCAGATGCGGTGCAGCGTCCGCAGCGTGGCGAACGCCTCGTGGTCATCCGGATCGCTGTGGGCGCGGCGCAGGGCGGGCGGGAACATGCTCGCGGCGACGGTGACCGGGCCGATGGCCACCACGGCGGCCAGTACGTGGAGACAGAGGAAGAGTTTCGTCATGGTCCAGTGGTTTGTGGTGGGTGGTCAGAAGCCGACGGGCGCCAGGCCCCGATCGCGCCAGACGATGCCGCGGCGCTCATGGGCGAACAGCTCTTCGACGGCGTGCGCGATCCGCGGGCCCACCTCGCGCTCCAGCAGATGCAGGCCCAGGTCGAGTCCGGAGGTGACACCGGCGCCGGTGACGAGGTCGCCGTCGTCGACGACGCGGGCGCTCACCGCGTGGGCGCCGCTCGCGCCGAGCGCGTCCAGACCCGTGTGGTGGGTGGTGGCGTGGCGCCCTTCCAGCAGCCCGGCCCTGGCCAGGAGGAGCGACCCGCCGCACACCGTGGCGACCGTCACCTCCGGGTGCTCCATCGCCGCCTTCACCAGCGCGGGCAGCCCGGTGGCCGCGGCGCGCCCGAGAAGGACGGAGATGAACTCGTCCGGCTGCCACGTCCCCTCCCCCGCCCCCTGCCCGGGCACCTCACCGGGCTCGCCGAGGCGGCCCGCGGCGCCGGGGACGAGGATCACACCGGCTCGCTCGGGGTCGAGGGCGGCGGTGGCCCACAGGGTCAGGCTCCCGGCGCCACTGGGCACTTCGCGAGGCCCTTCGGCGGACACCAGTTCCACGCTCACCGCGCCCGCCGAGGCGGCGCCACCGGCGTACAGCACCTCGTAGGGGGCGATGACATCGAGCGGGTCGAAGCCGTCGAACAGCACAACCTGGACATGCATGGAGGGCCCTCTTTCACCAGGCTCGCGGTGGCGGGAAGTCCGGCCTGCGCCGGGAACGCCCCCGAAGCTAACCGGCTGCCGCCCCTCCTCCCAGTGGCATGAGTGCCACCTTTCAACGGGATAGTGCCACCGTCGGCGAGAGCGCTCCTGAACTGCGGCGAAGGGGAGAACTCGGCGGTCCGGGCCGCTTCGGGCCATCCGGCGAGGGGGTATCTTCCGGCCATGCACACCATCGCCGTACTCGCCCTGGACCAGGTGATCCCGTTCGACCTGTCCACGCCGATCGAGGTCTTCAGCCGCACCCGCCTGCCGGACGGGCGCCCCGGCTACCAGATCCGGGTGTGCGCCGAGCGCCAGGACATCGACGCCGGGACCTTCGCCCTGCGCGCGCCCTGGGGCCTCGACGGGCTGAGCGGGGCGGACACCGTCATCGTGCCCGGTACCGCCGATCCCTCGGCCCCGCTCGCGCCCGATGTCCGCGACGCCCTGCGGGCGGCGGCCGCGGACGGCACACGGATCGCCTCCATCTGTTCGGGCACCTTCGTCCTGGCCGCCACCGGTCTGCTCGACGGGCTGCGGGCCACCACCCACTGGATCGCGGCCGGTCTCCTGGCCGAGGCCTACCCGGACATCGAGGTGGACCCGGACGTCCTGTACGTGGACAACGGCCAGTTCCTCACCTCCGCGGGCGCCGCCGCGGGCCTGGACCTGTGCCTGCACATGATCCGCCGCGACTACGGCTCGGCCGTCGCCGCCCACGCCGCCCGGCTGTCCGTCATGCCGCTGGAACGCGAAGGCGGGCAGGCGCAGTTCATCGTCCACGACTACCCGCCCACCCCCCAGGGCTCGGTCCTCGAACCCCTGCTCGCGTGGCTGCAGGACAACCTGGGCCGCGACCTCACCCTCGCCGACATCGCCGCCCACGCCGGGACCAGCACCCGGACCCTGATACGCCGCTTCCGCGAGCAGACCGGCACCACCCCGCTCCAGTGGCTGCACCGCGCCCGCGTCCGCCAGGCCCAGCACCTTCTGGAGACCACGCCCCACTCCGTCGAACGCATCGGCGCCCAGGTCGGGTTCGGCTCCCCCACCGCCTTCCGCGACCGCTTCAAGCGGACCACCGGCGTCAGCCCGCACACCTACCGCCGCACCTTCAGCTGATATGTGACCGGGATCACGGCGCACGCCCGCACGACTCCGGCGACTTCCCGATGACCGTTGTAGCCGACAGGTATCGTGCGGCCATGGACGTTTCCGGAATGAGGGACACCGGGGAGAACGCCATCAACACGCTCTGCTTCGTCATCGCGGCGCTCGCGTCGTATGCCGCGCTCATCTACCGGCTGTGCCAGGTCAGGCGGAGCCGGCGGGACAGCGTCCACCGCGTCCTGGTCGTCACGCTGCTGCTCCAGTGCCTCACCTTCACGATGGGCGTCCTCATCGTGAAGAGCGGGAGCTTCCTGGGCGTCGGCAACCTCGCCATCCTGGTGATGCATCTGTCGGCGGTCGGCAGCGGCGTGAGCGCGCAGATCATCCTGTTGCGCTGGTCGGCCGCCGATGAGGAGGCGGCACGGAAGGCCCGCTACTGGCTGATCGCGGGCATCGCCCTCACCGTGTTCCTGAGCGCGCTGTTCTTCGTCGCCGACGGCCCCCGGCGCCCGGCGTCGGACTTCAACAGCGGCAGCGACCGGCCGCTGGTCCTCACCTACCTCCTGGTCTTCACCGCCTCCCAGGCGGTTCCGTGCGTGGCCATCTACCGGCAGTGCGGCCCCTACGCGCGGATGACCGACAAGGTCTCGCTGCGGCAGGCCCTGCGACTGCTGTCCGTCGCCGCGGTGGTCCTCTTCCTGTACTGCCTGGCCAGGACGGCCAGCATCCTCACCGCCGCGCTCGGGATCGACGTCGGCGTCTGGACGGTCGCCCCGACCGTCCTCAGCACCGCGGGCATCGTCATCCTCTCGGCCGGCCTGACCATCTCCTCCTGGGGCGCCTCGGCGGCCAGGCTGCTGGAGTGGGCGCGGCGTTACCGGTCCTACCGGGCCCTGTATCCGCTCTGGCGGGATCTGTACGAGTCCTCCCCGGACATCGTCCTGGAGCCGCCGGGGGCCGCGGTGTCCGACCTCGACTACCGGCTCCACCGGAGGGTGATCGAAATCCGGGACGGCTGGCGGGACTTGCGCCCCTACATCGACCGCACCGCCGGGGCCGCCGGCGGCGCGGCGGCGCCGGGCGTGCGTGAGGGCGTCGGGGAGGAGCACCGGCAGGCGTTCGCCGAAGCGGCCCGGATCCGGCAGGCCCTGGACGCGAAGCGCACCGGCACCCTCCCCGATCACAGCGAGGACGCGGGCGGCTCCGACGACCGCGACACGGGCAACTTCACCGCGGAGGTCGCCTGGCTCACCCAGGTGGCGTCCGCCTATCGCAGGCTCAACGGCGCGGGACGAGAGGTCCCGCCCGGACTGCCCCCGTCAGACCGGGCGGGCTTCTCCCCCGTTCCCCCGTGATCCCCCGTTCTCCGACAGGCCGTTCACCAACTCGGCTACCCCCGAGAGCGAAGTTAGCTGACAGCTATCGGCGCGGTCCCACGGTGGCGGAATGGCGGCAGATTGTCAACTGACAGCTAATCTGGGAGACTGACGGCGAGCCAAGAGCACATTGAGGAGGTGAAGGGAGGAGACCGCGTGTCCGAGACTGACGACCGGCCCGTGCTGGCAGTGCGCCTGGACAACCTCTTCAAGACGGTTCGCCCCAAGGGCAAGCACCGGACCAACGCCGAGGTGGCGGAGGAGCTGAAGCGGGCCAACCCCGAGCTGAAGGTCGGGGGTGTGTATCTGTCGCAGTTGCGGACGGGGAAGCGCTCCAACCCCTCACCGGATCTCCTGGCCGCCCTGGCGCGCTTCTTCGGCGTGTCGGTGGCCTACTTCTTCGACGACGAGGTCGCCGAGTCGGTGCTCAGCGAGGTCGCCGCCATCGAGGCGCTGCGGCAGGCGGGGGTCCGGGCCGTGGCGATGCGGGCGGCCGGGATGAAGAAGGAGAACCTGCAAGCCATCACGACCATCATGGATCAGTACCGGCAGCTGCAGGGCCTGCCGCCCGTCACCGACGCCGTGGACCCCGAGTGAGGGGCCTGAGAGGGGTGCGGCCGGCCGGTCAGGACCGCCGCAGCCAGCTCAAGCGGCTCCGGAAGGCCGGTGCCCGGCTGATCGCCGAACTGGATCTGCCGGAAGTGGCCGATGTGGCCGAACTGTGCCGCTGTCTCGGCGAGATCCGCGCACGTCCGATCACGCTGGTCCCGATGCGGATTCCCCCCTCGCACCCGTGCGGCATGTGGGTCGCCGCACGCGACGAGGACCTCATCTTCTGCGACGCCAACACGACCAGCGTGCACCAGGAGCACATCGTCCTGCACGAGCTGGGCCACATCATCTGCCGCCATCGCGGGGCGGGCGGGCTGGACGAGGCCGGCTCCCGCCTCCTCTTCCCCAACCTCGACCCCGACCTGGTGCGGGACATGCTCCTGCGCGCCACCTATGACGACGTCCAGGAGCAGGAAGCGGAGATCATCGCCTATCTGCTCTCCCAGCGGGTGGGCGGCACCGTGGAAGCGCATGGCGTGCCGTCCGCGGAGGAAGCCGGTGACGGCGCCGCGCGGGGACGGGACGACTCCCCGCTCAGCCGGATCGAGCGCACCCTGATCTGACCGGAGCGCGTCCCCGCGGCGCGCGCCGCCCTCAGCAGACGCCGTCGCCCGGCTTGGGGTTCCCGAGCCCGAACAGCGGGCGCAGCTTCAGCCCGGCCCAGGTGCCGAGGAGCGCGAAGGCTCCCCAGAGCCAGCCGTGGAGGCTGCCGGAGGCGATGCCCGCGAGGTACGCGCCGATGTTGCAGCCGCCCGCCAGCCGGGCGCCGATGCCCATCAGCACCCCGCCGAGCACCGCCGCGACCGCCGTCCGCCACGGCACGCCGCGGTGGAGCGTCCACGTGCCGCCGAGCGCCGCGGCGGCCGCCGCGCCGATCATGATGCCGATGTCGGTGAGGCTGGTCTTGTCGCCGAGCACGGGCCCGGCGAGCATTTCCTTGTTCCCGGGCTGCTGCCACCAGCTCCAGTTCTCCGGGTGGCCGCCGAGGGCTCGTACCAGCTCCGCACCCCACAGGCTGAAGGCGCTGGTGACGCCCCACGCGCCGCCGGACACCAGCAGCACTCCGGCCCCCAGCACGGCCAGCGCCAGGGCCCCGACGGCCAGCGGCCACGAGCCGCGCAGCACCCGGGCGGCGGCACCGCGCGCGGAGGGCACCGGGCCGATCGGCGGCGGGGTGCGGCGGGCCTGCACCCGGCGGCTGACCAGGACGATGGCGGCGAGCACGAGGATCGTCACGGCCCAGGAGCCGAACCAGCCGATGTGGTCGGCCATGACGACCGGCTCCAGCGCGGGCAGGTCCTTCCACAGGTCGAACTGCCAGGCGGCGAGGGTCGCACCGGCGATGAAGCCGCCGAGGGTGAGGAGGATCGACGTCTGCCCCGAGCCGACCGCGAAGAGCGTGCCGGACGCGCAGGCGCCGCCGAGCTGCATCCCGACGGCGAAGACGAACGAGCCGATCAGCAGTCCCAGGCCGAGCGGTCCGGCCGAGGGCGCCGGAACGGACCCGAACAGCCCGGTCCCCGTGCCGATGAGCAGGGCGAACAGGGTGGCCGTGGTGCCGAGCAGCAGGGTGTGGGCGCGCAGCCCGGTGCCGTTGCCGACGGCCACCAACTGCCGCCAGGCGGAGGTGAAGCCGAAGCGGGAGTGGAAGAGGGCGATGCCCAGGCCGAGTCCGAGCAGCAGCAGGACGCCGGGCTTGGCCCCGTGGGCGGACCACACGTACGCGGTCAGCGCCACGCCGAGCAGCCCGGACACGGCGAGCGGCACCCGGCGCACCGGCGGCGCGGCGGGCGCCTCGGGCCGGGGCGCTGAGGTGGGTGAGGGGGACAGCAGGGCGGCGGTCTTCGCCGCCTGAGCGGGCGGGGCGGTGGTCACGGGCGGGCTCCGGGGCGTTCGGGGAGGCGAGCGGGGGGACGGGGTTACGGCGCCGGGCCGGACGACCCGGCCGGGGCGCGGCACCACGGGGCGCGGCGGCGCGCCGGGGACCGGCCGGTTCCGGCTCAGCGGCGACAGAGGCCGTCGTCGACGCACCACGCCGAGTTCGCGAACAGCGCGAGACACAGCAGACGGGCGGGTGCGGACATGCCCTCGAGGATACGTTCCCCCGGCAACCATCCGGAACGGCAGGTCACCGGCCGGGCTGTGGAGTGAGCCACAGCGTGGAGACGGCGGCGCGAAAGGGCCTTGCGCCGGGCACCGGCTTTTAGGGGGTGTCTTGCCGACTGCCCCTCATGAGGAGCACGAGGGCTGTGATGAGGACTTCGCGGAAGCGGAGCACCGCCACGGTGGTCTGCGGGTCCTCCTCCGGTTCGGCCGCCGCGCTCACCCTGTCGGTGACGGCCCGCTGCTCTCGCTGGGGGCCGCGGTGGGGCGGCGGCCGCGCGCCTGGCGGGCGGCGCGCTCTCTGCCGTCGGTCACACCCTCGGGGGTCAGTTCTCTTGGGCGCGTCAGTTCTCGTAGGCGCGGATGGCGGCCACCTTCTCCGCCGAGGGGGAGGTTTCGTCGAACCGCTGGGCGAGCCAGTCGTCGGTGAGCGCGCGGGCCAGTTCGAGGCCGATGACGCGCTGGCCGAAGCAGAGGACCTGGGCGTTGTTGCTGAGGACGGAGCGGCGTACGGAGTAGCTGTCGTGGGCGGTGACCGCGCGGATGCCGGGGACCTTGTTGGCGCTGATGGCCACGCCGAGGCCGGTGCCGCACACCAGGAGGGCGCGGTCGGCGGTGCCGTCGGCGACGCGGCGGGCCGCCTCGACCGCGACGTGCGGGTACGCGGTGTGCTCGTCGCTGCCCACGCCGACGTCGATGACCTCGGCCACCCGGGGGTCGGCCAGCAGGTCCTGCTTGAGGGCTTCCTTGTAGCCGTAACCGGCGTCGTCACAGCCGACGACGATCCGGAACGGAGTCGCGGTGGTCATACGGCATCGCTTCCTGTCGTCGTGTGCCGGGCGGGAAGGTCGGCGACCGCGGTCAGGACCGCGGCGAGGGAGGTGGCTCCGGGGTCGGGGGTGCCCACGCTGCGCTCGGCGAGGGGGCGGGCGCGGCCGAGGCGGGGGCGCAGGGCGGCGGTGTGCTCGGCGGCCGTACGGGCTTCGGCGACGGCGGACGCGTACGCCCCGGCCACCGGGGCCCCGGCGCGCAGTTGGCCGGCGAAGCCGGTGGCGAACGGGGCGAGGGCGTCGACCAGGGTCTTGTCGCCCACCTCGGCCCCGCCGAGCGAGGTGACGGCGGTGAGCGCTTCCGTGGCGGCGGACGCCAGTTCCTCGCGCCCGGGCGCCCGGTCCGCCGGGAGTACGGCGCCGAGGGCGCGCAGCGCCGCGCCCCACAGGGCGCCCGAGGTGCCCCCGGCCTCCGCCGCCCAGGCGTCCCCGGCGGCGGCGAGCACGACCGCCGGGGCGAGGCGTTCGGCGTGTGCCTTCTCGGCGGCCGCCAGCGCCGCGTCGACGCCCTTGCACATGCCGCGGCCGTGGTCGCCGTCGCCCGCGACCGCGTCCAGCCGTCCCAGGGCGTCCGCGTCCCGGTGCAGCGCGTCGCGGGCGGCGCGCAGGGCGTGGACGGCCCGCTCGGCGACCTCGGCCGCCGCGCCGGACGCGGTGGCGGCGGGCCGGTCCCGGCGGCGCTGGGCGGCTGCGGGCCGTACGGCGGCGGCTTCGGCCGGGACGTCGGCCGGGGGTGCGGGCGGGGCGCCCCGGCGGAAGGCCGGGGTGTCGGCGGGGGCGCGCCACAGCCGCTCCAGCTCGCCGTCCAGCCAGGTCAGGGTGAGGGAGCAACCGGCCATGTCGAGGCTGGTGACGAGTTCGCCGACCTCGGGGCGTACGGGGGTGAGCCCGGCCTCGCGCAGCAGCCGGGACACCGCGCCCCACAGCACGTACAGCTCCTCGTACTTGGTGGCGCCGAGCCCGTTGAGGACGACGGCGACGCGCCCGCCGTCGCCCGCGTCGGCGGGCCGGTCCGCCAGCACCCCGGTGACCAGGGTGCGGGCCAGCTCCTCCGCCGTGCCCAGGGTGTCCTCGCTGACGCCCGGTTCGCCGTGGATGCCCAGGCCCAGGCCGAGGCGGCCCTCTGGGACGGTGAACAGGGGCGCCTCGCCGCCCGGCAGGGTGCAGCCGTCGAAGGCCACGCCGAGCGTGCGGGTCCGGGTGTTGGTGTGCTCGGCGACGCGGACGACCTCCGCCAGCGGGGCGCCCTCCTCGGCCGCCGCCGACGCGGTCTTGAAGACGACGAAGCCGCCCGCGATGCCGCGGCGCCGCGCCGTCTGGTCCGCGGGCGCGGAGGCGATGTCGTCGGTGACGGCGAAGCAGCGGGCGGGTATCCCGTCGCCCTCCAGCTGCCGTGCCGCGAGGCCGAAGTTCATCACGTCACCGGCGTAGTTGCCGAAGAGGAAGAGGACACCGCCGCCCGCCTCCGCCGCCTCGGCGACCGAGCGGGCGCGGGCGGCCGACGGGGAGGTGAACACGTCGCCGATGACCGAGCCGTCGGCGAATCCGGGGCCGACGACCCCGCAGAAGGCGGGGTAGTGGCCGGAGCCGCCGCCGGTGAGGACGGCCACCTTCCCCTCGGGGGCGGGGCGGGCGCGCACCACGCCGCCGGGCACGGCCCGTACGTGGTCGGGGTGGGCGGCGGCGAACCCGGTGATCATGTCGTCGGTGAACCGGGAGGGGTCGTTGAAGAGCCTGGTCATCGTGTGCTCCAGCCGTCGCGTGCGGCATCGAGGGCGAGGCGGTAGTCGGCGTAGCCCTCGGCGTAACTGTCGATCAGCCCGGCTTCAGCGGGCACGGTGCGGCGGGGCGCGCGCCAGGCGGCGGGGTCGACGGGCGTGCCGAGGGAGTGCCAGGCGGTCTGGGCCGCGCCGCGGATGCCCACGGCGTCGTCGCAGACCTCCAGGTCGCGGCCGAGGACTCCGGCGAAGACGCGCGCCCACTCCCCGGAGCGCGCGCCGCCGCCGCACGCGGTGACGGGGCCGCGGACGCCGAGGGTTTCCATGCAGTGCCGGGCCGAGTAGGCGACGGCCTCGCACAGCGCCCGTATCAGGTCGGCGCGCCCGGTCAGCGGGGAGAGGCCGTCGAACCGGCCACGGGCCCGGGCGTCGACGAAGGGGGCGCGCTCGCCGCTGGCGGACAGGAACGGCAGCGCGGTGACGCCCGAGGCGCCGGGCGGGGACTGGACGAGCAGCGCGTCCAGCGCCTCGATCTTCACGTCGAGCAGTTTCAGCAGCCAGTCCAGGCCCGCGGTGCCGATCATGGCGGGCATGACGCGCAGGAACCGGCCCTCGTAGGGGGTGGCCAGGACCATTCCGGCCGGTTCGTCGGCGGCGGCCGGGCGCGGCTCGCTGTCGAGGGTCTGGGCGGCGAGGGTGGTGCCGATGATGAGGTTGCCCTCGCCGGGTTCGGCGACGCCCGAGCCGAAGGCGCAGGCCGGGATGTCGAACGGACCGGCGGAGACCGGCAGTCCGGCGGGCAGGCCGAGGCGCCGGGCGGCGCCGGGCAGGAGCGGGTGCAGGGTGCCGGGAGGCGCCGGGTCCGGCAGCAGCTCGCGGTGGTCGGTCAGTCCGCACAGGTCGAGGGCGGTCTCGTCGTAACGGCGGGTGGCGACGTCGAGGAACGGCTGCGAGGCGTCGGAGGCGTCGACGGTCACGGCGCCGGTCAGCCGCTGTACGACGGCGTCCACGCAGTACCCGGCGACGTGGGCCGCCGCCAGCCGCTCCGGCTCGTGTTCGGCGAGGTGGGCCAGCAGGGGCGCGGCGGAGCCGGGGAACAGGCCGACGCCGGTGCGCCGGTGCAGGGCGCGCAGGGTGCCGTCGGCGGTCCACGTGTCGAGCCGGTCCGCGGCCCGGCCGTCCATCCAGGACAGCGCGCGGCCGACGGGGGCGCCGGTGGCGTCGCGCAGCCACAGCCCGTCGCCCTGCCCGGTGAGGGCCAGGGCCTCGACCGGTTCGCCGTCCAGGTCCGCGGCGTCGGCGAGGGCGGCCCGTACGACGGTCTCCACGGTGCCCACGACGTCGTCCAGGTCCTGTTCGACGCGCTGCCCGGGCAGGGTGTAGACGGTGCTGCGGGCCTCGTGGGCGGGGGTGGTGCGGCCGTCGCGGGATATCAGCTGGGCCTTGGTGACCGACGTACCGATGTCCACTCCGACGATCATGATCGGCCTCCGGTCAGCACCTCCGGGTTGGCGACGTGCCGCAGTGGTTCGCCGCGCAGGAAGCGGGCGGCCTCGGCGGCGGTGATCGCGGCGGCCCGGTCGGCGGTCTGCCGGGTGGCGCCCGCCAGATGGGGGGTGGTGATGACGTTGGGCGCGCGGTGCAGCGGCCAGTCCGCCGGGGGCGGTTCGACGTCGTAGACGTCGAGAGCGAGCGCGCCGAGCCGGCCGGACTCCAGCAGCCCGGGCAGCGGGGCGTAGTCGAGCAGGTCGCCGCGGGCGGAGTTGACGAGGACGGCGCCCTCGGGCAGCAGGGCGAGGTTGCCGGCGTTGAGCAGATGCCGCGTCTCGGGGGTGACCCGGGCGTGCAGGCTCACCACCGAGCTGCGCCGCAACAGGTCGTCCAGGGCGGTGAGTTCGACGCCGTCGGCCCGCGCCCGGTCCGGGTCCGCGTACGGGTCGGACACGAGGACGTGGGCGCCGAAGGCGCGCAGCACGCGGGCGACGATCGCGCCGATGGCCCCGTAGCCGACGAGGCCGACGGTGGCGCCGTCGAGTTCGAGCCCGGCGTTCTCGTAGGCGTAGTAGTCGCCGCGCCACACGCCCTCCTTCAGGGCGGCGTCGGCGAAGGTGATGCGGCGCAGGGCGGCGAGGATCAGGCCGACGGCGAATTCGGCGGCCGCGGCGGCGTTGCGGCCGGGGGTGAAGGTGACGGGGATCCCGGCGGCGGTGGCGGCGGCCACGTCCACGTTGACGGGGCCGCCGCGGGCCACGCCGATGAACCTCAGCCGCGGTGCCTCGCGGATGACCCGGGCGGTGAAGGGGGCCATCTGGGTGAGGGCGACGCTCGCGTCACCGAGGGCCTCCAGCACCTGTTCCTCGGTGCCGCTGGCCTCCTTGACGCCGCCGTCGCCCCGCGCGTCGGCCCCGACCGGGCCGAAGGGCTCGTTCGGCCAGCGGGTGCGCAGGGTGCGGAAGGCCAGCCCGGCGGAGGGCAGGGCGTCGGCGAGGGCGGTGGAGAAGAGTTCGGGGGCGATGAAGTCGTCGCCGGCTACCAGGACCGTGGTCATGTCGGTCACTCCCCTCGGGCGTCGAGCCGCCCCAGCAGGAAGTCGGTCACGGCGCCGTGGTCCGGGGAACGGAAGGCGGCGGCCGCGAGGGCGTCCTCGGCGGGTGGGTACTGCGGATTGGGGATGGCCACGACCGTCATCCCGGCGGCCGCGGCGGCGCGCAGTCCGTTGCTGGAGTCCTCGACCGCCAGACAGCGCTCCGGGGCCACGCCGAGCGCGCTCGCGGCGGCGAGATAGACGTCCGGGCTGGGCTTGCCGCGCTCCACCTCCGCGCTGGAGACGGTCGCCTTGAAGTGGTGATCGACGCCGTGGTGGACGAGGACGGCGTCGATGACGCGGCGCGGCGCGGAGGAGGCGAGCGCGACGGGTCCGCGCTCGGCGGTGGCGGTGATCATCTCGCGGGCGCCGGGCAGCAGTTCGATGCGCCCGTCGGCCAGCGCCCGGACCATGCCGTCGACGACGGTTCGTTCGGTGTCCTCGGCGGAGCCGCCCGCCCCGCAGAACCGGGTGAGGTACGCGGCCCACTCGGGGGCGCTCATCCCCTGCACGTCACGGGTCTGCTCCGGGCCCCAGGAACGGCTGTGCGCGGCGGCGTACGCGGTCCACAGCTCCTCCCACAGATGCTCGCTCTCCACCAGTACGCCGTCCATGTCGAAGACCACTGCGTCGGCCATGCGTACCCCTGATCTGCTGGCTGGTGATTCCGTCCCAGCGAAATTAACAGTGATGCTGTGAGTTGTCACTGGTTACATGTGAGAAATTGGCACGGCAGGATGGAGTCATGACTCTCCCGTCTTCGCGCGGTGCGCGGCAACAGCGACACCAACTGATCGTCGACCACGTCCTGGCCCGGGGGGACGCCACCGTGGCCGAGCTGGCCGAGCTGACCGGCGTCAGCCTGATGACGGTCCACCGGGACATCGCCGAGCTGGCGGACCGCGGCATCCTGCGCAAGTACCACGGCGGGGTCTCCGCGCAGCCCTCGATGGTCTTCGAGTCCAGTTCGGACTTCCGGCTGCACGCGCACACCGAGGAGAAGCGGGCGCTGGCCCGCGCCGCGCTGTCGTTCGTGGCGCCGGGGATGTCGGTGATGCTGGACGACTCGACCTCGGCGCTGGCCCTGGCGCGGCTGTTGCCCGAGGTGGGGCCGCTGACCGTGGTGACGAACTACCGGCTGATCACGGAGGAGCTGCGGGGGGTCGAGGGCATCCGGTTGATCTGCGTGGGCGGCGAGTACTCGCGCACCCACGACTCGTGGATCGGGCTGCCGGCGATCGACATGATCAGCGGCGTCTCCGTCGATCTGACCGTGCTGTCCACCTCCGGGATGACCGCGGGCATGACCTTCCATCAGGAGCAGGAGATCGTCAGCATCAAGCGGGCGGCCCGGCAGGCGGGCGCGACGAGCGTGCTGCTCATGGACCACAGCAAGGTGGGCCGCCGGGCGCTGCACCGGCTGGAGAGCGTGGACTCCTTCGACCATGTGCTGCTGACCGGCCCGGTGGACGAGGAACTGCTGCGGGAGATGCGGGAGCAGACGGATGTGCGGGTGGTCGACGCGGAATAGTTAACATCGCACCTCGTTAGTCTTACCAAGACTCTTGATATTTCTCTCGGCGCGCTTGAGTATCTGCGGTCGTACTCCGTCACACCGCAGACACACCTCGAAGTGGAGGCAGCGATGCCGAAAGCCTTGGTCCTGGGCTATGTGGGCGTGCTCCTGTTCATGATCGGCGATGGTGTCGAATCCGGCTTCATCGCCCCGTACATGGCCGACCACGGCGCCGCGACGGACGTACGGGCCGGGTATGTCATCACGGTGTACGGCATCGCCGTCATGCTGGCGTCCTGGTTCTCCGGCGCGCTCTGCCAGGTGTGGGGGCCGCGCCGGGTGATGTGGACGGGCCTGGTGATCTGGGCCGTCTTCGACGCCGCGTATCTGCTGTTCGCGCTGGGCACGGAGAACTACCCGCTGATGCTGCTCTTCTACGGCATCCGCGGCTTCGGCTATCCGCTCTTCGCGTTCGGCTTCCTGGTCTGGATCACCAACACGGCGCCGAAGGCCCGGCTGGGCACCGCCGTCGGCTGGTTCTACTTCGCCTTCACCGGGGGCCTGCCCACCCTCGGCTCGCTGTGGTCGAGCCTGACCATCCCGTGGTTCGGCCGCCTGGGCACGCTGTGGTCCGCCCTCGCCCTCATCCTCATCGGCGGCGCCATCGCCCTGGTCGGCGCGCGCCGCAGGCCCGGCGGCGACCGGATGGCGCCGCCGGAGGTCACCACCCGGCAGAGCCTGCTCAACTCCGTCTCCATCATCTGGACCCATCCGCGCGTCCTGGTGGGCTGCCTGGTCCGGGTCATCAACACCGCCCCCGAGTTCGGCATGCTGGTCTACCTGCCGCGGATCTTCTCCGACGACATCGGGTTCGGCGAGGACAAGTGGCTCCAGCTGCTGGCGATCATCTACGGCACGAACATCTTCTTCAACCTCATCTTCGGTGTCCTCTCCGACCGCATCGGCTGGCGCACCACCATCGCCGGTTTCGGCGCCCTGGGCTGCGCGATCAGCGTCACGACGCTGTACTTCGTCCCGGTGTGGCTCGGCCCGGACCACTTCTGGGTCGCGGTGCTGGCGGGCATGTTCTACGGGGCCACCCTCGCGGGCTTCGTCCCCATCTCGGCGCTCATCCCGTCGATGGCCCCGGAGAACAAGGGCGGTTCGATGGCCCTGCTCAACCTGGGCGCGGGCGGCGCGGCCTTCGTCGGCCCGGCGCTCGCCAGCCTCTTCTTCCCGCTGGTCGGCGCGGGCGGCGTCACACTCGTCTTCCTCGCCCTGTACCTGGTGGCCTTCGTGCTGACGCTGCTGCTGAAACTGCCGGAGGAGCGGGACGGCGAGCCGGCGGCGCCGGACGCGTCCCGCAAGGACGCGGCCACGACGTCGTCGTAGAGCCCGGCCGGAAACACCGGTGCCCCGGCCGGGGTCGTCTCCGGCCGGGGCACCGCGCTCTCACCCCGAAGGGGCTCCACGGGTCAGTCCCGCTGAGCGTCCTCGGGGAGCTTGCGCCACTTCACCTGGGTGTCGGTGTCGTACGCGAAGTCGAGCATCTTCTGCGCGTCCGGGTAGCGGTCCGTCGCGTCGTTCAGGACGACTCCCACGACCGTACGGCCATCGCGCTCGGCGGCGAACACCAGACAGGGACCGGCGGGGGTGGTGGTCCCGGTCTTGACCCCGATGGCGCCCTTGTAGGAGCCCAGGAGACGGTTGGTGTTGTCCCAGGAGTAGTACCGGGTGCGGCCGTTGGCCGCCGGTGCCTCCTGCTTGGTGGACACCGACTTGACGACGGTCCGGAAGGTGGAGTTCTCCATCGCCCGCTGCGTCAGCTCGGCGATGTCACGGGGCGTCGAGTAGTTGTCACTGCTCGCCGAGACACCGTCGAAGGAGTCGTAATGGGTGTTGGTGAGGCCCAGGTCCTCCGCCTTGGCGTTCATCTTGGAGACGAACGACTTGGTACGGTCGGCCACGGTGTCGCCGGTGCCGAACGTGTCGGCCAGCGCCATCGCCGCGTCACAGCCCGACGGGAGCATCATCCCGTACAGCAGCTGGTTGACGGTCAGCTTGTCGCCGGTCTGCAGGTCCGCCGTGCTGGCCTCCGTCTTGGTGACGTAGTCACGGTAGTCCTGCTTGACGGTGATCTGCTTGTCGAGATCCACGTTCTTGGACTCGAGTACCACGAGCGCGGCCATGATCTTCGTAGTGCTCGCCATCTGACGCCGGGTGTCGGCGTCCTTGGCCATCAGCTCCTCGTCGGAACCGGTGTCGAGCAGATACGCGCCCTTGGCGCCGACCTCCGGTGGTTCGGGAGAGGCCTGGGCCACCGCCACCGGGACCGCGATCGCCACGGCCACCGTGGACGCGACCGCCGCCACCCTCCAGCGGCGGGTCACGGTTCCACGACGTTTATGCATTCGCCCTCCGTTTCGGTAGAAAATCGTTTCGGCGGGCGCATCGTCTCACTGTGCGCAGCGCGAACTCCCCTCGGGGGCCCCGCTCCGCGGAGGTGTAGGGAATCAACTGGTCGCAGCTCAGGGGTGTTCGCGGACCGCATACCCTACGCGGGACCGCACCGACCACCCCGCCCCGTCGAGGAGAGCGCCCATGCCCGCCGATGGCCAGACCCCGCAGACACTCGGCTTCACGCCCGAGCAGATCACCACGGACCGGCCGCACCCCGCCCGCATGTACGACTACTACCTCGGCGGCAAGGACCACTACGCGGTCGACGCGGCGGCCGCCGAGGAGGTGTTACGCCGCACGCCGCAGGTGCGGGACAGCACGCGCGGGAACCGGGCGTGGATGCACCGGGCGGTGCGGTACCTGGCGGAAACGGCGGGGGTGCGGCAGTTCCTCGACCTGGGCACCGGGGTGCCCACGTCACCGAACCTGCACGAGGTCGCGCAGCGGGCGGACCCGGCCTGCCGGGTGCTGTACATGGACAACGATCCCATCGTCCTGGCCCACGCCGGCGCCCTGCTGACCTCCGGACCGGCGGGCCGCGTGGCCTACCGCCACGGTGACCTGCGGCAGCCCGCCGCGGTGCTCGGCGAGGCGCGCGCGGCGGGCATCTTCGACTGGGACCGGCCCATCGCGCTGATCCTCTCCGCCATCCTTCACTTCGTCCCCGACGAGGCGGACCCGGCCGGCCTCCTCCGCGCGTACCGCGACGCCCTGCCGGACGGCAGCTACCTGGCCATGTCACACGCGACCGGCGACTACTCCCCCACCACATCCGCCGGGGCCGCCGTCTACGCCGAGCGCAACGTCGCCGCCCCCATGGTGCTGCGCGGCCACGCCGACGTCCTGCGGCTGTTCGACGGCACGCGGCCGGTGGAGCCCGGAGTGGTACGGCTGCCGGAGTGGCATCCCGAACTCGGCGCCGCGCCACGGCCGGAGGACGGGCTGGGCTACGCCCCCGACCGGGTGTGGGCCTACGCCGGGGTGGCCAGGATCCGGCGCCGGGACCGCTCCTGACGTAACTCCTCCGCCTCACCAGCGGACCACGGTGAAGCCGACGGGCCGGTCCGCGGCAGCCGCGTGCACTCCGCCGGCGCCCCCAGCCGCTGGGGCATCTGGCCGGCGGTCAGCCAGGCGCTTGCGGGCTGCCCCCTGGCCTCTCCGACCTGCGTCACCGCCTTGAACGGTGACGGATCCGATGACAGACTCATCACCGGTTGAACCGGTAACGCTGACAGGCGCACGCATCGCGGGAGGACGCATGGACGGGATCCGCGGCATCGAGGTGGTCGTCTTCGACGTCCTGGGAACGCTGGTCGACGAGCCCGAGGGGCTCCGCGCGGCACTGCGTGAGGCACTGCCCACGGCGGACGAGGCGTCCGTCGACGCGCTGCTCACCATGTGGCAGCGGCACGTCGAGCGCGAGCAGCGACGCATCGCGCACGGGCACCGCGCGTACGCCACCCCCGAGACCCTCGACGCGGAGGCCGCCGCGCGCGTGGCCCACCACGCCGGGCTCAGCGACCCGGCGGCCATCGCCCGGCTGGCCACGGCGGGGCAGCGCCTGCCTCCCTGGGGCGACTCCGCCGCCGGTCTGGACACCCTCGCGCGGCACTTCCCCGTCCTCGGCCTCTCCAACGCCGGCCGCACCGCGCTGCCGCGGCTCAACGCACACGCCGGACTGCGCTGGCACCAAGCCCTGTCCGCCGAGGCCGCCCAGGCGTACAAACCGGCGCCGGAGGTCTATCGGCTCGCCCTCGACGCCGCCGGATGTCCGCCGGAGCGCGTACTCATGGTGGCCGCCCACGCCTGGGACCTCCGCGGCGCCCAGGCGACGGGCATGCGCACCGCCTACGTCCGACGGCCGGTCGGCGATCCGCCGACCGGCTCCGATGTCTTCGACGGGCAGTTCGGCGGGCTGGACGAGCTGGTCACCGCCCTGACGGCACGCTGAGGGGTGTCCTGCGACCGGGGTGGTGCGCTGGTGTCCCGCACCACCAGCTTCGGTTCCAGCACCGCTTCCCGCGGCTCCGCCGCATCGTCCTCCAGCCGCTCCACGGCGAACCGCACCGCGTACCGGGCCATGCGCGCGGCGTCCTGACGGACCGTCGTCAGTCCCACCGGCATCACATGCGACAGATGGCTGTCGTCGTAGCCCACCACCGACACCTCGCCGGGGACGTCGGCGCCCGCCCGCGTCAGTGTCATCAACAGGCCCATCGCACACCGGTCGTTGCCCGCGAGCACCGCTGTCGGCAGGGGGTGGCCGCGGTCGCGCTCGGCCACCAGCAGATGGCCCGCCGCGAAGCCCGACTCCTCCGTATGGGCGCCGGGGACCACCCGCGCCCCGGCCGCGAGGCCGTGGCGGCGCATCGCGGCGCGGTAGGCGCGGCGGCGTTCCGCCGAACCGGGCCCGCGGCCGCCGTCGATGTGCACGATGTGGCGGTGGCCGAGCGCCACCAGATGGTCCATGGCCTGCCGGACGCCCTTGCCCTCCGAGGTGTGGACGGTGTCGACCCGGGCGCCCGGCACGCGGCGGCCGACGGAGACGGCGACCGTGCGCCGCCCCAGCGCGTCCAGGTCGGCGGCCGGCGAGTCCGGGCCGAGCAGGATCACCGCCTCACAGCGGTGGCCGATCAGGGATTCGATCGCCTGGGACTCGCCGCGGCCCTGAGCGGTCGCGGCGAGCAGGACGTCGTAGCCGAGCCGCTCGGCCTCGGGGTGGATGGCCGTGACGAGGTCCGCGTGGAAGGCGTTCTGGACGGTGAGCATCACGCCGAGGGTCCGGCTGCGGCCCCGGGCGAGGAGCCGGGCCGCGTTGTCGGGGCGGTAGCCGATCTCGTCGGCGACGCGCAGCACCCGGTCACGGGTCGCCCGGCTCGCCCCCGGCTGGTCGCGGAAGACGATCGAGACCAGCGCCCGGGACACCCCCGCCTCCGCCGCGACGTCCGCCATCGTGGGGCGCCGCTTGCCCGTTCCGTCCACCGTTCGACCCCGCCTTCCCCGCGCCCCGCGTGTCATGTCGTTCCCGCTCGCCCCGGTCCGCGCACCTGAAAACGTACGGCAACCCTCTATTGACATGACATTTGGACAAGCGCCATCGTACTCCTACTGGAGCGCGCTAGTAGAGCGCGGCAGATCCCCCAACAGCCCCACACCCTCACGCCGTTCGGCAAAGGACTGACCATGGACGTCAGGGACGACGCAGCACGCCCCGCCCCCGCCCCGCCCATCGACGACGCCCCGGCGGCGGTGACCCGGCGGCTGCGGGTCATCACGATCATCGCCACGTTCGGCGGGCTCCTCTTCGGCTACGACACCGGTGTCATCAACGGCGCCCTGCCCTATATGACCGACGATCTGGGCCTGACCCCCGTCACCGAGGGCATGGTCACCAGCTCGCTGCTGCTGGGCGCGGCACTGGGCGCCGTCGCCGGAGGGCGGCTCTCGGACGCGCGGGGGCGGCGGCGCAACATCCTGCTGCTGGCCGTGGTCTTCTTCCTGGCCACGCTCGGCTGTACGCTCGCCCCGAACACCGAGGTCATGATCGTGGCACGGTTCGCGCTCGGCCTCGCGGTCGGTGGCGCCTCGGTGACCGTGCCGGTCTACCTCGCGGAGGTCTCGCCCGCCGAGCGGCGCGGCGCGCTGGTCACCCGCAATGAACTCATGATCGTCAGCGGTCAGCTGCTGGCCTTCACCTCCAACGCGGTCATCGCGCGGGTGGGGGGTGAGTCCGGTGGCGTCTGGCGCTGGATGCTGGTCATCGCGACCGTCCCGGCCGTGGTGCTCTGGTTCGGCATGCTGGTGATGCCGGAGAGCCCCCGCTGGCTGGCCTCCCAGGGCCGTTTCCACCAGGCGTTCGAGGTGCTCCAGCAGATCAGGTCGCGGGCGCGGGCCGAGGCCGAGCTGAGCGAGGTGTCCGCGCTCGCCGTCAAGGACGAGCAGGCGAAGCTCGGCGGCTGGCAGGACATGAAGGCCACTCCGTGGATGCGCAAGCTGATGTTCGTGGGGTTCGGCATCGCGATCGTCCAGCAGATCACCGGTGTCAACACGATCATGTACTACGGAACGCAGATCCTCACCGACGCCGGTTTCACCTCGGACAGCGCCCTCACCGCGAACATCGCCAACGGCGTGATCTCGGTCCTCGCCACCTTCGTCGGCATCTGGCTGCTCGGCCGGGTCGACCGCCGTCCCATGCTGATGACCGGCCAGCTCGGCACGACCACCGCCCTGCTGCTCATCGGCGTGTTCTCGATCGTCCTGCCCGAGGGCACGGTCCGTGCCTTCGCGGTGCTGGCCATGACGGTGACGTTCCTCGCCTTCCAGCAGGGCGCGATCTCGCCGGTCACCTGGCTGATGCTCTCCGAGATCTTCCCGACCCGCATGCGCGGGTTCGGGATGGGCATCGCGGCCGTGGTGCTGTGGCTGACCAACTTCCTGATCGGCCTGGTCTTCCCGTCGCTGGTGTCCGCGATGGGGATCTCCAACACCTTCTTCCTCTTCGTGGCGGCGGGCGTCTGCGCGCTCGTGTTCGTGAAGGCCTACGTCCCCGAGACCCGGGGGCGCACCCTCGAAGTCCTCGAGGCGGAGCTGCGCGCCCGGTTCTCCCGGAGCGATGCCGGTCAGGCGCCGACGTAGGCCGCCAGGTGTTCGCCGGTGAGGGTGGAACGGGCGGCGACGAGGTCGGCGGGGGTGCCCTCGAAGACGATCCGCCCGCCGTCGTGGCCGGCGCCGGGACCGAGGTCGATGATCCAGTCGGCATGTGCCATGACCGCCTGGTGGTGCTCGATGACGATGACCGACTTGCCGGAGTCGACGAGCCGGTCGAGCAGGCCGAGCAGATGCTCGACATCGGCGAGGTGCAGACCGGTCGTCGGCTCGTCGAGGACGTAGACGCCGCCCTTCTCTCCCATGTGCGTGGCCAGCTTGAGCCGCTGCCGCTCGCCGCCGGACAGGGTGGTGAGCGGCTGGCCCAGGCTGAGGTAGCCGAGCCCGACGTCGGCGAGGCGGCCGAGGATGCGGTGGGCGGCCGGGGTGCGTGCCTCTCCGGCGCCGAAGAACTCCTCGGCCTCGGCCACCGGCATCGCCAGCACCTCGCTGATGTCGCGGCCGCCGAGGCGGTGGTCCAGCACCGAGGGCTGGAACCGCTTCCCGTCGCACTCCTCGCAGGTGGTGGAGACACCGGCCATCATCGCCAGGTCGGTGAAGATGACACCGGCGCCGTTGCAGTGGGGGCAGGCGCCCTCGGAGTTGGCGCTGAACAGCGCCGGCTTCACGCCGTTGGCCTTGGCGAACGCCTTGCGGATCGGGTCGAGCAGTCCGGTGTACGTCGCCGGGTTGCTCCGCCGGGAGCCGCGGATCGCGCTCTGGTCGACCGCCACCACCCCCGCCTCGACGGCATCCGGACGGCCCACCAGCGAGCCGTGCAGGAGCGAGCTCTTGCCGGAACCGGCCACGCCGGTGACGGCGACCAGCACCCCGAGCGGGATGTCGACGTCGACGTCGCGCAGGTTGTGCGCGGTCGCGCCGCGGATCGGAAGCGTGCCGGTGGGCTTCCGTACCGTCTCCTTGAGCGTGGCCCGGTCGTCGAAGTGGCGGCCGGTGATGGTGCCGCCGCTCCGCAGTCCCTCGACCGTGCCCTCGAAGCAGACGCCGCCGCCCGCCGTACCGGCGCCGGGGCCGAGGTCGACGACATGGTCGGCGATCGCGATCGTCTCCGGCTTGTGCTCCACCACCAGCACCGTGTTGCCCTTGTCCCGCAGCCGCAGCAGCAGGTTGTTCATCCGCTGGATGTCATGGGGGTGGAGCCCGATGGTGGGCTCGTCGAAGACGTACGTGACGTCGGTGAGCGAGGAGCCGAGGTGGCGGATCATCTTGACGCGCTGCGCCTCGCCGCCCGACAGCGTGCCCGACGGCCGGTCGAGCGCGAGATAGCCGAGGCCGATCTCCACGAACGAGTCGAGGGTGTGCCGCAGCGCGGCGAGCAGCGGCGCCACCGACGGCTCGGCCAGGCCGCGAACCCACGCCGCCAGGTCGCTGATCTGCATCGCGCAGGCGTCGGCGATGCTGATTCCGCCGATGCGGGAGGACCGGGCGCCCTCGGTGAGCCGGGTGCCGTCGCACTCGGGGCAGACGGTGAAGGTGACGGCCCGGTCGACGAACGCCCGGATGTGCGGCTGCATCGCCTCCCGGTCCTTGGCGAGGAACGACTTCTGGATCTTGGGGATCAGCCCCTCGTAGGTGAGGTTGACGCCGTTGACCTTGACCTTGGTCGGCTCGCCGTGGAGGAAGTCCCGCATTTCCTTCTTGGTGTACTCGCGGATCGGCTTGTCCGGGTCGAGGAAGCCCGACTGGGCGTAGAGCCCTACGGTCCACACGTTGTCCGACTTCCAGCCGGGGATGGTGAACGCGCCCTCGGCGATCGACTTGGAGTCGTCGTAGAGCTGCGTGAGGTCGATGTCGGAGACCGTGCCCCGGCCCTCGCAGCGCGGGCACATGCCGCCGGTGCGGCTGAAGGTCGCCTTCACGGTCCTGCTGTTGCCGCGCTCCACGGTGATCGCGCCGCTCGCCCGGACCGAGGGGACGTTGAAGGCGAACGCGCCGGGCGGGCCGAAGTGGGGCTGCCCGAGCCGGCTGAAGAGGATGCGCAGCATCGCGTTGGCGTCGGTGGCGGTGCCGACCGTGGAGCGGGGGTCGGCGCCCATGCGCTGCTGGTCGACGATGATCGCGGTCGTCAGCCCGTCGAGCACGTCGACCTCGGGCCGGGCCAGTGTCGGCATGAAGCCCTGCACGAAGGTGCTGTAGGTCTCGTTGATCATCCGCTGGGACTCGGCGGCGATCGTGTCGAACACCAGCGAGCTCTTGCCCGAGCCGGAGACACCGGTGAACACTGTCAGCCTGCGCTTGGGGATCTCGATGCTGACGTCCTTGAGGTTGTTCTCGCGCGCGCCGTGCACGCGGATCAGGTCATGGCTGTCGGCAACGTGCGGCGCAGGCGACTGCGGTCCCGTCTTCATGGTCATGCTCATCCTGTCTCCCTGGTAGGGGACGGGCCCGCCCTCGCGGTCCCGCGTCGGCGTCGCCTGGCTCGACCCGACCGGCTTCGAGCAGTATGTCTCGCCCCCCGCGACCGCGCTTCTCCATCTCTGACCGGTCCGGCCGCCCGCCCGGCGGGGTCCTCGCCTCCACCGGAACCGGCGAAGCGGACAACCTGTACGGCGACGACGGCAACGACATCCTGCGCGCCGGGCCGACCACGACTACGTGCACGGCGGCAAGGGCGACGACACGCTGTACGGCGGCAAGGGCCAGGACACGCTCTCCGGCGGCCCGGGCACCAACAAGGTGTACCAGGGCTGACGGCCGGCCCGTCGCCCCAGGCCGCGGCGGTCACCGTCGCGGCCTTCGCCGTGCCGCGCCCCGGTCCGTGACCATGCCTTCTGGTCTCGATGCGTGACAGGTGTCTACAACAAAATACCCTGTTTCTCTACGGCTTTGGTATTTGCATGACTCACGCCGCACACAAGGAATTCATCGCTCCGGAAAGACCCGGCCGAGCCTCCTTCATGGAAACCGTGTGCCCGCGGACTAAGATTTCCCTAGGAACACCCCCGAGGGGTGTTCCGCGGCGTCGCGCCGAATATCCTACCGCCCGGATAGTGGCTGAATGAAGGCCGCGAACTTCCAGCATTGACGAGTCCGTTCCGTTCCGGGCGTGCTGGAAATCGGAACCGGCTTCGCGATCAAAGATGCCGACAGGGGGAAGCTCAGCAGTGTTGGTGGAACGAAGAAAATTACTGGAACAGCTCGATGATCTACTGACGCAGTCCGCGCGGGGCAGGGGGGTCATCGCGGCGGTCAGCGGATCGACGGCGATGGGCAAGACCACGGTGCTCAACGCGCTGGCGGAGCGGGCCACCGCGGCGGGCAGCACGGTGCTCGGCGTGGTGAGTTCGCCGCACGAGCGCGACGTCCCGTACAGCGCGCTCACCCAGCTCCTGCACGCGGTGCAGGCGGTGCGGGGCCCACGGCCGGATGGGGCCGATGGGGCCGCCATCCCGGTCCCGCCCGTGGCGGAGGACGACTCCGTGGCCGTCGCACGGCAGACGTACCAGATCATCGCCGACCTGGCGGCCCGGCATCCGCTGCTGATCGCAGTGGACGACATCCAGCACACCGACACGGCCAGCCTCTCCTGCCTGCGCTACCTGGCGCAGCGGCTGAACCGGCTCCCCCTCGCGCTGGTCTTCACGCGCGGTGTCTCCGTGGAGGAGCAGCCGCCGCGCATCCTCCACGATCTGCTGTACCGGACGAGTGTGCGCCGTTTCCACCTGGGGCCGCTCTCCCGGGTGGGTATGAGGGAGCTGGCCGCGAACCCGCCCTCGTCCTCTCCGTCGGACCGGTTCCTCGCCGAGGTCCACACCCTGAGCGGCGGCAATCCGCTGCTGGCCCAGGCGCTCATCGAGGAGCACAGGCTGCGCGCCGCGCCCGAATCCGCCACCGGAGCCCCGCCGGACAGCGACGGGAGCGCGCCGCTCCCCGAGGGCGGGGTGGCGCTCGGCCCGGTCTTCCATCAGGCGGTCCTCGCCTATCTGCACCGGATCGGCCCGCGCGCGGTCCTGCTCGCCCGGTGTGTCGCGCTGCTGGACGAGGCGGCCACGCCGCTGCTGCTGAGCCGGTTGAGCGGCATCGACACCGAACTGCTGAAACGCTACCTCCGGTTGCTCACCGGCATCGGCGTGCTGGGCGGCGCGCGGCTGCGGCACGCGGGCGTACGGCAGGCGGTCCTCGGCGAGATGCCGCACGAGGAGGCCACGCAGCTGCGGTATCGCGCCGCCCGTCTGCTGTACGACAGCGGGGCGCCGCCGCAGGCGGTCGCCGCGCATCTGCTCGGCGTCGGTCCGCTGCACGAGGACTGGGTGCTGGGCGTGCTGCGCGAGGCCGCCTGCCAGGCCCTGGACGACGGCGACGTACAGCGCGGCATCCGGTGCCTGGAGCTGGCCCGCGAATGCTGCGTGGACGAGGCGCAGCGCCTGTCGGTGAAGTCGCAGTTCGCCTGCGGGCAGTGGCAGCTGCGGCCCGCCGACTCGGCCCCGCACTTCCTCGCGCTCAAGGGCCCCATCGTCGAAGGCAAGCTGACCGGGGTCGACGCGCTGTGGGCCGCCGAGGGCATGCTGTTCCACCTCGGCTTCGACGAGGCGCTGGAGGCCGTCGACCAACTCAACGGCGACGACGAGGAGATGGCGACCGCGCTGCACGGCACGCGGATGCTGATGGCCTCGGAAGTCCCCGGCGTGCTCGACCGGCTGAGCCGTCCGCTGCCGGCCTCCGCCGCCCCGGCCATGTCCCACTCCGAGCTGCGGGCCCGGCACGCGCTCGCCCTGGTCCTGGAGCGGGGTGCCGACGAGTACGCCATCGCCCTGGCCGAGCAGGTGCTCCAGAGCCGTGAGAACGCGGCGACCTCGCAGCTCAGCAGCCTGCCCAAAGCGCTGCTCGCCCTGTGCTACGCGGATCGGATCGACGCCGCCGCCACGTGGCACGACCTTCTGGCGGGCGACGCGGGACGCCATGACGCCCCGGCCTGGCGGGCGCAGATCGCCTGCGTCGGCGCTCTCGTCTCGCTGCGCCGCGGACGGCTGGCCGACGCCGTGCGGCAGGCGGAGACGGCGTACGCCAGGCTGTCCGGGCCGCGGTGGAACGTCAGCAGCGCGCTGGCGCTGGCCATACTGATCGAGGCGCACACCGCGATGGGCGACCACCAGGCCGCGGCCGGGTACCTGACGCCGGAGCCACCGCCGGAGCTGTTCCTCACCCGCGCCGGGCTGCACTATCTGTACGCGCGCGGGCGCCACCACCTGGCCACCGGCAACACGTATCTGGCGCTGTCCGACTTCCAGGGGTGCGGCAGCCTGATGCGGCGCTGGAACGTCGATACGCCCGCCGTGGCGCCGTGGCGGCTGGGCGAGGCGGAGGCGTGGCTGCGGCTGGGCGACCGGGAGCGGGCGGCCCGGCTCGTGGAGAAGCAGCTCGCCAGGCCGGACTCCGGGCTCACCCGGTCGCGAGGAATGGCGCTGCACGGCCTGGCCCTGGTGCAGCCGGTCACCCAGCAACCGCCCGTCCTGCGGGACGCGTTCCGCCTGCTGGAGGGCAGTGGCGCACGGTACGAGGCGGCCGCCGTGCTGGCCGATCTCAGCCGCGCGTACCAGCAGCTGGGCGACAAGCGGGCCCGGCCGACCGCGCGGCGGGCGTGGCGGCTCGCCAAGAGCTGCCAGGCGGAGTTCCTGTGCCAGGAGCTGCTCCCGACGTCCACGCCGCGGAGCATCGGCCCCCGGGGGAGCGCGGGCTCCCGCGGTGGCGACCGCGCCGACCACGACAGCTTCGGCGGGCTGAGCGAATCCGAGCGGCGCGTCGCCATGCTGGCCGCCCAGGGGTACGCCAACCGGGAGATCGCCGACCGGCTGTTCATCACGGTCAGCACCGTGGAGCAGCATCTGACGCGGGTCTACCGCAAGATGGGCATCAGAAACCGCGAGCAGCTGTTGCAGGGGGCCCACGCCGTCAGCTACGAGTCCGCCTGACCCGTTCCGCCGCGCCTTGGCGAGGGAGCGTCGTCCGCCCGTCCCGTTGTCCGACGGGGCGGGCGGACGCGCTGTTTCCGGCGGCCCGTTCGCCGTATGAGACACGGTCTCCTAGGGGGCTCTACGGGTAGCTAGGGGCGGGTGGCGAAGCCGACGATCGTGCCTCAGGACGAACGCCAGCCCGGCGTTTTCGACAGCGCGCGATGAGGGAGGCACTCGCCACCATGACGAGTGATCTTGTTCACGGTACTGATGCCATCGCAATCACCGGCGTGTCGTGCCGCCTCCCCCAGGCGCCCGACCCCGGCGCCTTCTGGGAGTTGCTGCGCGCGGGCCGCAGTGCGATCACCGAGGTGCCGCCGGACCGCTGGGATCCGGACGCGGTGCTGCCGGGCGAGGGGGAACGGCATCGGGCCGGGCTGCGCCACGGAGGGTTCCTCGACCGGGTGGACGCGTTCGACGCGGCGTTCTTCGGCATCTCGCCGCGCGAGGCGGTGGCGATCGACCCGCAGCAGCGGCTGTTCGCCGAACTGGCCTGGGAGGCGCTGGAGGACGCGGGCATCGTCCCCGAGACGCTGCGCTCCACGGCGACGGGCGTCATGGTCGGGGCGATCGCCGGTGACTACGCGGCGCTGGCGCAGCGCGGCGGCGCGATCACCCAGCACTCGCTGCCCGGGCTGAACCGCGGTGTCATCGCCAACCGGGTCTCCTACGCGCTGGGTCTGCGCGGCCCGAGCCTGGCGGTGGACACCGCGCAGTCGTCGTCGCTGGTGGCGGTGCACCTCGCGGTGGAGAGCCTGCGCAAGGGCGAGTGCACCCTGGCGCTGGCGGGCGGGGTGGCGCTCAACTTCGCTCCCGAGAGCGCCGAGGTCGCCGGGCGGTTCGGCGGACTGTCGCCGGACGGGCGCTGCTTCACCTTCGACGCGCGCGCCAACGGCTACGTACGCGGCGAGGGCGGCGGCGTCGTGGTGCTGAAACCGCTGACGGACGCGGTACGCGACGGGGACACGGTGTACGGGGTGATCCTCGGCAGCGCGGTCAACAACGACGGCGCCACCGCCGGGCTCACCGTGCCCAGCGCCGAGGCCCAGGCGGCGGTGGCGCGGCGGGCGTGCGAGGACGCGCGGGTGGATCCGGCGCGGGTGCGCTATGTGGAGTTGCACGGGACGGGCACGCCGACGGGCGATCCGCTGGAGGCGGAGGGCGTGGGCGCCGCGTACGGCAGCGCGCGGCCCGCGGGCTCGCCCGTTCTCGTCGGCTCGGCCAAGACCAACGTCGGGCATCTGGAGGGCGCGGCCGGGATCGTCGGGCTGATCAAGACGGCGCTGAGCATCCGGCACCGGGAGATCCCGGCGAGCCTGAACTACCAGGCGCCGCATCCGCGCATCGACCCCGAGGCGCTGAACCTGCGCGTCCGGACCGCGTGCGGCCCGTGGCCGGACGGGCCGCTGCTGGCCGGGGTGAGCTCCTTCGGCGTGGGCGGGACGAACTGCCACGTCGTGCTGGGCGAGGGGCCGGAGCGGGCCGCGCAGGACGCTTCGGGAAGCGGTGAGCCGGTGATCCCGCTGGCGCCGTGGCTGGTGTCGGGGCGTACGGAGGCGGCGTTGCGCGCCCAGGCCGGGCGGCTGCTGGAGCGGCGTACCCCTGACGGCGACTCGGATCCGTACGACGTCGGCTGGTCGCTGGCCCGCACCCGCACCCACTTCGAGCACCGCGCCGTGGCCCTCGGGCTCGACCACGACGCGCAGCTGGAGGCGTTGCGGACCGGGGCCGAACTGCCGGGGCTGGTCACGGGTGTCACGGGCGACCACGGCAAGGTGGCGCTGGTGTTCCCGGGGCAGGGGTCGCAGTGGGAGGGCATGGCGCGCGAGTTGCTGCGTACGTCGGCGGTCTTCCGTGCCTCGATCGAGGCGTGCGACGCGGCGCTCGCCCCGTACGTCGACTGGTCGCTGCTGGACACGCTGACCGCCGGGACCGGCGCGCCGTCCCTCGACCGCGCGGATGTCGTGCAGCCCGTGCTGTTCGCGGTGATGGTGTCGCTCGCCCGGGTGTGGGAGTCGCTGGGCGTGCGGCCGGACGCGGTGGTGGGGCATTCGCAGGGCGAGGTGGCCGCGGCGCACATCGCGGGAGCGCTCAGCCTGGAGGACGCCGCCCGGGTGGTGGCGCTGCGCAGCCGGACCATCATGACGCTGGCGGGCACCGGGGCCATGGCGTCGGTGCCGCTCCCGGCCGACCGGGTCGCGGACTACATCGCCGGCTTCGGCGAGGGCCTGAGCATCGCCGCGGTCAACGGGCCCGGCGCCACGGTGGTGTCCGGGGCCCCGGAGGTGGTGGCCGCGCTGCTGGCCCGCTGCGAGGCGGACGGGATCCGGGCGAAGGCCGTCCCCGCCGTGGACTTCGCCTCGCACTCGCCGCATATGGAGGCCATCCGGGAGCGGTTGCTGGAGCAGCTCGCGGGGGTGACGCCGCGCTCGTGTGACATCGCGTTCTATTCGACGGTCACGGCAAGCGCCATCGACACGGCCGGGCTGGACGCCGGGTACTGGTACACCAACCTCCGTCAGCCCGTCCTCTTCGAGGCGACGCTCCGGGCCATGGCGGAGGCGGGCTTCGGCACGTATCTCGAGTCGAGCCCGCATCCCGTGCTCACCCTCGGACTGCGCGAGACGCTGCCGGAGGCGCTGGTCGTGGGGTCGCTGCGGCGCAACGAGGCGCCGTGGCCGCCGCTGCTGACCTCCCTGGCGGAGCTTCATGTGCGCGGGCTGCCCGTGGACTGGCCGGCCGTGTTCGCGGGGCGGACGCCGCGCCGCGTGGCGCTGCCCACGTACGCCTTCCAGCGCGAGCGCCACTGGCCGGAGGTGTCCGCCGCGTACGAGCCCACGGCCCCGCGCGAAGAGGCCGAGCGCGCGCAGGCCCCGGTGTCCGGCTCCGGAACGACGACGTGGCCGGAGCGGATCGCCGGGCTGCCGGAGGACGAGCGGCACCGTACGGCGCTGGAGCTGGTGCGGCTGCGCACGGCCATCGTGCTGGGCCACCTGAGCACGGACACGGTGGACGTCGACCGGGCGTTCCGTGAGCTGGGCATGGACTCCACGATGGCGGTCCAGCTGCGGCAGAACCTGGTGGACGCCACCGGGCTGGCGCTGCCGGAGACCGTCGTCTTCAACCACCCGAGCCCGTCCCGGCTGGCGCGGAAGCTGTGCGAACTGGCCCTGGGCGAGGACACGTCGCCCGCCACGTCCGCACCGCGCGCGGTGGACGCCGACGACCCGATCGTGGTCGTCGGCATGGCCTGTCGCTTCCCCGGTGGCGCCGGTTCGCCCGAGGAGCTGTGGCGGCTGGTCGACGGCGGTGTGGACGCCATCTCGGGCTTCCCCACCGACCGGGGCTGGGACCTGGACGCCCTGTACGACCCCGAGCCGGGGGTGCGGGGCAAGACCTACACCCGGCACGGCGGGTTCCTGGACGACGCCGCCGGGTTCGACGCGGAGTTCTTCGGCATCAGCCCGCGCGAGGCCACCGCGATGGACCCGCAGCAGCGGGTGTTGCTGCAGGTCACCTGGGAGGCGTTCGAACGCGCCGGGATCGACCCGGGCACGCTGCACGGCAGCGGCACCGGGGTGTTCGTGGGCGCGATGTCACAGGAGTACGGCCCCCGGCTGCACGAGGGCGACGACGGGCTGGGCGGCTATCTGCTCACCGGCAACACCGCGAGCGTCGCGTCGGGACGGCTGGCCTACACCTTCGGTCTCGAGGGTCCGGCGGTGACGATCGACACGGCCTGCTCGTCGTCGCTCGTCGCGATGCACCAGGCGGTGCAGGCGCTGCGTGTCGGGGACTGTGGGCTGGCGGTGGCGGGTGGCGTCACGGTGATGGCGACCCCGGGCATGTTCGTGGAGTTCGGGCAGCAGCGCGGACTGGCCGCGGACGGCCGGTGCAAGTCGTTCGCGGCCGGTGCCGACGGCACGATCTGGGCCGAGGGCGCGGGCATGGTCCTGCTGGAACGCCTCTCCGACGCCCGGGCCAACGGACACCGTGTTCTTGCCGTCATCCGAGGATCTGCGGTCAACCAGGACGGTGCCAGCAACGGCCTGACCGCGCCGAACGGACCGTCGCAGCAACGCGTCATCAACGCCGCCCTGGCGAACGCCGGGCTCACCCCGGACCAGGTGGACGCGGTGGAGGGCCACGGCACCGGCACCACCCTGGGCGACCCCATCGAGGCGCAGGCCCTGCTCGCCACCTACGGCCAGGGGCGCGAGGAGCCGCTGTGGCTGGGCTCGCTGAAGTCCAACATCGGCCACGCCCAGGCGGCGGCCGGTATCGGTGGCGTCATCAAGATGATCCAGGCCATGCGCCACGCCACCCTGCCCAGAACCCTCCACGTCGACGAGCCCAGCCCGCACATCGACTGGACCACCGGCCGTGTGCGACTGCTCACCGAGGCCCGGCCCTGGCCGGAGAACGGCCACCCCCGCCGGGCCGCCGTATCCTCCTTCGGCATCAGCGGCACCAACGCCCACCTCATCCTCGAAGCCCCGCCCACGCCCGAGGACGCGCAGGAGCAGCAGGACTCGGGCGCTCCCCAAGGAGCCGTGCTCCCGTGGGTGCTCTCCGCCAAGTCCGAGCAGGCCCTCCGCGACCAGGCCCGGCGGCTGCGCGGCCACCTGGCCGGCCACCCGGGCCTCACACCCGCCGCCATCGGCCACTCCCTGGCCACCACCCGCGCCCACTTCACCCACCGGGCCGCGGTGGTGGCGGCCGACCGCGAGGCGTTCGACCGGGCCCTGGACGCCCTCACCCGCGGCGAACCGTCGCCCGCCCTGCTGCGCGGCACCGCCCGCCCCGGCAGGACCGCCTTCCTGTTCACCGGCCAGGGCAGCCAGCGGCTGGGGATGGGCCGGGGGCTGTACGAGGCGTTCCCGGTGTTCGCCCGCGCCTTCGACGCGGTGTGCGCCGTGCTCGACCCGGCGGTGCGCGAGGTGATGTGGGGCGACGAGGAGGCGCTGCACCGTACGGAGTCCGCCCAGCCCGCGATCTTCGCGGTGGAGGTGGCGCTGTTCCGGCTGCTGGAGTCCTGGGGCGTACGGCCCGATGTCGTCGCCGGTCACTCGATCGGGGAGCTGGCCGCCGCGCAGGTCGCCGGGGTGTTCTCGCTGGAGGACGCCGCCGCGCTGGTCACCGCGCGGGGGCGGCTGATGGGGGCGCTGCCGCCCGGCGGTGCGATGGTGGCGGTCGAGGCCACCGAGGAGGAGGTGGCCCCGTATCTGACGGAGCGGGTGGCACTCGCCGCGGTCAACAGCCCCACCTCCGTGGTGCTCTCGGGTACCGAGGACGCCGTCGCCGCCGTCCTCGAACGGCTCGGTGAGCGCCGTACGAACCGCCTCACGGTGTCCCACGCGTTCCACTCGCCGTTGATGGACCCGATGCTGGAGGACTTCCGCGCGGTCGCCGAGGGCGTGACGTACGCCGAACCGCGCGTTCCGGTGGTGGCGGACGGCGATGTGGCCACCGCGGAGTACTGGGTGCGGCATGTGCGCGGCACCGTCCGGTTCGCCGACGCGGTGACCCGGCTGGAGGCCGAAGGCGCCACCCATTACGTGGAGTTGGGGCCGGACCGCGTTCTCACCGCCATGGTCCGCCACAGCCTCACCGACCCCGACGCCGCCACCCTCGTCCCCACCCTCCACCGCGACCGCGACGAGCCGCAGGCGCTGATGGGCGCCCTCGGACGGCTGCACGTCCATGGTGTCGCCGTCGACTGGGCCCGCCTGTACGGTGACGCCACGCACCCGGTTGTCGACCTGCCCACGTACCCGTTCCAGCGCGAGCGCTACTGGCTGGACACGCCGAAGCCCACCGTGGGCGCCGACGGCCTGGGGCTGACCGCGACCGGCCACCCGATCCTGACCACCGCGGCCGAATTGCCCGACCCGGGCGGGCTGCTCCTGACCGGCCGGGTGAACGCCGCCACCCCCGGCTGGGCGGCCGACCACGCCGTCTTCGGCACACCCGTCATGCCGGGCGTGGCGTTCGTGGACATGCTGCTGCACGCCGCGGCGCGGACGGGGTGCGCCCGCGTCGAGGAGCTCACCCACCACGTCTTCCTGGCCCTCCCCGAGCACGGCGCCCTCCAACTGCGGGTCCTGGTGCGGACGGCGGACGACACGGGGCGGCGGGCCTTCGCCGTCCACTCACGGCCCGAGGACGCCGCGCCGGGCACCGACTGGACCTGCCACGCCACCGGCGCGCTCGGCGCCACCGCGGAGGACACCGGCGCGCCCGCCGACCCGGTCTGGCCCCCGGCCTCCGCCGAACCCCTCGACACCGACGGCTTCTACCGGCGGATCGCCGACGCCGGTTTCGGCTACGGCCCGGTCTTCCAGGGGCTCAAGGCCGCCTGGCGGGACGGCGACGCACTGTACGCCGATGTCGCCCTGCCCCCGGGCACCGCGCCCGGCCCGTACGGCGTCCACCCCGGGCTGCTCGACTCCGCGCTCCACCCGATCGCGCTGGCCGCCAGCGATTCCGAGGACGGCACGCTCCAGGTGCCGTTCTCCTGGAGCGGCGTGACCCTCCACACCACCGGCGCACGCGCCCTGCGGGTCCGGCTCACGCGTCTCGCGCCGGATTCGGTCGCGCTGCGGGTCATGGACGCGTCCGGGGCGCCGGTCCTGACCGTCGAATCCCTCGCCCTGCGCGCGGTCGGCCCCGAGCAGCTCGCCGCGGCCCGGCCCGACCGCGACGGCGCGCTCCACGAGGTCACCTGGCGCGCGGTGGCCACGCCACCGGACGCCGCCGCCTCCCCCGAGGGGGCAGGGTGGGCCGTGGTCGGGGACGCGGGCGACCGGCTGGTCGCCGCGGCGCTGGCCGCGCTCGGCCCCGCGACCGAGACGTACCCGGACACCGAAGCCCTGCGCACCGCGCTGCGGTCCGGCGCGGCCCGGCCGGAGGCGGTACTCGCCCGGTCCGGCGAGGCGGTTGAAGACGGCGCCGAGGCGGCCGAGGCGGCACACGCCGCGACCGACCACGCCCTGGAGCTGCTGCGGACGGTCCTGGCCGACGCGGGGCCGGGCGCCCGCCTGGTGGTCCTCACCGAGGGCGCGGTATCCACCGGCGCGGACCGGACCGGCGCCGATCCGGCCGCCGCGTCGGTGTGGGGCCTGATCCGCTCGGCCCAGACCGAGCACCCGGACCGGTTCACCCTCCTCGACCTCGACGGCTCACGGGCCTCCGAAGAGGCCATCGAGGCGGCCCTGGCCACCGGGGAACCACAACTGGCGTTGCGCGAGGGGCAGTTACTCGTACCCCGCCTGACGCGTCTGGCACCGGAACCGCCCGCCTCCCCCGTCACCGCGTTCGACGCGCGACGCACGGTGCTCATCACCGGCGGCACCGGCGCCCTCGGCGCCCTCCTCGCGCGCCACCTGGTCACCCGGCACGGGGTCAGGAGGCTGCTGCTGACCAGCCGGAGCGGCCCCGGCGCGGCGGGCGCCCTCACCGAGGAGCTGACCGCTCTCGGCGCCGAGGTCACCGTCGCCGCCTGCGACGTCGGCGACCGCGACGCCCTGGCCGCGCTGCTGGCGGCCCTGCCCGGGGAACACCCGCTCGGCGCGGTGGTGCACTGCGCGGGCGTCCTGGACGACGGCGTGGTCACCGACCTCGACCGGGACCGGCTGGGCACGGTGCTGCGCCCCAAGGCGGACGGCGCGTGGAACCTCCACCTGGCGACCCGGGACGCGGACCTGAGCGCGTTCGTGCTGTTCTCCTCCGTGGCCGGCACCCTGGGCACCGCCGGGCAGGCCAACTACGCCGCCGCCAACGCCTTCCTCGACGCGCTCGCCCACCACCGCCACGGACACGGTCTGCCCGCCACCTCCCTCGCCTGGGGCCTGTGGGCCGAGGACGGCGGCATGGGCGGCACCCTGGACCGGCGTGGCCTGGCCCGTATGAGCCGCGAGGGACTGGCGCCGATGCCCACCGCGCGGGCGCTCGCGCTCTTCGACGCGGCCCTCGCGGCCGAGCGCACGGTGCTCGTGCCCACCGGCCTCGATCTCACCGGCGCACACGCGCAGCGGGCGTCGAGCCCGCTGTCCCCGCTGCTCGCCGACCTGCTTCCCGCGCAGGCCGTCGCGCCCACCGGCCGGGAAAGCGACAGCGGGCAGGACACGTCCCTGCGCGGGCGGCTCGCCGGGCTGCCCGAGGCCGAACAGCGGGATCTGCTGCTGGACGTCCTGCGCCTGCACATCGCCACCGTCCTGGGCCACAGCTCGCCGCCCGCCATCGACCCCGGCACCTCGTTCAAGGACCTGGGATTCGACTCGCTCGCGGGCATCGAACTGCTCATCGTCCTGGGCGAGGCCCTGGGGCTGCATCTGCCGTCCACCATGCTGTTCGACCACCCCACACCGGCCGCCCTGATCACCTACCTCAGGGACGAACTGGCCGGTGACGCCCCGCCGCCGGAGGTCCCCGCCGTGGCGGCGGACACCGCGAGCACCCCACGCGCCGCCGGCACCGGGGCCGCCGACGCCGCCGCGCCCACCCCGCACGACGACGAGCCGATCGCGGTCATCGGCATGGGGTGCCGTTTCCCCGGTGGCGCCGGCACACCGGAGGAGCTGTGGCGGCTGGTGGCCGAGGGCCGCGACGCGGTGGGGGCGTTCCCCGACAACCGCGGCTGGGACCTCGACGACCTGTACGACCCCGACCCGGATGTGCGCGGCAAGACCTACGCCCGCGAGGGCGGCTTCCTGTACGACGCGGCCGAGTTCGACGCCGAGTTCTTCGGCATCAGCCCCCGCGAAGCCCTCGCGCTCGACCCCCAGCAGCGGCTGCTCCTGGAAACCGCCTGGGAGACGTTCGAGGACGCGGGGCTCCGGCCCGACACGCTGGACGGCAGCGCCACCGGCGTCTTCGCCGGAGTCGTCACCCAGGAGTACGGCTCCCTCGTCCACCAGGGCAGCGAGCCCGTCGACGGCTTCCTGCTGACGGGGACGACGGCGAGCGTGGCGTCCGGCCGCGTGGCGTACACCTTCGGCTTCGAGGGCCCCGCGGTCACCGTCGACACCGCCTGCTCCTCCTCGCTGGTGGCCCTCCACATGGCCTGCCAGTCGCTGCGGAGCGACGAATGCTCCATGGCGCTGGCCGGTGGCGCCACCGTGATGGCGAACGCCGGGATGTTCCTGGAGTTCAGCCGCCAGCGCGGGCTGGCCCCGGACGGCCGCTGCAAGTCGTACTCGGCCGCCGCCGACGGCACCATCTGGGCCGAGGGCGCGGGCATGGTCCTGCTCGAACGGCTCTCCGACGCCCAGGCCAACGGACACCGTGTTCTGGCCGTCATCCGAGGCTCGGCCGTCAACCAGGACGGTGCCAGCAACGGCCTGACCGCGCCGAACGGCCCGTCGCAGCAGCGCGTCATCAACGCCGCCCTGGCGAACGCCGGGCTGACCCCGGACCAGGTGGACGCGGTGGAGGGCCACGGCACCGGCACCACCCTCGGCGACCCCATCGAGGCCAAAGCCCTGCTCGCCACCTACGGACAGAACCGCGAGGAGCCCCTGTGGCTGGGCTCCTTCAAGTCCAACATCGGCCACGCGCAGGCCGCCGCGGGCATCGGTGGCGTCATCAAGATGATCCAGGCCATGCGCCACGCCACCCTGCCCAAGACGCTCCACGTCGACGAGCCCAGCCCGCACATCGACTGGACCACCGGCCGTGTGCGACTGCTCACCGAGGCCCGGCCCTGGCCCGAGAACGGCCACCCCCGCCGGGCCGCCGTGTCCGCCTTCGGCATCAGCGGGACGAACGCCCACCTGATCCTGGAGCAAGCGCCCGCCACGCCCACGCCGGAACCCACGGCGAACACCACCACGGTCCCCTGGGTCCTGTCCGCCAAGACCGAGCAGGCCCTCCGGGCCCAGGCCCAGCAGTTGCGCACCCACCTCGAGGTGAGCCCCGAGCTGCCCCCGGATCGAGTCGCCCACGCACTCGCCACCACACGGTCCCTGTTCCACCACCGGGCCGTGGTCATGGCGGATGAGCGCGAGTCCTTCGACCACGCGCTCAACGCCCTCACCCGTGGCGAACCGTCCCCGGCCGTCGTGCGCGGCACCACCCACCCGGGCAAGACCGCGTTCCTGTTCACCGGCCAGGGCGCCCAGCGGGCAGGCATGGGACGCCGGCTCTACGACACCCACGCCACCTTCCGCGACGCGTTCGACGAGGTCTGCGCCACGCTGGACCAGTACCTGGAGGCCGAACAGCCCCTCAAGGACGTCATCTTCGCCGAGGACCAGGGCCCGCTGAACCAGACCCGGTACACCCAAGCCGCCCTGTTCGCCCTGGAGACCGCCCTCTACCGCCTCGTGGAGTCCTTCGGCATCACCCCCGACTACCTCACCGGCCACTCCATCGGCGAACTCACCGCCGCCCACATCGCCGGAGTCCTCACCCTGGACGACGCCTGCTATCTGGTGGCCGCCCGCGGTTCACTGATGCAGGCGCTCCCCGCCGGGGGTGCCATGATCTCCGTACGGGCCACCGAGGAGCAGCTACGACCGCTGCTGGCAGGCCGTGAGCACGAAGTGGCCATCGCCGCCATCAACGGCCCCACCTCCCTGGTCATCTCCGGCGACGAACAAACCACCACCGGCATCGCCGCCGCCCTGACCGAACGCGGCATCAAGACCCGCAGGCTGACCGTCTCCCACGCGTTCCACTCCCCCCACATGGACCCCATGCTGGAGGAATTCGCCCGCGTCGCCGCTGAACTCACCTACCACTCCCCCACCATCCCCCTCGTCTCCAACCTCACCGGCGAGCTGGCCGACCCCGACGAGATCACCACCCCCACCTACTGGGTCCGCCACGTCCGCGAAGCCGTCCGCTTCGCCGACGGCATCACCACCCTCCACACCCACGGCGTCCGCCACTACCTCGAACTCGGACCCGACGCCACCCTCACCACCATGGCCCAGGACTCCCTACCGGAAGACACCGACGCCACCACCCTCATCCCCGTCCTGCACCGCGACCGGGACGACAACCACACCTTCCTCACCGCCCTGGCCACCGCACACACCCACGGCCTCCCCGTCGACTGGACGCCCCTCATCGGCGAAGCCGGCGCCCCCACCGTCGACCTCCCCACCTACCCCTTCCAGCGTCAGCGCTACTGGCTGGAGAGGACCAGGCCCACCGCGGGTGCCGACGGTCTGGGGCTGACGGCGACCGGCCATCCGGTGCTGACCACCATGGCCGAACTCCCCAATGGGGGCGGGCACCTCTTCACCGGTCGTGTCTCCGGATCCGACCCCGCCTGGGTGGCCGAACATGCCATCTTCGGGTCGATGATCGTGCCCGGTGTGGCGTTCGTCGATCTCCTCCTCCACGCGGCACGCCACGTCGACTGCGGCCACATCGAGGAACTCACCCACCACGTGTTCTTCGCCGTGCCGGAACGCGGCGCTCTCCAGCTCCGGGTCCTCGTCGAAGCGGCGGACGACTCCGGGCGGCGCTCCCTCGCGGTCTACTCCCGGCCGGAGGACGCCCCGGCCGAGAACGAGTGGACCTGCCATGCCACGGGAGTGCTCGCGGCCGAGGAGAGGGAAGCGCCCGCGACGGCAGGGGTGCTGACGGACGAGGTCTGGCCCCCGGCCGCCTCGGTCCCCATGGACACGGAGGAGTTCTACCGGCGGGTCACCGGTGCGGGCTTCGGCTACGGACCGCTGTTCCGGGGGATGCGCGCGGCCTGGCGGGACGGGGACACCACGTACGCGGAAGTGTCCCTCCCCGCCGACGCCGATCCCGGCGCGTACGGCATCCATCCCGGTCTGCTCGACTCGGCCCTCCAGCCCGCGGCGCTCGTCGCGGGACGCGAGGCGGCGGACGACACCATCAGGGTGCCGTTCTCGTGGAGCGGTGTCTCCCTCCACGCGACCGGGGCGAGGGCCCTGCGGATCCGTCTCATGTGGCCCACGCCGGACACGGTGTCGCTGGTCATCGCGGATCAGACGGGTGCGCCGGTGATGACGATCGACGCCCTCATCATGCGGTCGGTCGGCCCCGACCAACTCGCCGCCGCGCGTGCGGCCGACGCCGGAGAGCTGTACGAGGTCGACTGGCTCGCCGTCCCGGCACCCGAGGACGGGATACAGGACACGGTCGAGGTCCCGCAGGACGCGGTGGCGCTCCCGACCGCGCAGCGGGACGACGACTCCACCGGGCCCGAGGTGTTCGTCACGTGGTGCGTCTCCGAGAACGACGCCGACCCGGCGCAGTCGACCCGCTCCCTCACCCATCGCGTCCTCGGTCTGGTCCAGGCGGTCGTTTCCGACGACCGGCCGGACTCCCGCCTGGTGATCCTCACCAGGGGCGCGATGTCCACCGGCACCGGCGACGAGCCGGCCGACCTGGCCGGAGCGGCGGTCTGGGGACTGATCCGCACCGCTCAGTCGGAGCACCCGGACCGGTTCACCCTGATCGACCTCGACGGCTCGGATTCCTCACTGAGCGCCGTCCCGGCCGCCCTCGCCACGACGGAACCGCAACTCGCCGTGCGCGACGGCGCGCTTCTGGCCCCTCGCCTCGCCCGCCCCGCCACCGAGACCGACACGCCGGGCACCGCTCCGGCGCCGTTCGATCCGGACAAGACGGTGCTCATCACCGGTGGCACCGGCGCCCTGGGCACGCTCCTCGCCCGCCACCTGGTCGGCACCTACGGCGTCAGGCGGCTGCTGCTCATCAGCCGGAGCGGCCCGCGGGCGGAGAGCACCCTCGCCGCGGAACTCGCCGAACTCGGCGCCGAGGCCACCATCGTGGCCTGCGACGCCGCCGACCGCCCGTCGCTGGAAGCGCTGCTCGGGAGCCTGCCGGCGGAGCATCCGCTCGGCGCGGTGGTGCACTGCGCCGGAACACTGGACGACGGCATCGTGACGGCGCTCAGCCCCGAGCGGTTCGACGGGGTGCTTCGCCCGAAGGTGGACGCCGCGTGGAACCTCCACCTCCTGACCCGCGACCTGGACCTGGACGCGTTCGTCCTGTTCTCGTCGGCGGTCGGTGTCCTCGGCTCGCCCGGACAGGCCAACTACGCGGCCGCCAACAGCTTCCTGGACGGCCTCGCCCGGCACCGCCGTGTGCACGGACTGCCCGCCACGTCACTCGCCTGGGGGCTGTGGGACCAGGGCGGCGGCATGGCCGGAACCCTCGATGAGCAGGACCGGGCACGCATGAGCCGCAACGGGCTGCTGCCGATGCCCGCCGAACAGGCGCTCGCCCACTTCGACGCGGCGCTCCGGGCCGACCCGGCGGTGGTGGTCCCGGCCAAGCTCGACCTCGCGGGGCTGCGGGCCCGCGCCACGTCCGTCCCCGTGGCACCGATCTTCCGCGGGCTGGTCCGTACGCCCCTGCGCAGCGCCGCCCGGACGGTCGCGGCCGGAGGGGACGCCGGCGGCCTGCGGCAGTCGCTCGCGGGACACCCCGAGCCCGAGCAGGACCGGATCGTCCTGGACTTCCTGCGCGGTCATGTGGCCACCGTCCTCGGACACGGCTCGCCCGACGCGATCGACCCCGCGCACTCGTTCAAGGACCTCGGCTTCGACTCGCTCAGCTCGGTGGAGCTGCGCAACTCGCTCAACAAGGCGTCCGGGATGCGTCTCCCGTCCACCCTGTTGTTCGACTACCCCACCCCCACCGTCCTCGCGAGCTACATCCGCGGCGAGCTGATGGGCAGTGGCCAGGCGGAGGCCGGTGCCGCCCAGGTGGCCCGGCGCACCGCCCGTACCGCACCGGCGCCCTCCGACACGGCCGAGCCGATCGCCATCGTGGGCATGGGCTGCCGTTTCCCCGGGGGCGCCAGTACGCCGGAGGAGTTGTGGCGGCTGGTGGCGGAGGGCCGCGACGCGGTGGGCGACTTCCCGGACAACCGTGGCTGGGACGTCGACGACCTGTACGACCCCGACCCCGATGTGCGCGGCAAGACCTATGTCCAAAAGGGCGGCTTCCTCTACGACGCCGACCGCTTCGACCCCGAGTTCTTCGGCATCACCCCGCGCGAAGCCCTCGCGCTCGACCCCCAGCAGCGTTTCCTTCTGGAGACGGCCTGGGAGACGTTCGAGGACGCCGGTATCCGGCCCGAGACCCTGCGCGGCAGCGCCACGGGCGTCTTCGCCGGAGTGGCCGCCCAGGAGTACGTCTCGCTGACGCATCACGGCGGTGAACCCGTCGAGGGCTATCTGCTGACGGGGACGACGGCGAGCGTGGCGTCCGGCCGGGTGGCGTACACGTTCGGCTTCGAGGGCCCGGCGGTCACGGTCGACACCGCCTGCTCGTCCTCGCTGGTGGCACTCCACTTGGCCTGCCAGTCGCTGCGCAGTGGCGAGTGCTCCATGGCGCTGGCCGGTGGCACCACGATCATGGCGAATGCCGGGATGTTCCTCGAGTTCAGCCGCCAGCGCGGGCTGGCGCCCGACGGCCGCTGCAAGTCCTTCTCGGCCGCCGCCGACGGCACCATCTGGGCCGAGGGCGCGGGCATGGTCCTGCTCGAACGACTCTCCGACGCCCAGGCCAACGGCCACCCCGTCCTGGCCATCGTCCGAGGCTCTGCGGTCAACCAGGACGGTGCCAGCAACGGCCTGACCGCACCGAACGGACCGTCGCAGCAACGCGTCATCAACGCCGCCCTGGCGAACGCCGGGCTCACCCCGGACCAGGTGGACGCGGTGGAGGGCCACGGCACCGGCACCACCCTCGGCGACCCCATCGAGGCGCAGGCCCTGCTCGCCACCTACGGACAGGATCGTGACGAGCCGCTGTGGCTGGGCTCCTTCAAGTCCAACATCGGCCACGCCCAGGCGGCGGCCGGTATCGGTGGCGTCATCAAGATGATCCAGGCCATGCGCCACGCCACCCTGCCCAAGACCCTCCACGTCGATGAGCCCAGCCCGCACATCGACTGGGCCTCGGGCAAGGTTCAGCTGCTCACCGAGGCCCGCGCCTGGCCCGAGAACGGCCACCCGCGCCGGGCCGCCGTGTCCTCCTTCGGCATCAGCGGCACCAACGCCCACCTCATCCTCGAACAAGCCCCCGACACCCCCGCCCCGGAGCCCATAACCCACCCGGCCACGGTCCCCTGGCTCCTCTCCGCCAAGACCGAACAGGCCCTCCGCGACCAGGCCCAGCGCCTCATCGGCCACACCGCCGGACACCCCGCCCGCATCGCCCACTCCCTGGCCACCACCCGCACCACCTTCGACCACCGGGCGGTGGTGGTGGCGGATGAGCGCGAGTCCTTCGACCGCGCGCTGGAGGCACTGACCCGGGGCGAACCGTCCCCGGCGGTGGTTCGCGGCACGCCGCACCCGGGCAAGACCGCGTTCCTGTTCACCGGCCAGGGCGCCCAACGGGCAGGCATGGGACGTCGGCTCTACGACACCCACGCCACCTTCCGCGACGCGTTCGACGAGGTCTGCACCACCTTGGACCAGTACCTGGAAGCCGAACAGCCGCTCAAGGACATCGTCTTCGCCGAGGACCAGGGCCCGCTGAACCAGACCCGATACACCCAGGCCGCCCTGTTCGCCCTGGAAACCGCCCTCTACCGCCTCGTGGAATCCTTCGGCGTCACTCCCGACTACCTCACCGGACACTCCATCGGCGAACTCACCGCCGCCCACATCGCCGGAGTCCTCACCCTGGACGACGCCTGCCACCTGGTCGCCGCCCGCGGCACCCTCATGCAGGCGCTTCCGTCCAGCGGGGCGATGATCTCCCTACGCGCCACCGAAGACGACGTTCGCCCCCTGCTCGAAGGCCGCGAACACGAAGTCACCATCGCCGCCGTCAACGGCCCCACCTCTCTGGTCATCTCCGGCGACGAACAAACCACCACCGGCATCGCCGCCGCCCTGACCGAACGCGGCATCAAGACCCGCAGGCTGACCGTCTCCCACGCGTTCCACTCCCCCCACATGGACCCCATGCTGGAGGAATTCGCCCGCGTCGCCGCAGAACTCACCTACCACTCCCCCACCATCCCCCTCGTCTCCAACCTCACCGGGCAGCTGGCCGACCCCGACGAGATCACCACCCCCACCTACTGGGTCCGCCACGTCCGCGAAGCCGTCCGCTTCGCCGACGGCATCACCACCCTCCACACCCACGGCGTCCGCCACTACCTCGAACTCGGCCCCGACGCCACCCTCACCACCATGGCCCAGGACAGCCTGCCCGAAGACACCGACGACACCACCCTCGTCCCCGTCCTGCACCGCGACCGGGACGACAACCACACCTTCCTCACCGCCCTGGCCACCGCACACACCCACGGCCTCCACGTCGACTGGACGCCCCTGATCGGCGACACCAGCACCCCCACCGTCCACCTCCCCACCTACCCCTTCCAACGCCGGCGCTACTGGCTGGAGACATCGAAGCCCAGCGCCCCGAACACCTCCACCCACCCTCTCCTCACCGCCGCGATCACCCTCCCCGACGGGGAAGGCGCCGTGTTCACCGGCGAGGTGTCGCTCAAGGCCCAGCCGTGGCTGAGCGATCATGTCGTCCACGGGACGGTCGTCCTGCCGGGCGTGGCCTTCGTGGATCTGCTGCTGCACGCGGCCGGGTATGTCGGATGCGACCAGATCGAAGAGCTGACCCACCATGCCTTCCTGGCCGTGCCGGAGCGGGGCGCCCGGCAGCTGCGGCTCACCGTGGGCGCCGCGGACGAGGCGGGACGGCGGTCGTTCTCGCTGTTCTCCTCGGAGAGCGAGGCGGCCGAGGAGACGGCCGAGTGGACCCGCCATGCCAGTGGCTTCCTCGCCGATGCGGCGCCCGCGCCCGCGTTCGACCTCACGGCGTGGCCGCCCGCCGAGGGCGAGCCGGTCGACGTCGAGGAGTTCTACCGCGGGTTCATCGGGCGCGGATACGAGTACGGGCCGCTGTTCCGGGGCTTCCGGGCGGGCTGGCGGGTCGGTGACACCCTCTACGCGGAGATCGCGCTCCCGGACGGCACGGACCCGGAGGCCTACGGCGTCCACCCCGCGCTGCTGGACTCGGCGCTGCACCCGCTGATGCTGTTCTGGTACGAGTCGGAGCGCGTACGGCTGCCGTTCTCCTGGAGCGGTGCGGCCTTGCACGCCGTCGGACCGACCCGGTTGCGGGTGCGGCTGACCCGTTCGGAGCGGGACATGATGTCCCTCTCCGTGGCCGACGCGACCGGCGCTCCGGTGCTCACCATCGCCGGGCTGGCCATGCGCGAGGTGGCCCCGGATCAGCTGGCCGCCGCGCGGGCCCGGCAGAGCGACGCACTGTACGAGCCGGGCTGGCTCCCCGTACCGGCGCCCGCGTCCCAGAGCAGCGGCCCGTGGGCGGTGATCGGCGTGGCGGAGGTGGCCGCGGCGCTCCGTACCGCCGGGATCGACGCGGTGGACCACCCCACCCTCGCCGCGCTCGGCGCGGAGGGCGCCAAGCCACCGCAGATCGTGGTGGCGGGGCCGGCCCGCTCCGATGGCGGTGACCTGGCGGCGGACGCGCACACCGCGGCCGCCGGACTCCTCGCCCTGGTGCGGGACTTCGTCTCCGACGACGCCCTCGCCGACGCCAGGTTGATGGTGCTGACCCGGGGTGCGGTGGCCGCCGAGGACGGCGAGCGGGTGCCGCATCCGGCGGCGGCCACGGTGTGGGGGCTGATGCGCACCGCGGACGCGGAGTATCCCGGCCGGTTCGTGCTCGTCGACCTGGACGAGTCGGACGCCTCGTACCGCGCGCTCCCGGCGGCGCTCGCCACGGGAGAGCCGCAGCTGGCCATCCGCGGCGGCGAGCTGCGCGTGCCCCGGCTGGTGCGGGCGACGCTGCCCACACCGGAAACACCCGAGACGGACGACGACGGGAACGGCGCAGGGCTCGACCCCGAGGGGACGGTGCTGATCACCGGTGGCACCGGCACCCTCGGCGGCCTGCTGGCCCGGCACCTCGTGGAGCGGCACGGCGTACGGCATCTGCTGCTGGCCAGCCGGCGCGGACCGGCGGCGGACGGCGCGGCGGAGCTGGCCGGGGAGCTGAAGGCGCTGGGCGCCGACGTGTCCGTCGCGGCCTGCGACACCGCGGACGCCGACGCGCTGGCCGGGCTGCTGCGGTCGGTTCCCGGCGCGCATCCGCTGACCGGGGTGTTCCACACGGCCGGGGTGCTGGACGACGCCGCCATCGCGTCGCTGACGCCGGAGCGGCTGTCGGCGGTGCTGCGGCCCAAGGTCGACGCCGCCTGGCATCTGCACCGGCTGACGGAGGACCTGGATCTGGCCGCGTTCGTGCTGTTCTCCTCCGCGGCCGGGGCGATCGGGAATGCCGGACAGGCCAACTACGCCGCCGCGAACACCTTCCTGGACGGGCTCGCCGCCCACCGCAGGGCGCGGGGATTGCCGGGCCTGTCGCTGGCGTGGGGCCTGTGGGCGCAGACCAGCGAACTGACCTCGGGGCTGGATCCAGTCGGGCGGGCGCGGCTGGGCCGCGGTGGCATCGCCGCGATGCCGACGGCGCAGGCGCTCGGCCTGCTCGACCTCGCGCTTCGCTCGCCCCGGGCGCTCCTGGTGCCCGCGAAGCTGGACCTGGCACGGCTGGGCGAGGGCGATGCCCCGGTCCCGCCGGTGTTGCAGGGGCTGGTCCGCTCCCGGACCCGGCGGGCCGCCGCCACGGGCGGCGCGGCGGACCCGGACACGCTGCGGCAGCGGCTCGCCCCGCACGACGAGGCCACCCAGCTGGACATCCTGCTCACCTATATCCGTGGGCAGGTGGCCGCGGTCCTCGGACACGGTTCGCCGGACGCCATCGACGCCGACAGCGGATTCCTGGAGATGGGGCTCGACTCGCTCACCACCGTCGAGTTCCGCAACAACCTCAACCACGCCACCGGTCTGCGGCTGCCGCCCACCACCCTGTTCGACTACCCCACGCCGGTTCAGCTGGCGTCCATGCTGCGTGCCGAGCTGGCACCCGACCGGGCCCCCGACGAGGTTCCGCAGTCGCTGGTGGCCGAGTTGGACCGGCTGGAGAGCGGTCTGCGCACGGCCGTCCCCGGTGTCCGTACGGCGGTGGCCGCGCGCATGCGGGCCCTGCTGCTGACGCTGGGCGGCTCGGAGGACGCCGCACCGGAGCAGCCGGGGCCGGAGGGCGTGACGATCGAATCCGCGACGGACGACGAGATCTTCGACTTCATCGACAACGAGCTGGGGCTCTCATGACCCGGTCAGGGGCCCGCCGACGGGCTCGGCAACCCAGGAGGAGCGGCGTCGCATCATGAACGAGGACAAGCTGCGCGACTATCTGAAGCGGGTGACCGCCGACCTCCAGCGCACCCGCCAGCGGCTGGCCGAGACGGAGTCACGGGCCCGCGAGCCGATCGCGGTCGTGGGCATGGCCTGCCGGTTCCCCGGCGGCGCCACCACGCCCGAGGGGCTGTGGGAGCTGGTGTCCGAGGGGCGTGACGCGGTGGGGCCGTTCCCGGACAACCGCGGCTGGGATCTGGACGGCCTGTACGACCCGGATCCCGACGCCACGGGAAAGACCTACGCCCGCGAGGGCGGCTTCCTCTACGACGCCGACCGCTTCGACCCCGAGTTCTTCGGCATCAGCCCCCGAGAGGCCCTCGCGCTCGACCCCCAGCAGCGGCTGCTCCTGGAAACCAGCTGGGAGTGTGTGGAGAGCGCCGGGCTGTCCCCGGGTGAGCTGCGCGGCAGCCGTACCGGGGTGTTCAGCGGGGTGTCCGGGCACGAGTACGCCTCGCTCATCCACCGGGGCCCGGAGGATGTCGAGGGCCATCTGCTGACGGGCACCACCCTGAGCGTGGCGTCCGGGCGGATCGCGTACACGCTCGGTCTGGAGGGCCCGGCGGTCACCGTGGACACCGCGTGCTCCTCGTCGCTGGTGGCTCTCCACATGGCCTGTCAGTCGCTGCGGAACGACGAGTCGGCCATGGCGCTGGCCGGTGGCGCCGCGGTGATGCCGACGCCGGGCATGTTCGTGGAGTTCAGCCGCCAGCGCGGGCTGGCCGCCGACGGCCGGTGCAAGTCGTTCGCGGCCGCCGCCGACGGCACCACCTGGGCCGAGGGTGCCGGCACGATCCTGCTGGAACGGCTGTCCGACGCCCAGGCCAACGGCCACCCCGTCCTGGCCGTCATACGGGGCTCGGCGGTCAACCAGGACGGCAAGAGCAGCCAGTTGAGCGCGCCCAACGGCCCAGCTCAGCAGCGGGTCATCCACGCCGCCCTCGCAAGCGCCGGGCTCACCCCCGACCAGGTGGACGCGGTGGAGGGCCACGGCACCGGCACCACGCTCGGCGACCCCATCGAGGCACAGGCCCTGCTCGCCACCTACGGCCAGGACCGCGACGAGCCGCTGTGGCTGGGCTCCTTCAAGTCCAACATCGGCCACGCACAGGCCGCCGCGGGCATCGGCGGCGTCATCAAGATGATCCAGGCCATACGCCACGCCACCCTGCCCAAGACCCTCCACGTGGATCAGCCCAGCCCGCACATCGACTGGACCACCGGCAGCGTCCAGCTGCTCACCGAGGCCCGGCCCTGGCCGGAGACCGACCACCCCCGCCGGGCCGCCGTGTCCTCCTTCGGCATCAGCGGCACCAACGCCCACCTCATCCTCGAACAAGCCCCCGCCACACCCACGCCGGAACCCACGGCGAACACCACCACGGTCCCCTGGCTGCTCTCCGCCAAGACCGAACAGACCCTCCGCGACCAGGCGCAGCGCCTCTTCGACCACATCACCGAACACCCGACCCTCCACCCCACCGACATCGCCCGCACCCTGGCCACGGCCCGCGCCACCTTCGAGCACCAGGCCGCCGTGGTCGGTGCCACGCGCGACGAACTCCTGGCCCATCTCCACACCCTCGCCCAGGACCCCGCCCCCGCCACCCTCCCCAGCCGGCCCCGCACCACGAAGGTGGCCTTCCTCTTCACCGGCCAGGGCGCCCAGCACCCGGGCATGGGCCGACAGCTCTACGACACCTACCCCACCTACCGCGAGGCGTTCGACGCGGTCTGCGCCACCCTCGACCGCCACCTCGGCGGCGAACACCCCCTCAGGGACGTCGTCTTCGCGGACGACCCCACGCTCCTGAACCGGACCCGCTACACCCAGCCCGGCCTGTTCGCGCTCCAGACCGCCCTCACCCGGCTCCTCGCCGAGGACTTCGGCATCACCCCCAGCCATCTCATCGGCCACTCCATCGGTGAGATCGCCGCCGCCCACACCGCGGGCGTCCTCTCCCTGGACGACGCCTGCCGCCTGGTGGCGGCCCGTGGCACCCTGATGCAGGCCCTGCCCCCGGGCGGCGCCATGGTCGCCGTCGAGGCGACCGAGGACGAGGTCACTCCTCTCCTCACCGAACGCGTCGGCATCGCGGCTGTCAACGGGCCCCGCGCGGTCGTCGTCTCCGGCGACGAGACCGACGTCACCGCCATCGCCGCGGAGTTCTCCGGCCAAGGGCGGCGCACCCGCCGCCTCACCGTCAGCCACGCCTTCCACTCGCCCCATATGGAGCCCATCCTCGACGACTTCCGCCAGGTCGCCGAGACCCTGCGGTACGACGCGCCCCGCATCCCCCTCATCTCCACCGTCACCGGCCGCGCCGCCACCGGCTCCGACGCCACCGGCGCCGCGTACTGGACCGAGCACATCCGCGGCACCACCCGCTTCCACGACGGCCTCACCGCGCTCCACGGCCTCGGCGTCACCACCTGTCTGGAGATCGGCCCCGACGCCGTGCTCACCGCGCTCACCCGCGAGGCGCTGCCCGAGGCCGCCGCCGTACCGCTGTTGCGCCCCCGCCACCACGAGCCGACCAGCCTGGTCACCGGGCTGGCCCAGGCCCACGCCTGCGGGGTCGCCGTCGACTGGAAGGGGTTCCTGGCCGGGCACGGGGCCCGGGTCGTCCCGTTGCCCACGTACGCCTTCCAGCGGCGCCGCTACTGGCTCGACACCCCCGAGCCCGCCGGTTCACCCGCGGGCCTGGGCCTGGAGCCCGCCTCACACCCGCTGCTGGCCACGGCCACCGAACTCCCCGACGGCAGCCATCTGTTCACGGGCCGGGTGACGCTGGCCGACCACGCCTGGCTCGGCGACCACATCGTCATGGGGACCGTCATCCTCCCCGGCACCGCCTTCGTCGAGCTGGCGTTCCACGCCGCGCGGACGGTGGGGATCGACGAGATAGCGGAACTCGTCCTGAACGCCCCCGTCACCTTCGGCGCCCGGGGCGCCGCACTGCTCCAGGTCATCGTCGGGCCCGAGGACCCGGCCACGGGCCGCACCCTGACCATCAGGTCCCGCTCGGAGGAGGATCACTCCTGGACCGAGAACGCCACCGGCCACCTGAGCGTCCCCGTGCCGGTCTGACCGGCAGGGAGAGCCCTGGGTGTTTCCTGGGAATTTCCTGGACGTGTCCACCTGCACCGCCGCCGCTACCCGGGCTCGCTCGCGATGCGGTGGTGCCCGGCGGCCGGGCGTCCAGCCGACTCCCAGGAAGCGTTCAGACCCGAGTGACATGGGTGTGCCACGGTGCGGCCATGCACACATACAGGGTCGGCCCCACGGCCGAGGGCAGCTACGCCGTGGAGGCCGACGGATGATCGAAGTGAAGGATCTGACCAAGCAGTACGGGGACAAGGTCGCTGTCGACCATCTGAGCTTCACGGTCAAATCCGGTATGGTGACCGGCTTCCTGGGCCCCAATGGCGCGGGCAAGACCACCACGATGCGCATGATCCTTGGGCTGGACACTCCGACATCCGGCACCGCGACCGTCGCCGGCCGGCGCTATGGGGATCTTCCCGAGCCGATGCGTTCGCTCGGCGCCCTGCTGGACGCCAAGGCGGTGCATCCGAGCCGGACGGCCCGTAACCATCTGCGGTGCCTGGCCCTCAGCAACGGTCTGCCGACGCGGCGGGTGGACGAGGTGCTGGGGCAGGTGGGGCTGCTGGGTGTCGCCGGCAAACGCGCCGGACAGTTCTCCCTCGGTATGAGTCAGCGGCTCGGTATCGCCGGGGCCCTGCTCGGCGATCCGGAACTGCTGATGTTCGACGAGCCGGTGAACGGTCTCGACCCCGAGGGTATCCGCTGGATCAGGCAGCTCATGAAGCGGCTGGCCGACGAGGGGCGCACCATTCTGGTGTCGAGCCATCTGATGAGCGAGATGGCGTTGACCGCCGACCATCTGATCGTGATCGGTCGCGGCAGGCTGGTCGCGGATACGAGCCTGCACGATTTCGTCGAGGCGAGTTCGGAGCGGACGGTCCTCGTCCGCACCCCGTCCAAGGACAAGTTCGCCGAGGTGTTGCGGAGGAACGGAGCGACCGTACGCGTCGAATCGGACGGCGATCTCATCGTGTCCGGGATGGAGAGCCTGGAGATCAGCGGGCTGGCCCTCGCGGACGGCGTTCCGCTGGCCGAGTTGACGCCCCGGCGCACCTCCCTGGAGGACGCGTTCATGGAGCTCACCCGCGACGACGTCGAGTACAACGTGGCAGAAGGAGCGGCCTGATGAGTGTCACCGCCGAGGCGACGACGTCCCGGCTCCGGCCGGACGCGGGCCCCTCCCGTCCGTACCGGGTGACCGATGCGCTGCGGTCCGAGTGGATGAAGATCCGCACCCTGCGGTCCACCGCCTACAGCCTGCTGGTCACGATCGGCCTGGGCGTCGGACTCGGCCTGCTGTTCTCGGCGGCGGGCGCGGCGAGGTACGACGCGGGCACCGCCGCGGACCGTGCGGCGTTCGATCCGACGGCCGCCAGCGTCAAGAGCTACATCCTCGCCCAGCTGCCCCTTGGCCAACTCGGTGTCCTCACCGTCACGTCCGAGTACGCCACCGGCATGATCCGGACGAGCCTCACCTCGGTGCCGCGCAGGACCCGGCTGCTCGCGGCCAAGGCCGCGGTGTTCGCCGTGGTGGCGCTCGTCGTCGGCCAGGTGGTCGGGTTCGCGGCGTTCCTCGTCGGCCAGCCGGTCCTGGGGGCAAAGGGCGTGCCGAACGCCTCCCTCGGCGATCCGGGTGTGTTCCGCGCGGTGATCGGCTGTGGCCTGTATCTGGCCGCCATCGGTCTTCTGGGAGTCGCCCTCGGCACTCTGTTGCGGGCCACGGCGGGGGCGCTGGCGGTGCTTGTGTCCACCACCTTACTCATTCCGGTGATCTCGACCGCGTTCCCGGAGTCGTGGGCGGACGTCGTGGCCACGTGGTGGCCGACGAACGCGGGCAGCCAGATCATGGCGGTGCGTACCGATCCGGACAGGCTCGGCCCATGGGCGGGGTACGGTGTGCTGTTGGCGTCCGTCGCGGTGGTCGTGACGATGGCGTTCGTCGTCTTCCGCAGGCGCGACGTGTAGCCACGACGTGTTGGCCGGATCGGTAGCGAACGGGCCGCTGAGGATGACACGTTCCTCATGAGGCTCACGGGCATCACGCAGCTCACGGGCGTTGAACCACCGGGGGGTTGGGGAATGGCATCGGGACGGCAGTCCGAACACCGCCGGGGGCGGTCCGCAGAGGGAGTCCTGCTCGTGGTGGAGGACGAGCCGACGCTCCGTGAGCTGCTGTCCGCGAGCCTGCGCTTCTCCGGATTCGAGGTGGCGTCGGCGGCCACCGGCGAAGAGGCGCTGGCCCTCGCCGTCCGGGAGCGCCCGGATCTCGTCGTCCTGGACGTCATGCTGCCCGACATGGACGGCTTCGAGGTACTGCGGTCGCTGCGTGAGCGGGCGACGGGTCCGGTGGGCGGCGGTTCGGGCGATATCCCGGTGCTGTTCCTCACCGCCCGCAACGACCCGGAGGACAAGGTCAACGGGCTGACCATCGGCGGGGACGACTATGTCACCAAGCCGTTCCGGCTCGAGGAGCTGATCGCCCGGATCCGGGCGATCCTGCGCCGGGCGCACGGCAGGCCCCGGGAGGGCGTCCTGTGCGTCGCCGACCTCGAAATCGATGTGGACGCACATCTGGTGACGCGCGCCGGGCAGCCCGTGGAGCTGTCGCCGACCGAGTTCAGACTGCTGCGGTATCTGGCCGAGCACAAGGACCAGGCACTGGAGAAGACCAAGATTCTCAACGATGTGTGGCAGTACGACTTCGGCGGCGACTCCGGCATCGTGGAGTCGTACATCAGCTATTTGAGGCGCAAGGTGGACCACGTCGAGCCCAAACTCATCCACACCGTCCGTGGGGTCGGCTACGCGCTGCGCAGTCCGCGGTCATGACCGTCGGCGATCGGTCCGTCAGCCGGCCGCACCTGCATCGCCTCCTCACCCGCAGATCCCTGCGGGCCAGGGTCCTGCTGCTCACGGTGTGCCTGCTCGCCGCCGGGCTGCTCGTCGGCAACGCCTTCGTCCTCGCGTCCCTGCGCGGACCACTCGTCGACCGCGTGGACGACCAGCTCGGTTCGACCGGCCAGTTGATGGCCGCGGTGTCGCCCGGGACGCTGAAGGCCCTCCAGCAGGGGCAGGGCAGGCCGCTCTCCCTCGACCTCGTCGACGACCTGTATGTGGCCTACGTGTCCCCCACCGGCCATGTCGGCAGGACCACCCGGGCCGGTTCTCATCAGCAGGGCCCGCCACCGGCCCTCCCCTCGCCCGGCTCCGAGGACGCGTCGGCCCGGTCGGGCCGACCGTTCGACACCACCGCTCCCGACGGGCGTGTCTGGCGGACGATGAGCCTGCCCCGCACGACGGGCGACGGATCCAGCGTGGTCGTCGCCGCGTCGCTGAGCGAGGTCGACGGCACCGTGGACCGGGTACGCAGAAGCTGTCTCCTCATCTTCGCGGTGACGCTCGCACTGCTCACCCTGCTCGGCTACTTCGCGGTCGCGGCCGGGCTCCAGCCACTGCGGCGCATCGAGGAGACGTCCGCCGCGATCGCGGACGGCGACCTCTCGCGCCGGGTGCCCGACACCGCCCCGCCGAGTACCGAGATCGGACGGCTGAGCGCCGCCTTGAACGGCATGCTCGCCCGGATCGAGGCCGCCGTGGCTGCACAGGCGGCGTCGGAGGCAAAGATGCGGCAATTCGTCGCCGACGCGAGCCATGAGCTGCGGACCCCACTGACGGGCATCAGAGGACTGGCCGAGCTCTACCGCATGGGCGCCCTGCCCGAGCGCGCCGATGTGGACCGCACCATGGACCGCGTCGAACGCGAGGCGGTGCGACTGTCCGGGCTGGTCGAGGATCTGCTGCTGCTCGCCCAGATCGACGAGCAGGCCGCCCCGGGACGGCTGGGGTTGCGGACGGCCCCCCTGGATCTGCGCGCGCTGGCCGCCGACGCCCTTCACGATCTGCGCGCGCTCGCCCCGTCCCGCGACGTCCGCCTCACCGGCCCGGGCGGCGGTCCGCCCGGGCCGGCCCCGGCGCTCGGTGACGAACGGCGACTGCGTCAGGTCGTCACCAATCTGATCGGAAACGCCGTGGCGCACACCCCCGAGGGCACGCCCGTGCGCCTGGGCGTCGGCACGGTGAACGGTCGGGCCGTACTCGAAGTGGAGGACAGCGGACCGGGGTTGACGGAGGAGCAGAGCCAACGGGTATTCGAGCGGTTCTACCGGGCCGACAGTTCGCGTAGCCGTGCCTCCGGCGGCGGGGCGGGCCTGGGACTGGCCATCGCGCAGTCACTGGCCCATGCCCATGGCGGACGGCTGGAGCTGACTTCCGTCGAAGGACAGGGGGCGGTCTTCCGTCTCACACTGCCGCTGCCCGCCGCGGGCACCGACGCCGGTGGCCTGATCAGGCCGCGCCTCCCAGACGCAGCGGGGTGAACGGCAGCGCCGAGGCGTGCGGGGCGGTGCCGGTGAGGTAGGCGGACATGACCTCGGCCGTGATGGGGGCGAGCTGGACGCCCATGCGGAAGTGGCCGGCGGCCAGGTAGACATCGGGGACGGAGGTCGGGCCGATCAGCGGGAGTTCGTCGGGCGAGGCGGGGCGCAGGCCCGCGGTGATCTCGGCGAAGCGCAGGGCGCCGACGCCGGGGATGACCTCGGCGGCGCGGGCCAGCAGGCCGCGGGCGCCGTCGGCGGTCACGGTCTCGTCGTAGCCCCGCTCCTCGTAGGTGGCGCCGACGACGAGTTCGCCGTCCAGCCGGGGCACCAGGTAGAGCGACCCGCCCTTGGAGAGGGCGCGGGACGTCACCCCCAGCAGCGGCGGGTCGGAGTGCAGCCGCAGGATCTGGCCCTTGACGGGACGGATCACCGGGATGGCCTCCTCGGGGAGGCCCCCGATGTGGTGGGTCCAGCAGCCGGCGGCCAGGACGACGCGGTCGAAGGTGACCGCGTCGCCGTTGTCGAGGGTGACGGTGTGGTTCGCGACCCGGATGGCGCGGCGGCGGATGACGGTGCCGCCGAGTGCTTCGATGGCCGTGAGCAGCGCCGCGTTGAAGGTGCGCGGGTCGACGGCGCCGTCGTCGGGGGCCAGCAGGCCGCCGAGGGCGGGGGCGAAGGCGGGCTGGACGGTGCCACACTCCTCGGGTGTGAGGCGTTCGGAGCGGATGCCCAGCGACTCCCGGAAGGACTCCTGGAAGTCGAGGACGCGCAGGGCGTCGTCGTCGAAGGCGGCGTCCAGGACGCCGTCGCGCCGGAAACCGGAGGGGGCGAACTCCTCCAGCTCGGCGGCGTAGGACGGCCAGAGGTCCCGGGAGGCCAGGCACAGCCGCAGCAGGTCGTTCTCGCCGTCGATCTGCTCGCTGCTGGGCGGGAGCATGCCCGCCGACGCGTGGGACGCCTTGGTGGCGGGGGCCGGGTCGATCACGGTGACGGTGGCGCCGTGGCGCAGGGTCCGCCAGGCGGTGGCGAGGCCGATGATGCCTCCGCCGATGACAACGGTGTTCATGATGCGCTCTCCTGGAGGAGTCGCCGCAGATGCGAGGCGAGGTCCGCGGGTGTCGGATGGTCGAAGGTGAGGGTCGCGGGCAGCCGCAGACCGGTGCCGGCGGACAGCCGGCGGCTGAGTTCGAGGTTGCCGATGGAGTCCAGGCCGACGGTGTGGAACTCCCGGCCGGGGTCGATGTCGTCGGGGGTGTCGTAGCCGAGGACGGCGGCGGCCGCGGTACGGACGAACTCCAGGGCAGCGGCGTCGTGTTCGGCCTCGGGCAGGTCCGCCAGCCGGGCCCGCAGGGTGCCGGCCGCGGTGGGCCGGGGCGCCGAGGCGGGCGCCAGGTCGGCCAGGACGGGCGGGACGTCCCCGGTGAGGGCCGACTCGTTCAGCCGTACGGGCGCGAGAACGGCCTCGTCCCCGGCGAGGGCGGCGTCGAAGAGGGTCAGGCCCTGGTCGTGGCCGAGCGGGGCGAAACCGGAGCGCCTGATGCGGGTGAGGTCGGCGGTGGACAGCTCGGAGCCCATGCCGTCCTCGCTCTCCCACAGGCCCCAGGCGAGCGAGACGCCGTGCAGGCCGAGGGTGCGGCGGTGGTGGACGAGCGCGTCGAGGACGGCGTTGGCGGCGGCGTAGTTGCCCTGCCCCGCGTTGCCGGTCAGCCCGGCGACGGACGAGAACACCACGAACGCGCAGTCCGGGTCCCGGATGAGGTCGTGCAGATGGAGCGCGGCGTCGACCTTGGGGCGCAGCACCGTATCGAGCCTGCGCGGCGTCAGGGTGTCGACCGTGGCGTCGGACAGCACGCCCGCGGTGTGGATGACGGCGGAGGGTGCGGGAAGGTCCGCCAGGGCGCGTTCCAGTGCCGGGCGGTCGGCGGTGTCGCAGGCGATCACCTCGACGCGGGCGCCGAGCGCGGTGAGGTCGGCGGTCAGATCCTCGGCGCCGGGCGCGTCCGGGCCGCGGCGGCTGAGCAGCACCAGGTGGCGCACGGCGTGGCGGGTGACCAGGTGCCGGGCGATCAGGCGGCCCAGCGCGCCGGTACCGCCGGTGATGACGACGGTGCCCGTGAGGCTGTCGCGGCCCGGCGGTGGCGGGCAGCGGACGAGGCGCGGCCGGAACAGGGCGCCGTGGCGCACGGCGAGTTGCGGTTCGCCGGAGGCCACGGCGGCGAGGAGGGCGCGGCCCGAGTCCTCGGGGTCGTCGACGTCGATCAGGACGAAGCGGCCGGGGTGTTCGGACTGGGCGCTGCGCAGCAGCCCCCACACGGCCGCGCCGGGCAGGTCGGACAGGTCCTCCTGGGGGCGGGTCGCGAGGGCGCCGCTGCTGACCAGGACGAGGCGGGCGTCGGCGAGGCGTTCGTCGGCCGACCACTCCTGGACGAGCATCAGGGCGCGCTGGGCAGCCGAGCGGACCGGGGAGTCCTGGTCGGTGCAGGAGACCACGACCACGTCGGGGACGCGGGCGCCTTCGCGGAGCGCGGAGTCGAGGGCGGCCAGCGAGGGGTAGGAGTCGAAGGAGCGGCGGATGGACTTCAGGGCGCCGGTGACGCCGATGTGGTCGGTGCCCAGGAACGCCCAGCGCCGCTGGTCGGCGGGGACGGACGGCTGCTCGACGGCCTTCCAGGCGACGCGCAGCAGCTGGGTGCGCTGCGCGGCGGCAGCGAGCTGGTCGGCGGTGACGGGGCGTCTGACGAGGCTCTTGACCGTGACGACCGGTTCACCGTCGTCGCCGGTGAGGGCGAGGGACACGCCGCCCTCGCCGGGCCGGGCGTGGACGCCCAGCCGCCGCGCGCCCGGCTTGTGGAGGCGCACTCCGCGCAGGGCGAAGGGCAGGAAGGTGTCGTCGTCGCGGTCGAGGCCGGGGACCAGCGCGGCCTGCAGGGCGGCGTCGAACAGCGCCGGGTGCAGGTGGTAGTCGCCCTCGCCGCCGGACGCGGCGCCGTCGAGCCGGGCCTCGGCGTAGACCTCGTCGCCGTCCGCCCACACGGCGCGCAGGCCCCGGAAGGCGGGCCCGTACGGGAGGCCGCGGTCGGCGAGACGGCGGTAGATGTGTGCGATGTCGACCTGCCGGGCTTCCTGGGGAAGCTCCGGCCGTTCCGGGTTGCTCATGGTCGCTTCCTCCGCGGGGCCGGGCGGGTCAGTTTTCGGGCGGGTTGGTGATGGCGGCGGCGATCTCACCGTGGCTCTCGCCGCCCTGCTCGTCCCAGTAGCGGCAGCGGGTCCGCAGCATCACCAGGGCGTCGCGCAGGTCGTTGGCGTCCCATTCGGCGATGTCGGCGATCTCGATCTCGCCCCGGAAGTGGCGGCCGCTCATGGCGGTGCGGAAGGTGCTCTTGAAGTCGGTGATGAACACGTCCGCGAGCTGCCGGGTCCAGAACTGCTCCAGCGTCCACCGGGAGAAGGGCGCGACGAGCGATTCCTTCACCGACTTGGCCATCAGGTAGTAGGCCATCTGGTTGAAGCAGATGTTGAACTCGACCGAGTTGAAGTGCCCGGTGTCGTCGATGTAGCAGGACTCGGGGATCAGGAAGGTGCAGGCGGCGCCGAGCCGTCCGCCGTCGAGGGGGTCGCCCGCCACCGTGACCGTGGCCGAGGTGAGGTATTCGCACCGCTTGGCCCGGTAGGGGGTGAGCACGCGGTGCAGCAGTTCCTCGTCGGTGGGGTAGACGCGCTGGTCGGTGTCGTCGAGCGTGCCGTCGAGCAGCCGGGTCATGTCGGGTCTCCTGATCGTTGCGCGGTGCGGAGGAGTTCGGCGAGGCTCATGTTCTGGATGGCCGCGGTGCGGTCCTCGGTGTCCGGGCCGGCCTCCGGGCCGTCCGGTGTGGATTCCGGCTCGCTGAGGCCCAGTTCGTCCAGCAGGTGGCGGGTGAGGACGAGCGCGGTCGGGTGGTCGAAGACGAGCGTCGCGGACAGGCGCTCCCCGACGGCCTCGCCGAGGGCGTTGCGGAACCGCACGGCGGCGAGGGAGTCGAAGCCCATGTCGCGGAACGACCGCTCGGCGTCGACCTCGTCGGCGCCGGCGAAGCCGAGGGTGGCGGCGGCCTGGGTGCGGACCACGTCGAGCAGTGCCTGTTCCCGGCGGGCGGGCGTCAGCCGGACCAGCCGGTCGCGCAGGCTCTCGGCGGGTTCGGGGAGGGACGCGACGGGGTCGACGGCGCGGCGCGCCGGGCCGCGTACCAGGTCGCGCATCAGGTACGGCACCTCGGAGCGGCGCTGCCCGGTCAGGTCGAGCCGTACGGGCGCCAGGAACGCCCGGTCGAGCGCCCCGGCGGCGTCCAGCAGCGCCATGCCGTCGCCGGAGGCGATGGGCAGCACGCCGTCGCGTCGCATGCCTGCGATGTCGGCGGCGTCCAGCGCGCCGGTCATGCCGCTGGCCGCCTCCCACAGTCCCCAGGCCAGCGACTGCGCGGGCAGCCCGTGGGCGCGGCGGTGTGCGGCGAGGCCGTCGAGGAAGGCGTTGGCGGCGGCGTAGTTGCCCTGCCCGGCGCCTCCGGTCACGCCCGCGGCGGACGAGAACAGCACGAACGCCGAGAGGTCCTGGTCCGCGGTGAGTTCATGGAGGTTCAGCGCCGCGTCGACCTTGGGGCGCATCACCGCGGCCAGCTTCTCCGGCGTCAGGGAGGAGATGATCCCGTCGTCGAGGACGCCCGCGGTGTGCACGACTCCGGCGAGCGTACGGCCCGCCAGCACGGCCGCCAGCGCGTCCCGGTCGGCGGCGTCGCAGGCGGCCACCTCGACGCGGGCGCCGAGCGCGATGAGGTCGGCGGCCAGGGCGTCGGCGCCGGGCGCGGCGGGGCCTCGGCGGCTGGTGAGCAGCAGGTCGGTGACGCCGTGGGCGGTGACCAGGTGGCGGGCGACCAGGCCGCCCAGGGTGCCGGTGCCACCGGTGATCAGCACGGTGCCGGTCCGGTCGCCGAAGACGGTGGCGGGAGCGCCGGGCCGGTCCACGGTGACACGGGTCAGGCGCGGCCGGTGGAGGGTGCCGGAGCGCAGCGCGAGCTGCGCCTCACCGGTGGCCACCGCCGCGCCGAGGTCGGCCTCGGTGGGCTCGGCGCCGGTGTCGGCCGGGTCGAGGTCGATGAGGACGACGCGCCCGGGGTTCTCCGTCTGGGCGCTGCGGACCAGCCCCCAGACCGCGGCTCCGGCGAGGTCGGTGACGTCCTCGCCGTCCACGGACACCGCTCCCCGGGTGACGACGGCCAGCGTGGTGTCGTCGTCCCGTTCCTCCTCCAGCCAGGACCGGAGCACGCCCAGCGCCGCCGCGACCTGGGCGTGTACGGCCTCAGTGGTCGTGCCGCCCGCGCAGCGGTGCACGACCACCCCGGACGGGGCGGCCTCATGCGCCACGGCGGGCGCCCAGGCGAGTTCGAACAGCGCGTCGTGGGACGCGGCCGCCGGTGCGAGGCCGGTGGCCATCGGGCGCAGTACGAGCGAGTCCACGGACGCGACGGGGCGGCCCGCGGTGTCGGTGAGGCGCAGCGCCACCTCGTCCTCGCCCAGCCGGGTCATCCGCAGCCGGAGCGCCGCGGCACCGGAGGCGTGCAGGTCGACTCGCGTCCAGGCGAACGGCAAGGTGACCCGCCCGGCGTCGGTGGCGAGCAGCGCGGTGGCGTGCAGGGCCGCGTCGAGCGCGGCCGGGTGCAGCCCGAACCGCGGGGCCTCGGCGGCGGCCTGCTCGGGCAGCGCGATGTCCGCGTACACCTCGTCGCCGGACCGCCAGGCCGCGCGCAGCCCCTGGAAGACGGGCCCGTAGACGGGACCGTCTGCGGAGGGCGGCTCGTAGAAGCCGGTCAGGTCGACGGGTTCGGCGCCCGGTGGCGGCCAGGGCGCGGGGTCGGGCGCCGGTTCCGGTGCGGCGTCGGCGAGGGTGCCCTGGGCGTGGCGGGTCCAGGCGGCGTCGGCGGACGCGTCGTCGGGCCGCGAGTGGAGGGACACGGTGCGCAGGTCCGGGCCGATGACGACCTGGATGGCCACGCCGCCGCGCTCCGGCAGGGCGAGGGGGGCCTCCAGCGTCAGCTCCTCCACGCGTCCCCGGCCCACCTCGTCACCGGCGCGGACGGCCAGTTCCACGAAGCCCGAGCCGGGGAAGAGGACCGTGCCGGCGACGGCGTGGTCGGCCAGCCACGGCTGGGCGGAGCGCGACAGCCGTCCGGTGAGCAGCACTCCCCCGGCCCCGGCGACCGGCACCGCCGCGCCGAGCAGCGGGTGATCGGTGGACAGCTGGCCGACGCCCCGCGCGTCGCCGGTGCGTTCGGGCACGGGCAGCCAGTACCGCTTGCGCTGGAAGGGGTACGTGGGCAGGTCGACGCGCCGGGCGCCGGTCCCGGCGAACTGGGTTTCCCAGTCGACGGTGGCGCCCCGTACGTACGCCTCGGCCAGCGAGGTGAGGAATTCGCGCGGGCCCCCCGCCTCGCGGCGCAGGGTGCCGACGAGGGTGGCGGGCACCGCGGCCGATTCGGCGGTCTCGCCGAGCCCGGCCAGCAGCCCCGGATGCGGGCTGGATTCGACGAAGATCTCGAAGCCGTCGGCCAGCAGCGCGCGCGTCGTCTCCTCGAACCGGACGGTCTGCCGCAGGTTGGTGTACCAGTACGCGGCGTCCAGTCCCTCGGTGTCCAGCTGCTCGGCGGTGACGGTGGAGTAGAACGGGATGGCCGAGGTGCGCGGGGTCAGGCCGGTCAGCTCGGCGAGCAGCCGGTCGCGGATCTCCTCCACGAACACCGAGTGGGAGGCGTAGTCCACGCGGATGCGGCGGGTCTGGACGCCCTCGGCGTCCAGCCGGTCCCGCAGCTCGTCCAGGGCCCGCGGGTCGCCGCAGACGACGACGGAGGCGGGGCCGTTGACGACGGCGAGCTGGAGGCGGCCGTCCCAGTCGGCCAGATACCCGGCCGTGCGGTCGGCGGACAGGGCCACCGACATCATGCCGCCCCGGCCCGCCAGGTCCTGGCGGATGATCCGGCTGCGCAGGGCGACGACGCGGGCGCCGTCCTCCAACGACAGCGCGCCGGCTACGCAGGCGGCGGCGATCTCGCCCTGGGAGTGGCCGACGACGGCGGCCGGTTCGACCCCGGCGGCGCGCCACGCCTCGGCCAGCGACACCATCAGCGCCCACAGCGCGGGCTGTACGACGTCGACGGCCTCCAGGGGCGGTGCGCCGGGCGCGCCGTGCAGCACGTCGAGCAGGTCCCATTCGACGTACGGTTCCAGGGCCTTGGCGCATTCGCCGAGGCGGGTCGCGAAGGCCGGTGAGTGCTCCAGCAGGTCCACGCCCATGCCGGGCCACTGCGAGCCCTGCCCGGGGAAGACGAACACGGCGCGCGGGTCGCCGCGCCGCACGCCCTGGACGACGGAGGCGGGCGTCTTCCCGGCCGCCACCGCGTCGAGTCCGGCGAGCAGTCCGTCGCGGTCGGCGTCCACGATCACGGCCCGGTGTTCCAGGGCGGCGCGGCCGCGGGCGAGCGAGGCGGCGACGTCGAGGGGGCCGGTGTCCTCGTGTTCGCGCACGTGGGCGGCGATACGGGCGGCCTGGGCGCGCAGCGCCTCGGCGGTGGCCGCGGACACGGTGAGCGGCACGACCGGCGGCGCGGCCGGGGGCCGCTC
>NZ_JBEYAL010000014.1:0-209337 GCF_040631655.1 Streptomyces sp. NPDC019937
GTCCTGACGGCCCCGGCGGGCCGTCAGGACGGACCGGCCGCCGCGAACGGCACCTGCGCGGCGGGCTGCGCGGCGGCGGAGGGACGGGCCGGATGGGACCACAGCCCCTGCTGCCGCAGGCGCGGCAGCACGCCCTCGCCGAACCAGTACGCCTCCTCCAGATGCGGATAGCCGGACAGCACGAACTCGTCGATCCCGATCCGGCGGTACTCGGCGATCCGCTCCGCCACCTCCGCGTGGCTGCCGACCAGGGCCGTACCGGCGCCGCCGCGCACCAGGCCGATGCCCGCCCAGAGATTGGGGTGGATCTCCAGCCCGTCCCGGCCACCGCCGTGCAGGGCGAGCATGCGCTTCTGCCCCTCGGACTCGCTGCGCGCCAGCCCCTCCTGCACGGACCGCACGGTCTCCGGATCGAAGCCGTCCAGCAGCCGCCCGGCCTCCGCCCACGCCTGCTCGCTGGTGTCGCGCGTGATGACGTGCAGCCGGATGCCGAAGCGGATCGTACGGCCCTCCTGGGCCGCGAGCCCCCGGATCCAGGCGATCTTCTCCGCGACCTGGGCGGGCGGCTCGCCCCAGGTGAGGTAGACGTCCGCATGGCGGGCGGCCACCTCACCGGCGATGGGGGAGGAGCCGCCGAAGTACACCTCGGGCACCGGATCGGGCAGCCGGGTCAGGGAGGCGTCCGCCACCTGGAGGTGTTCGCCCGCCAGATCCACCGTCTTGCCGTCCCACAGCCCGCGCACGACCTCCAGGAACTCCCCGGTGCGCCGGTAGCGCGCCTCCTTGTCGAGGAAGTCGCCGTACGCCCGCTGCTCATGGCTCTCGCCCCCGGTGACCACGTTCAGCAGCAGCCGTCCGCCGGTCTGCCGCTGATAGGTCGAGGCCATCTGCGCGGCGAGCGTGGGGGAGACGAACCCCGGCCGGAACGCCACCAGGAACTTCAGCCGCTCGGTGTGCTGGCTGACCATCGCGGTCGTCAGCCACGCGTCCTCGCACCACGCCCCGGTCGGCGTCAGCGCCCCGACGAAGCCCAGGTCCTCGGCGGCGCGGGCGATCTGGGTCAGGTAGCCGACGGACGGCGGCCGGTCGCCCCCGGCCGCGGTGACGGGCGTTCCATGGCCGCCGCCGACGACATGGCGGCTGTCGCCGTTGGTGGGCAGGAACCAGTGAAAGGTGAGGGACATGAGCTGCGGCTCCAATCAGGGGCGTTACAGAAGGCCGTGCCGGGGCGGCGGGGTGCCGTTCAGCAGGTAGCGGCCGATGTGCTGGACCTTCCAGCGGGGAGGGTCGTGCAGGGTGTGTGTACGGGCGTCCCGCCAGTGGCGGTGGAGGTTGAGGGAGTCCAGTGCCGAGCGGGTGCCGGACACCTCGAACAGCGCGCTGCCCGCCTCCACCGCCGCGGCGGCCGCCGACACCTTCGCGGTGGCCACGGCGATCGACGCCTCGGCCGCGGTGTCGTCGGTGAGATCCGCGCGGGCGGCGTCCACCGCCCGCGCGGCGGCGGACAGCAGCGCCTCGGCCGACCGCAGCTGGACGGCCAGTTCACCGAAGCGCTGGATGAGCAGTGGGTCCTCGGCGGCCGTCTCGAAGCCGCTCTCGAACCACGGACGGCTCTTGGTGCGGACGAACGCCACCGCCTCCGCCAGCGCGCCCGAGGCGATACCCGCGTCGATGGCCGCGTGCAGCAACTGGGCGACGGCGCCGTGCAGTTGGGGCCCGCGGAAGGTGAGGTGATGCGGTACCACACGGTCGGTGGGTACGGTCACGCCGTCCAGCCGTACGGTGCCGCTGGCGGTCGTACGCTGGCCCATCCCGTCCCAGTCGTCCACCACCGTCACCCCGGGCGCGTGCCGTGGCACGTACGCCACGTACAGCTCCTCGTTGTCTCCGCGCGCCAGCACCGGGATCCAGTCGGCGAACAGGGCGCCGGTGGAGTAGTGCTTGACGCCCGTCAGCCGGTACGAGCCGTCGGGGCGTGGCTCCAGGCGGGTGCGGATGTCCTGGACGTGCTTCGTCCCCGCCTCCGACTGGGCGTTGCCGAACCGCCTGCCCGCCAGCACCTCGGCGAAGAAGAACGCCCGCTGCTCCGGTGTGCCCTGGCGGCGCAGCACATTGACGTACACGAAGTGGCTCTGCGGAATCTGGGCGAGGCTGGCGTCGGCGGCGCCCAGCAGCCGGAACACCTCGGCGAGGGTGGTGGCCGGGACGTCCGCGCCACCGTGCCCGGCCGGGACGGTGATGGCCAGCAGCCCGGACGCGGAAAGCCGGTCCAGCTCGGCGCGGGGCAGCGCGCGGTCCGCGTCACGCGCGGCCGCGCCCGTACGGAACTCCTCGGCGAGCCGCGCGGCCACCTCCAGTGCCTCCGCGTCGTCGGCGATGCGGTGGGCGGTTTCGGGATGCGCGGACATCGGCGTCAGCTCGCCGCCGCGAGCACGGGCCGGTGCCCCAGCGCCACGGAGAACTGGTCGACGACCTGCTCCAGCGCCTCGGCCGCGCCGGGGGCGACGATCACCCCGCCGTCGGCGGTGGCGTCGATGTCCTTGTCGAGCGTGAACCAGCCCTGCACGATGTGCGCGGCGCCCATCGAGGACAGCACCGGCCGCAGCGCGTAGTCGATGGCCAGGACGTGTGCCGTGCTGCCGCCGGTGGCCAGCGGCAGCACGGTCTTGCCCGCCAGCGCGTACTGCGGCAGCAGGTCCAGCAGGGACTTCAGCAGCCCGGAGTAGGCGGCCTTGTAGACGGGGGTGCCGACGACGACCCCGTCCGCCTGCTCGACCAGCGTCCTGGCCCGCACGATGTCCGGATGCCCGAAGTCGGCGCCGAGCAGCGCGGTGGCGGGGATGGTGCGGACGTCGAGCGGGATCACCTCGTGGCCCTGGTCGGTGAGCCGGGCGTCGAGGTGGCGCAGCAGGCGGGCGGTGCGGGAGGTGGCGGAGGGGGAGCCGGAGACGGACAGGACGGTGGCCATGGTGGCCCCTTTCGGGAGGGTGGCGGGCGGTGTGGCGGGCGGGTCAGGCGAGCGCGGGCTCGGTGTCCGGCAGTTGTGCCTCCAGCTCGCGCACCAGCGGCAGCACGCGTTCGCCGAAGTACTCGACCTCCTCCAGGTAGTGGAGGAAGCCGAGGAGGAACAGATCGACGCCGAGCCGCTTGTAGGCGACGATGCGCTCGGCGATCTGCTCGGGGGTGCCGATCAGCCCGGTGCGGAAGCCGTCGTTGTACTGCACCAGGTCCTCGAACGAGGAGTCCTGCCACATGCCCTTGCCGTCGGCGGTGGACTGTCCCGCCTGCCGCACCGCGTCGCGGAAGCCGTGCACGGCGTCGGTGTCGGCCTTGGCGACGATCTCGCGCAGCGTCTCGCGGGCCTCCGCCTCGGTGTCGCGGGCGATGAGGAACGCGTTGAGGCCGAAGCGGGGAGCGGTGCGGTCCGCGGCGGCGGCGGAGGCGTGTACGTCCCGGATCTGCTCGGTGACCCCGTCGACGTCCTTGCCGTTGCTGAAGTACCAGTCGGAGACCCGGCCGGCCATGGCGCGGGCCGCGGTGGAGTTGCCGCCCTGGAAGATCTCCGGATGTGGGCGTCCGGCGCTGTTGAGGGGCTTGGGCTTGAGCGAGAAGTCCCGGATCCGGTAGAAGTCCCCGGCCAGCTCGGCGTGGTCCTCGGTCCAGATCGTGCGCAGCGCGCGGATGAACTCCTCCGCGCGGCGGTAGCGCTCGTCGTGCTCCAGCCACGGCTCGCCGAGCGCGGTGAACTCGCCCTTGAACCAGCCGCTGACCACGTTCACCGCGAACCGCCCGCCCGACAGCTGATCGGCGGTGGCGCCCAGCTTGGCCAGGACCCCCGGATGCCACAGCCCGGGGTGCACGGCGGCGATGACCTTCAGCCGCTGGGTGGCGAGCAGCAGCGCGAGGCTGAAGCTGGTCGACTCGTGCTGGTACTCGGCGCCGTAGCTGGCCATGTACCGCACCTGGCTGAGGGCGTAGTCGAAGCCGCTGTTCTCGGCGAGCACGGCCAGCTCGCGGTTGTAGTCGTAGCCCCAGTCGGTGCGCTGCTCGATGCCGCTGGTGACCAGACCGCCGCTGACATTGGGCACCCAATAGGCGAAACGCAGCGGGTCGTTGGGGAATTGGGCAGGGGGATGTGCGGGCATGGGGAACTCCCGGAACGTGAATACGGGCACGTGGGCGCACGTGAAAACGGCAGCCGCGGCGGGACATGACGCGGGTTATGCGGAAAGGCGGCGGCCGGAAGGAAACAGCCCTGGACCGTGCCTGGTCAGGTCAGGGGTGCTGAGGAAGGGGAGGGGCGGCGACGCGGAAGGAATCGAGGGAAGTCGAGGGATCCGAAACGTTCGCTCAGGCCCGACAGCAACAGGACGCGCTGGAGACACGCGCAAGGTCGACGTGGCGTCGCCGCGTGAGGTCCTGTCGCTTCATGCCATCGATACAAGCAGGGGAAAGTCCGGCAGGTCAAGAAGGCCCGGCCCGGATTCCATATCCCGGACACGCGGACGAAAGCGGCTGGGCCGCGGAAATCCCGTGGCCCAGCCGCCGTTCGCTCGCGTCGTTTCGCCGCTACAGCTCCCGGAGGGCGGGCAGCAGCTGCTTCTCGGCCCAGTCGAAGAAGGGCTCCTGGTGGTCCCCGCCGATCTGGACCAGGGCCACGTCCGTGAAGCCCGCCTCGACGAACGGGCGGAGCTTGTCCGTGAACTCCCCGACGTCATTGCCGCACGGGAGGGACGCGGCCACGTCCTCGGGCCGTACGTACTGCGTGGCGCCCTCGAAGGAGGCCGGGCCCGGCAGCTCGGAGTTGACCTTCCAGCCGCCGCCGAACCAGCGGAACTGGTCATGGGCCCGGGCGATCGCCGCGTCCCGGTCGGTGTCGTACGCGATCGGCAGCTGGCCGATGCGCGGCTTGCCCTCGCCACCGTGCCGCTCGAAGGCGTCCACCAGCTCGGGCTTCGGCTCGGTGGCGATCAGCATGTCCGCCTGCTGCCCGGCCAGCCTGCAGGACGCCTCGCCGGACGCGGCGAGCCCGATGGGCGGCGCCTCGTCGGGCAGGTCCCACAGCTTGGCGGAGTCGACGTCGAAGTGCGTGCCCCGGTGGTTGACGTAGCCGCCCTTGAACAGTGCGCGGATGATCTCCACGGCCTCCTCCAGCATCTCCTGCCGGATGTCGGCCGCCGGCCAGCCGCTGCCCACCACGTGTTCGTTCAGGTTCTCGCCGGACCCCAGCCCCAGCCGGAACCGGCCCTCGGACAGCAGCTGCAGCGTGGCGGCCTTCTGCGCCACCACCGCCGGGTGGTAGCGGACACTCGGGCAGGTCACGAACGTCGTCAGCGGGATCCGCGACGTGGCCTGCGCGGCCGCCCCGAGCACACTCCAGGCGTAGGGGGAGTGCCCCTGGGACTCCAGCCACGGAAAGTAGTGGTCGGACGTCACCGAGAAGTCGAAACCGACCTGCTCGGCCCGGACCACGTCCTCCACGAGCTGACGCGGTCCGGCTTGCTCGGTCATCATCGTGTATCCCCATCGCATGGCTCACGGGTACCGGTTTGCCCCGCTTTCAAACCCGCCTCCCGAGGATGAACGCCAGGCCCCGGCACCCGGGCCCGGATAACCATTTCCCGGAGTGCGATGGCGTGCCAGGGTCGGACGAACTCAGGTCAGGTCGAACTGCCAGCGACGGCACCTGGGTGCCGGACTGGGCCGACACCGAGCCCGACCCCGTGCCGGTGCCCACGATCGGCTGGGTGAGCCGGCACATCGGCTGGTGGTGGAGCGTGACCATCGACCACGCCCGGGGACGGGTGCCCCGGGAGCGCACCGAGATCGTATGGCCGGGGGGCGGGAAGGCGGCCGTCGAGTGGCTGCGGGGCCTGCGCGACGACTGGCTGGCGGTGCTGGACGGGCTCGGTGACGCCGAGCTGGACGCCACCGCCCCGTTCCCCTGGCACCACGATCCGCGGCACACCGTCGCCCACATGGTCGCCTGGGTGAACGCCGAACTCATGAAGAACGCCACCGAGATCGGCCGGCTCCGCCTGCTGCGGGCCGCGTCATGAGCCCGTAGCGCCCCGCTCCGCCGGTCAGCCGTCGTCCCCCATGGTGCCGCCGCCGGAGTTCTTGCGGCTGCGCTTGGACTGGCTGCGCACCACCTCACCCATGCCCAAGGTCACGCTGGACACCGCGCGCACCCAGCGCGGCCCGCCCCGCGCCGCCCACACGACGCAGACACACCCTCCGGCGACGAGCACCAGGACGACGGCCAGGGCGAGCACGATCATGCCCATCACTCTCCTTCTGTTGTGGTGCGCGCCATCTTCTCAGCCCGAGGATGAGCGCATCGCCCAATTGGCGTGCGTGCTGTTCGGCACGCTGCCGTATGCGCTCAGCCCCAACCGTCGAGGGACGCCTGCGCGCCACCGCTGAGGTACTGGGCGAGGGCGCTGCCGGTTGTCGAAGCCAGCAGAGCGGCGGTGGCGGTGATCCACGCATCTCGGAGGTCCGGTCGCTAGCCGGCGTCGAGTTCCCGTGCCGCTGCGGTGTCGTAGGTGGCGCGGGCCTCGGCGATGGCGGAGCGGTGGCGCTCGGCCCAGCTCACCAAGCCGGTGAGCGAGGCGTGGAGTTCCTGGGCCATGGGGGTGAGGGAGTACTCGACCTTGGGCGGCACGGTCGGGTGGACGGTGCGGATGAGCAGGCCGTCCCGTTCCAGTCTGCGCAGGTTGAGGCTGAGCATCCGTCGGCTGATGCCGTTGATGGCACGTTCGAGTTCGGTGAAGCGGACCGGGCCGTGGGCGGCGGCGGTCAGGATGCCGATGCTCCACTTGCCCGCGACGCGGTCGAGTACCTCGGTGACCGGGCAGGCTTCGGTCCTCACCGCGTCCGTAACACGGGTGTTACCGCGTGACATGAATGTGCCTCCTTCCCCTGGGTGGCAAGGTTACCGATGATGAGTGCTGTTACACATCATGCACCTAGGGGGAAGACATGCCTGTTCGTGCTCTCGTCGTCGATCCGTCAGCACCCGCCGCCGTCCGTCTCGCGGAGGTTCCCGAGCCGGTGCCGGGGCCGGGGCAGGTCCTGGTGGACGTATCCCACGCTTCCTTGAACTACGGGGACCTCAACGACGCCCGCTCCGGCCGCGTCCCTGTGGGCGCGGTGCTCGGTTCGGATGCCGCCGGGGTGGTGGTGCGGGCCGCCGCTGATGGCACCGGCCCGGCGGTGGGCTCCCGGGTGGTGGCGCTGACCTCGGGGGCGTTCGCCGAGCGTGTCGCGATCGGTGTGGGTGCGCTTGCCGAGGTGCCCGAGGGATTGGACCTGGCGAGGGCGGTGGCTCTGCCGGTCGCCGGAGTGGCGGCACTGCGCTCGCTGCGGGCGGCCGGGCTGGGGCCGGACAAGAGGGTGCTGATCACCGGGGCCTCCGGCGGGGTCGGCCGGTTCGCCGTCCAGTTGGCGGCGCGGGCCGGCGCCCACGTGATCGCGTCCGTGGGTTCGTCGGCCCGTGGGGAGGGATTGGTCGAGTCCGGCGCGGACGAGGTGCTGATCGGTTTGGAGGGGCTGCGGCGACCGGTCGATGTGGTCATCGACAGTGTCGGCGGCCACCAACTGGTCGCGGCGTGGAATCTGCTCGCTCCCGGGGGCAGTGTGCAGAGCGTCGGCTGGACGTCCGGTGAGCCAGCGGTCTTTCCCCCGTATGCGACCGTCGGCCCGGCCAAGTCGCTGACGTCCTTCGTCATCGAGGGCGACACCGGCCCGGACCTGGCCGTTCTCACCGAGCTCGCCGCTGAGGGGTCCCTCACGATCGAGATCGGCTGGCAGGGCCCCTGGGACCGCTTCGCCGAAGCCGCCGAGGCCCTTCGCGGGCGCCGGGTCTCCGGCAAAGCGGTTCTGCGGGTCGCACGCGGTGACTCCGCACATGATCGTCCGGGCCGGGCCCAGGCCGTGTTTGAGGGAGCGGGTCAGTCTTGGGCGGATAGCTCTTCGGCCAGTTCCATACAGCGCAGGCGGGCGGGGGAGAAGTCGTAGGGCATCTTGCCGGTGGCTTCGAACACGCTCATGGAGTCGGCCTCCCGCCTGCCAGAGCTGAGGTCGGCCCCGTCCTCGCCGTCATCGGCGGTTGCAGGGTGCAATGTGTCCCAGGCGTCGCAGAGGGCATCGTCGTCCTTGCCCAGGCCGGACTCCTCGATGACGGCCTGCAGGGCGCATTCGAAGGCGTGCCGCTCGACGGCCACTTGAGCCACCTGTGGATCATCGACGGCGACGCTGTCATCGAGTGCCTCCTCGGCGTCATCGACGCGGTCGGAATCCTCCCGCAGAGTGGGATGCGTGGCCAGGACGACGAAGCGGGTGGCCTGGACGGCCGCGCCGAGCGGGCCGAAGATCCGCTCGGTGACCAGCAGACTGTCCAGGTCCGCCTGACGTAGGGAGCCCTCGGGCAGGCTCTTGAGGCGTTCGGTGACGAAGTCGGAGAGCAGGCCCATCCGGCTGCCTTCGGTGCGCATCCGCTGCACGGCGGTCCGTTGCCGCCGCACTTCCGCCTCCTGCTCGGCGAGGGTTTCCTCCAACCGCTCCAGGATGCCCGCGATACCGTCTTCGCTGTCCGCACCGGCGGAAGCCATGCCGGTGGTGAAGGCGTTACGGATGTCGTCCAGGGCGATCCCGGCGTCGGCCATTTTGCGAATCCACAGCAGGCGGATCATGTCCTCGTACCCGTAGCGGCGGCGGTCATCGCCGCCCCGCTCAGGCTCGGGGAGCAGGCCGATCGCGTGGTAATGGCGAATCGCCCGTGGCGTGCTGCCGGCGAAGGCCGCCGCGTCACCGATCTTGACCTGGCGGGGTGGCATGAAAGACGCATGCATGAGCAGGGACCTTTCCTCAAGGGATCGGGACGTGAGTCCACCGGACCACATGCCGCTACGGAAGGTGCAACCCCATACCGCACGGCGGCAGGCTGAGGTTCACAGCCACTGATGAATCGCCGCGACCTGAACCGTCGCCTCGAACCGAACCGCAAGTTTGTCAAACCGGGTCGCCACGGCCCGGCGCCTGCGGTTGCGGACCTGATCGACCGGCTCGGGCATCGTGCACCTGATGCCACGTCTGCGCAGGTAGGCGCGATTCGCGCGCGAAGCGTACGCCTTATCGCCTCGCACCCGCAGCGGGCGGCCCACACCCCGACGCTGCCATCTCCGGAACAGTCCATACACCGTCTGCCACGGTTCGTACTCGTACGGCAGGTCCCAGAAGATCCCCTCGCCCCACATCTTGATCATCATCGTGCAGGGCGCGCACGGGAATCCGAACCTGAGACACCCCTAGCCGCCGAGCCGGGCGGAGATGAGAGGGGCCAGGCGGGTGGTGATGGTGCGGTGGCCCTGGTCGTTCGGGTGGACGGAGTCGGAGAGGTCGCCGGCGGCCAGCCAGCCGGTGGTGTCGACGTACGAAGCCCTGGCGTCGGCGAAGGCGGTGACGGCGGCCTTGGTCTCGGTGCCGAAGCGGCCGCTGAAGGTGCGCAGGGCGAAGATCCAGGCGCCCGGGTAGGCGGTGCGGACCTTGCGCAGGAGGCTGGTGTACGACGCCTGGAACTGCGCCGGACTCACGCCGCGCCCCACGTCGTTGGTGCCGAGGTTGATGACCACGGCGTCGGCCTGGTAGCGGGAGAAGTCCCAGGCGGGCGTGGCGGCGTTGGGGTTGAGCTTGGTGAACTGCTGCTCCAGGCTCATCCGGTCGTCCGCCGTGTCGACGAGCGCGGCGCCGCCCTGGGCGATCTGGGTGTGGTCGGCGCCGAGGCGTTCGCCGATGAGCCAGCCGTAGGCGGTGCGGGCGTTCTGGGAGGTGGTGGTGCCGACGGTGATGGAGTCGCCGACGAACTCGATCAGCTTCTTCGGGGCGGGCGGGGCGAAGGTGGTGGCGCCGCTGTCGAGGGTCAGGCCCTGGAAGACCGCGTCGCCGTGGTAACTGCCCGCGATGACCTGGTAGTTGACCTGGAGAGTGTGGTTTCCGGCGGCGAGGGGGGTGGGGGTGAGGTTCACCGTGCCCTTGGCCTCGTCGTAGAAGGTGGCGGGGCCGCCGTCGATGCTGGCCCACAGGTCGATCGCGCCCCGTTGCTTGAGCTTGACGGTGCGGCCGGTGAAGCCGGTGCGGAAGTAGGCGCCCGCCCAGTAGGGGGTGTAGGCGGTGGCGGAGGTCGTGGTGTCCCAGCGGCCGCTGAACTTGATGTTGGGGTCGCCCGGCTGGCCGGGGGCGGCGGCGGACTTCATGGCGGCCGCGCCCAGCTTGGCGCTGATGACGGGGGCCAGGCGGTTCGCGAACTTGGTGTGGCCCGCCTCGTTGGGGTGGCCGTTCCCGTCCTCGTAGTCCGTGCCGTCGGTGAGCCAGCCGCTGGTGTCGACGTACGTCACCTTCGCGTCCCCCGCGCCGTTGCGCGCGCTCACGGCCGCCTTGGTCTCCGCCACGTACCGCTTCTTGAGGGTCTGGACGGCGAAGAGGACAGCGCTGGGGTACTTCGCGCGGATGTCGCGGAGGAGGGCGGTGTACGCCGACTGGAACTCGGGCCCGGTGACGCCGTGCCCGATGTCGTTGGTGCCGAGGTTGATGACGACGGCGTTCGCCTGGTAGCGGGAGAAGTCCCAGTTCTGGTCGCCGGTGGAGGCCGTCTTGAAGAACTGGCCGGCCAGGCCCACGCAGCCGCTCTTCGCGACCAGGCAGTAGCCCGCGCGGGCGATCTGGGTGTGGCGCATGCCGAGCTGTTCGCCGGTCTTCCAGCCGTACGAGTCGAGCGCGAGCCGGTCGGTGAGGGCGCCGGCGGTGATGGAGTCGCCGACGAACTCGATGAGCTTGCCGGGCACGCGCGGGGTGGTGGTGCCCGCGCCCGCGTCGAGAACCAGGCCCTGGAAGACGGTGTCGCCGGAGCGGTAGGACACGCGGAGGGTGTGGGTGCCCTGGGGGAGTGGCGTCGGGGTGAGGTCGACGGTGCCCCTGACGCCCGCGTAGAAGACATCGGCGCCGCCGTCGACGCTGGCGTAGAAGTTCACCGCGTTCCGGGCCTTGACCTTGACCGTCGTCCCGGTGAACGCGGTCTGGAGGTAGCCGCCGGTCCAGTTGGGGACGGCTGCGGTGGCGGAGCCGAGGTCCCAGCGGCCGGTGTAGACGATGTTCGGGTCGCTCACCGAGCCGTTCCCCAGGGCCTTCGCGGGGGTGGCCGGGGCCGCGTGGGCGGTGGTGGCGCTCAGGCTCAGTCCCAGGAAGAGTAGCGACGCGGTCATGACAACCGATAAGAGTCTTCGCATCGGAGGGGGTCCTCTCGCGGCGGGCGTGGGGGGCCGGTCGCCTGGGAGCGCTCCCAGGCGCGGGGTGCGGTCACGATGGAATCGTTGAATCGGTTCAACGTCAAGGTGGAGCGCACAACCCGGGCCGGACCGCCCCCCTCGGCGGCCCGGCCCGGGCTGATGGCCGACGTCCGGCCGGGCGGACTACCAGCGCGGAATGGCCGGGGTCGTCCACTCCGGATCGGCGACGCGCATCGCGGCGGAGTCGTCGCGGTCCCGCATCGTGCCGTCGTCGTCCAGCCAGCGCTGGTGCAGGACGGCGAGCCGGTCACGGTCGAGGTCGACGCCGAGCCCGGGGGTGTCGGTGACGTCGAGACGGCCGTCGCGGAAGGTGAGGCGCTGGGTGATCACGTCCTCGGTCTGCCACGGGTAGTGGCTGTCGCACGCGTAGTCCAGGTTGGGCACGGTGGCCGCGACATGCGTCATGGCGGCCAGGCTGATGCCCAGGTGGGTGTTGGAGTGCATGGACAGGCCGACGCCGAAGGTGCGGCAGATGGCGGCCAGCTCGCGGGTGTTGCGCAGCCCGCCCCAGTAGTGGTGGTCGGAGAGGACGACCTGCACCGCGCCCTTGGTGAACGCCTCCCGGATCTCCCCGAAGGTGGTCACGCACATGTTGGTGGCCAGCGGGACCCCGGCGGATTCGGCGACCTCGGCCATGCCGGGCGTACCGCTGGTCGGGTCCTCCAGGTACTCCAGGACGTCCCGCAGCTCCTCCGCCACGTGCAGGGACGTGGGCACGGACCAGGCGCCGTTCGGGTCCAGGCGCAGCGGCTGGCCGGGGAAGCGCTCGGCCAGGGCGCGGATCGCGGCGATCTCCTGGTCGGGTTCGAAGACGCCGCCCTTGAGCTTGAAGGAGGTGAAGCCGTAGTCGCGGGCGAAGCGCTCGGCCTGCGCCACGACCCCGGCCGGGTCGACGGCCGCGTCCCAGTCGTCGGGCTCACAGGCGACGCCGTCCGGGTGCTCGGCCCAGCGGTAGAAGAGGTACGCGCTGTACTCGACGCGGTCGCGGACCTTGCCGCCCAGCAGCGCGTGCACCGGCAGCCCGGCCGCCTTGCCCCAGGCGTCGAGGCACGCCACCTCGAAGCCGGAGAGGATCGACAGCCGCAGCTTGTCCGCCGTCTGGACGCCGCGCAGGCCGCCGACGTCGACGGAGTTCTCGACCCGGGAGGAGTCCACCGCGACCTCGTTGGCCAGCGTGAAGAGCCCGTTCAGGTCGGTGACGCTGTGCCCGGGCAGCTTCTCGGCCAGCGGGCGGGCCAGGTCGAGGTACTTGGTGTCGCCGTACGTCTCGCCGATGCCGGTCGTCCCGCCCTCGGTGACCACCTCGATGATCAGCCGGGGGGTGTAGGGCTGGTGGACGCCCTGGGTGTTCAGCAGCGGCGGGTCGGCGACGAGGATGGGCGTCAGCCGCACCTCGGCGATGGCCAGATCCTGCGCTTGCGACGTCTGCGTCATCGTGCGGCTCCCACGAGGTCGAGTCCGGTGGTCAGAAGGGCTTCGAGGTCGGCCAGATCGTCCGGGCCGGGGTCGGCGAGCGGTGCGCGCACCGGGCCGACCGGCCGCCCGCGCAGCCGGGCCGCGGCCTTGACCAGCGAAACGGCGTAGCCGGGGACGCGGTCGCGCAGCTCGACCAGGGGTACGTAGAAGTCACGCAGCAGCCGCTCCACCGTAGCGTCGTCGCCGTCGCGCTGGGCGGTGAAGAAGGCGTTCGCGATCTCGGGGGCGAAGGCGTGCACGGCCGAGGAGTACGCGGTGATGCCGATGCTGGCGTACGGGCGGGCCTGGACCTCGGCGGTCGCGGCGCCGTTGAAGAACAGGAAGTCGTCCGGCGCGGCCAGCTTCAGGCGCTGCAGCCGGTCCAGATCGCTGTGCCCGTCCTTGAGGCCGATGACGCCCGGGATCGCGGTCAGCTCGCGCAGGCTGTCCATGGTGAAGGTGACCTGGTCGCGCTGGTACGCGATCAGCGGCAGCCGGGTGCGGGTGGCGATCTGCCGGATCTGCTCGACCAGCCCCGACTGCGGGCCCTTCACCAGGTAGTGCGGCAGGACGAGCGCGGCGTCCGCGCCCGCCTCCTCCGCGATCCGGGCGAACCGGGCCGCCTGCGCCCAGCCGTAGCCGATCCCCGCCACGACCGGCAGCCGGCCGTCGGCCTCCCGGACGGCCGCGGTGATGACCTCGCGGTACTCGTCCTCGTCCAGGGAGAAGAACTCCCCCGTGCCGCACGCCGGGAAGATCGCGCCCGGACCGGTCTCGATCTGCGCCGCGAGGTAGTCGCGGAACGCGGGCAGGTCGAGCGCGGTCGCGCCGTCGCCCTGGTCCCCCTTGGTGTCGGTGAAGCTGGTCAGCGGGAACGAGAGCACGCCGCTCGCCATCCCGTCGCGCAGCCGGGCCGCCGTCGTCGCCGCATCGGCCGTGAGGGCCGTCATCACTCGTCTCCCTATGTAGATGACGTCTACGTATGAAGATAGAGATTAGGAATGTGCACGCGGGGGCGTCAATAGGCGGGACTTCGCCGCCGCGGTCCGGATTACGATGCGCCCCATGGCGGAAACCGGTGGCGTACGCGAAGTGAAGTCGGCGGGCCGCACCGTGCAGCTCCTCGAACTGCTCGCGGCCCGCGGCGACCAGCCCGCCCGGCTGCGGGAGCTGGCCGAGGAGCTGGACGTGCCGCGCAGCAGCATGTACGCGCTGCTGCAGACCTTGATCGACCGCGGGTGGGTGCGTACCGACGTCACCGGCTCGCTGTACGGCATCGGCATCCGGGCCCTGCTGACGGGCACCAGCTACCTCGACAGCGACCCGCGGGTGCGGGCCGCGCGGCCCTACCTGGACGAGGCGTCCGACGCCCTCGGCGAGACCATCCACTTCGCCCGGCTGGACGACGGCGACGTCGTCTACCTCGCCACCCGCGAGTCGCACGAATACCTGCGGCCCTTCAGCCGGGTGGGCCGCCGCCTCCCCGCGTACGTCGGCGCCCTCGGCAAGGCGCTCCTGGCGGAGCGCCCCGACGACGAACTCCCGCTGCCGGAAGGGCCCCTGGAGCCGCTGACCCCCCGTACCCACCGGGACCGGGCCTCCCTGGTCGCCGACCTGGCCCGCATCCGCGAACGCGGCTACGCGGTGGACCGCGAGGAGGGGGTCACCGGCATCGTGGGCTTCGGCTTCGCCCTGCGGTACGACACGCCCGCGGTGGACGCCATCAGCTGCTCGGTGCCGACGGCGCGGCTGGCGGAGGGCCGGGAGGAGCGGATCGTTGCGGTGATGCGGGAGATCCGGGAGAAGATCGAAGCGGTGGTGCCGAGGGCGGGCGGGGCGGCGACGCAGTGGCGGTAGGGGGTGTGTTCCCTCACCCCGCCCCTTCCCGAACCCGGGGGCAGGCCCCCGGACCCCCGTTCCTGAGCCGGGCCCGGTTCCGGGCCCAGCCAGGGCTCCCGGGCTCGGCTCGGGCCTCGGCTTCGGGTCCTGCCGGGCTCCGGGGCGCGGGCTGGGCCTCAGCTTCGGGTCCTGCCGGGCTCCGGGGCTCGGCTCGGGCCTCGGCTTCGGGTCCTGCCTGGCCCCGGGCTCGGCTCGGGCCTCGGCCTCCCGCCGCCCGGCCGTGCCCGGCTGGGCACGGCCCGGCTCCGGGGCTCCCGGCAGTGTCCGCCGGGGACCGAGGCGCCCGCCCTCGTCTCCTGCCCGGGGCGTGGCGTTCGCCTTGGGCGGGGGCTCAGGGATGGCGGCGTTTCAGCATGTCGGCGGCCTTTTCGCCGATCATCATCGTGGTGATGCACGGGTTGACGGCCACCAGGTGCGGCATCGCCGAGCCGTCGGCGACGCGGAGGCCCGTCACGCCCTTGACCCGCAGCTGTGGGTCGAGCGGGGCGGCCGGGTCGTCGGGGGCGCCCATTCTCACCGTGCAGGACGGGTGGTAGACGGTGTTGTGGGTGTCGCGGATGTAGGCGAACAGGTCGTCGTCGGTGTCCACGTCGGGGCCCGGGGCCAGTTCGGCGCCCGCCCACAGGGCCAGCGCGGGGCGGGCGACGATGTCGCGGGCCAGGCGGAGGCCGTGGATCATCACGCGGATGTCGTGGTCGTGGGTGAAGTAGCGGGGGTCGACCCTCGGCTTGTCGCGGAAGTCGCGGGTGCGCAGCCGTACGGTGCCGGTGGAGCGGGCCCGGGTGACGTTGGGGGTGAGGCAGAAGGCGTTCTCGGACGTCGGATAGCCGCGGCGGTAGGTGTTCATGTCGAACGGCACCGAGCCGTAGTGGAACATCAGGTCGGGCCGGTCGAGACCGGGTTCGGTGGCGGCGAAGATGCCGATCTCCCACCACTGGGTGGAGTCGCGGACCATGGGCTGCTCGGCGTTCCACATGATGACGCCCTCCGGGTGGTCCTGAAGGTTCTCGCCGACACCGGGGGAGTCCACGATCACCTCCACGCCCGTCTCGCGCAGATGGTCCGCGGGACCGATGCCGGACAGCATCAGCAGCTTCGGGGTGTCGATGGCGCCGCAGGAGACGACGACCTCGCGCCGCGCGTGCACGGTGTGGGTGTGGATCAGGTCGGGGGCGAGGTAGTCGACGCCGATGCAGCGCCGGTCCGCGTCCAGCAGCAGCCGCTTGGCCTGCAGCCCGGTGCGTACGGCCAGATTGGGGCGGCCGGACATCACCGGATGGAGGTAGGCGACGGAGGCGGAGCAGCGGGTGCCGTCCTCGCGCGCGTTGATCTGGAACCAGTGGGCGCCGCGGACGACCGTCCGACCGGTGTTGAAGGGGGTGAGGGGGATGCCCGCCTCCTCGCACGCCGCCAGCAGCGCCCGGCCGCACGGGTCGTGGGGCGGCACGGTGCGCAGGGTGACCGGGCCGCCGCGGCCGTGGTGGTCCCCGGGCGCGTCGTTGTTCTCCAGCCGTCGGAACAGCGGGTACGTCTCCTCGGCGCTCCACCCCGTACAGCCGCCCTCGGCCCATTCGTCCAGGTCCTCGGCCGGTGCCCAGAAGGCGATGCAGGAGTTGTGTGAGGAGCAGCCGCCCAGCACCCGGGCGCGGGCGTGGCGCAGGAAGCTGTTGCCCTTCTTCTGCGGCTCGACGGGATAGTCCCAGTCGTAGCCGGACTCCAGCAGCGCCATCCACCGGTCCAGCCGCAGGACGCTGTCGTCGCCGACGTCGGAGGGGCCCGCCTCCAGGAGGCACACGGACACCGACGGGTCCTCGCTTAGCCGGGCCGCGACGACCGACCCGGCCGTGCCGCCGCCCACCACCACGTAGTCGAACTCGTCCACGGGCCTGTCCTCCCTCACGGGGTGGCGGCGTGCTCGGCGAGTACGCCGGTGTGCCTGCGCTGCACGCACCAGTAGTAGGCGAAGCCGCCGAGCGCGACCACGCCGATGAACAGGACCGCGCCCCAGCGCAGGTACCAGTGCTGCGGCCCGGTCGCGTTGTAGACCTCGGCGCGCGGCCAGGCGAGGTTGACGGACATCGCGAGGCCCCACAGCACGGCCAGCGCGTTGACCGGCACGCCGAGGCGGCCCAGCGAGAAGCGGCCGGTGGCGGGGCGCCACTGCCCCCTCAGCCGCCGCACCAGCATGGGCAGGGTGACCAGCAGATACGCCACGTAGATCATGATGATCGCGATGCTGGTGACCACCGAGAAGATCTGCGGCTGGTTGATGTTGATGACCAGGATCGCGACCGCCACCAGACCGATGAGGACGGCCGGGAGCACCGGGGTCTGGAAGCGCGGGTGGACACGAGCGAGCCGGGAGCCGCCGGGCAGGTTGTTGTCCCGCGCCATGGCGAACATCAGCCGGATGCCGGCGGTGTGCACGGCCAGCGCGCACACCGTGATCGCGACGACCACGCACCACAGCGTGATCTCGCCCATGGTGTGCCCGAGGGTGGACAGCACCACGTACTGCAAACCGTTCTCGGCCAGCTGTTTCGCGTGCAGGTTTTCCACCGCCATCAGGGCGAACAGCAGGATGAACCCGCCGATGAGGAACGACGCGACGAGCGCCCGCAGGATCGCGCGCGGTGCGTTGCGGCCCGGATCCATGGACTCCTCGCCGAGTGACGACGCCGTGTCGAAGCCGTACATGACGTACGCGGAGGCCAGCGAGGCGGTCAGGAACGCGCCGAAGTAGCCCAGCGACCGCCCCTCGCCGCGGCCCAAGGTGTCCGTCACGACGGACGGGCCACGGGTGAGATGCGCGGCCAGCAGCAGGATCAGCACGATGGCGGCGATCAGCTCGATGGCCACGCCGGCCGAGTTGATACGGGCCATCAGCTTCACCCCGAAGCCGTTCACCAGCGTGGTGAACAGCACCAGGATCGAGCCGAGCACGACCGCGTTGGCCGCCCGCTCCGTGCCGCTGCCACCGTTGCCGATGAACTGGAACCACGAGGAGATCTGCGGCAGCGTGATCTGGTACGCGAGCGCCACCGCCGCCAGCGACACCATCGAGGCGGTCATCATCATCCAGCCGCCAAGCCAGCCGACGTGCGGGCCGCCCAGCAGTTTGGACCAGTTGTAGACCGACCCCGCCACCGGATAGCGCCCCGCCAGCTCGCAGAAGCACAAGGCCACCATCAGCTGGCCGAGGAACACCATCGGCCACGACCACCAGTACGCCGGGCCGCCGTGGGTCACGCCGAAGTAGAACAGCTGGAAGGTGCCGGTGAGGATGGAGATGTAGCTGATCCCGGCCGCGAAGGTGTGGAAGTTGCCCAGCGTGCGCTTGAGTTCCGGCCGGTAGCCGAGTTCCGCGAGCGAATCGTCGTCGTGTGCCGGGGCCTTGCGGGGGCCGGGCCCGGGTGGCTCGGTGGGGTCGGCTGACGTCATTCGAACCACCGCTGCGGGCGGGGCGCGGTGTTGCGCCAGATGTGCTTCGTCTCCTGGTACTCGTGCAGCCCCGCCGGGCCCAGCTCACGGCCGATGCCCGACTGCTTCATCCCTCCCCACTCGGCCTGCGGGACGTACGGATGGAAATCGTTGATCCAGACCGTTCCGGCGCGCAGCCGCGACGCCACCCGGTGCGCCTTCTCCGCGTCCTGCGTCCACACCGCGCCCGCCAGGCCGTACACCGTGTCATTGGCGAGCGCCAGCGCCTCCTCCTCGTCCCGGAACCGCTCCACCGTGAGCACCGGACCGAACGACTCCTCCTGCACCACCCGCATGTCCGGGGTGCAGTCGTCCAGCACCGTCGGCAGGTAGTAGTGGCCGCCCGCGAGGGACGGCTCGTCGGGCGGCGCCCCGCCGCAGCGCAGCACCGCGCCCTCGTCGATGCCCGCCGCCACGTACGACGCCACCTTGTCGCGGTGCGCGGCCGAGATCAGCGGCCCGGTACGGGCGTCCTCGTCGAACGGGCCACCGAGCCGGATCGCCCGGGCGCGGGCCACCACCTCGTCCACGAACGTGTCGTGCAGCTGCTCCTGCACCAGCAGCCGGGCACCCGCCGAACACACCTGCCCGGAGTGCAGGAACACCGCCGTCAGCGCGTAGTCCACCGCCGTGTCGAAATCGGAGTCCGTGAAGACGATGTTCGGGTTCTTGCCGCCCAGCTCCAGGGCGATCTTCTTGACCGTGGGCGCGGCCGCCGCCATGATCCACCGCCCGGTCACCACCCCGCCGGTGAAGGACACCATGTCCACCCGCTCGTCCGTGACCAGCGGCGCGCCCACCGTCGACCCGGCCCCCAGGACGAGATTCGCCGCGCCAGGCGGCACCCCCGCCTCGGCGAGCAGCCGCAGCAGCCCGATCGCGGTGTGGGGGGTCAGCTCGCTGGGCTTGAGGACGAACGTGTTCCCGGCGGCCAGCGCGGGCGCCACCTTCCACGCCGTCTGCAGCAGCGGATAATTCCACGGCGTGATCAGGGCACACACCCCGACCGGCTCCCGCACCACCCGGCTGTCGATCTCCGGACTGCCCGTGTCCAGCACCCGGTCCCCGCCACCGGCGGCGGCCAGATGGCCGAAGTAGCGGAAGCACCCGGCGATGTCGTCCAGGTCGTACTCGCTCTCCGCCAGCCGTTTCCCGGTGTCCAGGGACTCGGCCCGGGCGAGGCCGCTCTTGTCCCGCTCCAGCAGATCCGCGACGCGCAGCAGCAACCGCCCCCGCTCCGCGGCCGCCGTGCCCGGCCACGGCCCGCGGTCGAACGCGTCCCGGGCCGCCGCGACCGCCGCGGCCACGTCCTTCGGCCCGGCCTCGTCCACCGCCGCCACCAGGGACCCGTCCGCCGGGCAGCGGATCTCCCGCGTCTGTCCGTCGAGGGCGGCGGTCCACTGTCCGCCGATGAACAGCTCCGGCATGTTTCCCCCTATGGAGTGGGGTTGCCATGTGTAGAGGTTGCCCGACGGCCCACACACCGAGCGTAAGGGCCACCGGGCGGCTCCGCACGGCGTGCGGACACCGACGGGCCGCCGGCGGGTGCTCCAGGGGGTGTCCGTCGCCTCCCGGAGGGCTGGGACATCACCCGCCACGGCCTCGCCGCCGGCCACATCGACCCCGCCTGGCCACCGGCCCGGGGTGTCCGGGCGGGGGCAGGGGGCGGAGCCCCCCGGTTCGGGTGGGCGGGGTCGGGGAGCCGCACCCCGTGTGGGCGCGTGGCGGGAGGCGGGGAGAATCCTCGGCATGGTGTACGACCCCGACGCGCCCCGCGCCCTCGCCGACGAACTGATCGCCGCCCTCGACCCGTTGCCCTTTCCGCGGCGCATGCGGGAACTGGCCGTGCGGGTGCGGGCGGCCGGCGCGCGGGGGCAACTGGCCGGGCTCGTCGGGGAGCTGGCCGGGCGGGGGACGTACGAGCGGCGGCTCGCCGCCGCGGCGGCCGCGATCGGCGGACGCACCGGCCATCTGGAGACGCTGCTCACCGACCCCGACCCCCTGGTGCGGTGCCACGCGCTGCGGGCCCGGGTCGGGGACGAGGCGCTGGAGGCGGCGTTCGAGGACGCGCCCGCCGCCGTACGGCGCCAGCTGATCCGGGCCGTCGTCGCCCAGCACCGCACCGCGCTCGCCGACCGGCTCGTCGAGCCGCTGCGGGAGCGCTGGGGCGACGCCGAGGCGGCACGGCTGCTGCCGGCGTGCGGGGCGGACACCGTCGCAACGCTGCTGCCCGCGCTGTTCCACGCCGTCGGCAGCTGGCGGCCCCTCACCGCCCGGCACCCCGCCGCCGTCCTCGACGAGGCCGAGCGGCAGCTGACCGCGCTGCCCGCGGCGCTGCGCGCCGACTGGTGGCTGCGGTACGCGCCCGGCGTGGCGCTCGCCGCCCGCGCCGAACCGCACCGCGTGCTGGACCTGCTGGAGCGGCGGTGCCACAGCCCGCTGCCGCCACCGCTACGGCACCGGCTGGGCACACTGGTGGCCGCCGACCCCGGCCGTACGCTCGACCTGCTGCTCACGCCCGAGCACGCCCACCTGCTGCGCGGCCGGGGGCTGGACCGGTCCGTGCTGCGCCGCCTCGTGACGGCCGACCCGCCCGAACTCGACGCGCTGGGCCGGGCCCTGGCGCACGACGCCGAGGCGCTGGCGCGGCTGCTGGCCGCGCTGCCGCCCGCCCGCCGCGCCGCCTTCTTCGACGCCGCCACCGCCGAACGCGACCCCGCCCACGCCGTCCTGGCGCCCGCCGTCCTCGACGCGCTGCCGCGCCCGCGCCGCCAGGCGGAGGCGCGCCGGATGGCCGGGCAGGCGCGCGAGCGCGGCGCACACTGGACCACGGTCCTCGAAGCGGTCGCGTATCTGCCGGTCGAGGAGGCGCACGACGAGCTGCTGGCGGCCACCCGCCGCGCCGACGCGGACGACCGCGCCACCGCCTACCCGCTGCTGATCCGCAACGCCGCCCGCTCCGGCGACCCGGACGCCGTCACCGCGCTGCTGCGGCAGCTGGAACAGCTGCGCAACGAGCAGGACCCGGTGCGCCACGCCGCCCTCGACGCGCTCGCCGCGACCCCGCCCGCCCTTTTCACCGACGACGCCGCCGAACCCCTGGACCGGGTCGCCACCGACGCCATCCAGGCCCGCGACTCCTCCACCGGCACCCGCCGGGCGCTGCGCCGCCTCGCCGTCGCCCTGCTGCGCGAACACGCCGTCACCGGGCGGCGCGAACTGCTCGGCTGGGGCTTGCGCACCATCACCCGGCTCGCGGGCAGCGTCGGCGCCGCCGACCTCGGCCGCCTCGACCGCCGACTGCGGCGCGGCCAGGAACACACCGTCTTCGAGGCGTTGCGCCCCTGGCTGGAGGCGGGCGCCGAACGCGTCGACCACGAGCTGACCTTCGCCCTCGCCCGCTCCCTCGGGCGGCGCGCCCACACCCTGCCCGAGCTGCAGGAACTGCTGTGGCAGGCCATCGCGTTCGGCCGTGGCGCCACCGCCCGCACCGCGATCGCCCTGTGGCTGGAGCCGCCCCGCGAACGGGACACCCGGGTGGCCGAACTCCTCGCCCAGGAACCCTCGGCCGCCGTCCTGCCGCCGGTCCTGGCCGTACTGACCCGGCGCCGCACCGATCTGCTCGACCTCGCCCTCGGCGACACCCCGCCCTACGGCCGCTTCCTCACCCACGGCACCCACTGGACGCCACCCACCGGCCGCGACACCGCCCGCTGGCTGCCCCGTCAACAGGCCGCCGCCGCCCGCCTGTTGGCCCAGGCCGCTGCGGACACCACCCTCCCGGCGGCCGAGCGCGCCACCGCGATCGCCCGCGCCGCGCCGCTCGACGAGGGCACGCCGCTGGTCAGGACGTGGGCCACCGCCGAGGACGTGGTGCTCGCCGAGGCCGCCCTCGCCGCCCTGCCGTGGACCCGCCTCCCCGGCGACGCCCTGCCCCTGCTGCTCGCCCACGCGGGCGGCGACCGCGCGCGGGTGGCGGTGTACGCGGCGGCCCGGGCCGCCCGGTACGTCGCGCCGTCCCGGCTGGACGCGCTCATCCGCGGCGTCCTCGCACCCGACGGCGTCGCCACGGCCGTACCGACCGTCCCGGCCAAGGTCACCAGCCGCAAGCAGGCCGCCCGGCTGGCCGCCACCCACCTCCCGGCCTCCGACGCGGCCACCCTCCTCGCCGACGCCCAGGGGCTCCCCGGCCAGCACCCCGACGTCCAGGCCGTCTGCGTCCGCTTCGCCGCCCGGCTGCTCGGCACCAAACGCGCCTGGGAACTGCTGACCGCAGCCGCCGGCGGGCGCCGCGAACTGCGCCACGCCGTCCTGCGCACCCGGCCGCTCGACCTGCCCGAACTCCACCGCGAGCGCTACGCCCAGCTCGTCCGCGTCGTCTGCGACACCGAGGACCCCGAGGTGGCCGCCTCCGGCCACGCGGCGCTCGCCCGCTGGTCGCCCTGGGCACCGGACGCGGCCGCGCTGCTGGTCGCGGCCGTCACCGACCTCGGCAACCGGACGAGCTGGCGGTCCGCCGCCGACGCCCTGCTCGCCCTCATGGCCGCCGCGCCCGACGGCGCTCACGAGGACAACCCCCTCGCCTGGGCGCTGGCCGCCCTCGTCACCGCCGACGCCCGCACCGGCATGCCCGACGCCGAACCGGACCGCGACCGGCCCGCCCGCCAGCGCGTACGCCATCTGGCCACCCGACTCGCCCAGCACGGGCGGATGCGGCCGCGGGAGACGCGGCGCCACGCGCTCGGCGCCGCCGAACTCCTCGCCGGGTACGAGACGTTCGTCCCCGAGGCCGCCCAGGTGCTCGTCCAGGCCCTCGACCTGGACGCCCGCCCCTCGGCGCTGACCGCCGCGCTCGCCCGCCTCGCCCGGCTGCACGCCTCCCGCCCCGCGCTCGCCGCCCGCACCGCCGACACCCTGCGGGACCGGCTCGGCGCCGCCTCGCGGCCGGGCGGCGGCGAAGCGCTGCTGCGCGCCGCGTGGCAGCTGGAGGAGGACGGCGGCCACGCCGCCGGGCTCTTCGCCGCGGTCCTCACGGGCGTCGGCGGCCCCCGTACGGAATGGGCGGAGCCCTGGCGGGAACGGGTGCGCGAGCTGCGGCGGCATCCGCACCCGGACGTGCGGGACGCGGCGCTGCGGCTGACGACGGCGGGGGAGTAGGGCCTAGGCGTCCCGGCGCCAAGCCCCTTCGGCGTAGTCGTAGATGTACGCGGGGCGGCCCTTGGCACCGCTCGTGCGGAACGGCGCGCCGTCGTCGTCGATCCGCGCCGTCCCGGAGCGGTCCCCGCTCGTCCACTCCAGCTCCAGGTACCAGCTGCAGTCACAGCCCGCCGTACGGGCGTTGACGAGCAGCACCTCCGGGTCCGAGGCCGAGACGCGGTACGGGAAGCGGACGGCGGGGATCGGCTTGCCCGCGTCATTGCCGTCGGTGGGGCGCGCCTGCGGGCGCGCGGCGTCCAGGTCGACGGAGAAGGCGCGCGGGGTGAGGGAGCCGCCGCAGCCGTTCTCCATGGCGAACGACGACCAGGCGAGCGGCGTACGGCGCCCCACGACCCGTACGTGCAGGGCCCGCAGCACGACCGCGGACTCCGCCGCCCGCCCCTGGACCGTCACCTCGACGTTGGTCGTCCCGCCGTGCACCGCGTCATGGGCTGCGGCCCAGGCCGGGGCGTCCTGCTCGGTGGGCGGCGGGGCGACGTCGGCGGGCGGCCGGTCGATGAGGTACCGGTGGTCGCAGCCGTTCTCCCAGACGTGGGAGCGGGTGCTGAGGGTGAGGGGCAGGCGCGCGCTGCCGCTCCCGGGCGGACGGGACGCGCCGGGCGCGGCCGCCGTTCCGCCCTCGCGCCGCCCCGGCTCTTCGCCGTGCGGCGCGCCCGGCTTCGGCCCGTCGCCGGACACCTCGCGGTCCAGATGGCCGCGGGCGGTGGGCCCGGCGGTGGGCGGGCGCGTCGCGGGCGCCTTCGGCGTCGCGCTCGCCGCCGGGGGCGAGGCGGCGGTGTGGCGCCGCGGTTGGGTGGTGCCGGGCGACGACCGCACCTCGACCGCCGTGACGGCGAGCACGACGACGGCGGCCGCGCCCGCCACCAGCGCCCACGGCCGGGCCCGCCAGGGCGCGCGGACCGCCGCGGTGTCGCCCGGGACGGCCCGTAACCGCCCCCGCGCCGAGCCGCCCCTCGCCTCGGCCCGCCCGCCTGCCCGCGCAGCCCCGGCCGCCCGCCGTGCCCGAGCCGCCGCCCTGGCCCGCCCGGCCGTGGTGTGCCTGGCTCCGGTCGGCCCGGGGCGGCTGCCTCCGTCGGCGTCCGGCGCCGCGCCGAACTGCCCGGCATCGGCGGCCGGCTTGGCGCCCGGCGCCCGGCGCCCGGCCGTACGGCGCGTCACGTCGCCGGGGCGAGGGCGGGCCGGGCTCGGCGCTGCCGCCCCGGCATCGTCGCCTCGCTCGGCGTCTGGCGCCCTGCGTTCGGTCGGCCGTCCCCCGGGGCTACGGCGTGCCGCGCCGCCGGGGTGGGGGTGGGCCCGCCCGGCGCTGTCGCCGCCGAACCGGCCGGCCCCCGGCCCCTCTGCCCCCTCCCCACCGGAGGCGGGCACGGCCTCGGCCGGGCCGTTGGGCGTACCCAGCGCCGCGCCCGACGGGCCGGGCTCGTCCGCCGCGGCCGGGGTGCCCGGCGCGGGGCCGCGGCCGCGGGGGCCGGCGGCGGGCGCCCGCGTCGTCGCGCGGCTCGCGTCGGCGAGGAGCCAGCGCCGGTGGAGGGCCATCTGTTCGTCCGGGGTCGCACCGCAGAGGCGGGCGAGGCGCTCCACCGGGGCGTAGTCCGCGGGGACCGCGTCGCCCTTGCAGTAGCGGTGCAGCGTGGACGTGCTCACGTGCAGGTGCGTGGCCAAGGCCGCATAGCTGCGGCCCGAGCGCTCCTTCAGCGCGCGCAGGCTCTCCGCGAACTCCTCGACCGCATCGGCTCCGCCCACCGGCCCATCCCCCTCCTCGGCCGCCTCGGCCCGCCGCGCCATTCCGCGGGCGCGTCCCAGGATGCCGTCGTATCCCCAAGTCAGCGTACGTGCAGGCATTCCGGCGTCCCGGATGCCACGCCTGCCGTAGCGGTCGCGGCGCGGCGCGGCGCACGCTCGTCACACCGACGCACACCCCTCGGCGAAGCGAGGAACCCTTCCATGCCCATGTCTCCGCACACCCTCCGCACCGCCGCCCTCGGCGCGCTCACCGCCGCCGCCCTCATGGCCGGGTCCACGGCCGCGACAGCGGCCCCGGCGGCCCCCGGCGCGCCCGGCCACCTCGTACCGAAGGAGCTGCCCCCGCACCCGTCGTCCGACTGGTACGCGAGCGACGTCACCCCGGGGCTGCCGGAGGACGCCCCGTTCTGCGTCGAGAACACGCTCCCCTCGGCCGGGGCCACCCATCGGACCTTCTGGACCGAGTACGACACGACCGCGACCCAGATCGTGGTCGAGGCCGCCACCGTGGACGCCGCGCGCAAGCTCGCCGCGGCGGCCGGGAAGAAGGTACGGAACTGCGCCGCCGACTGGCGGCGCGACCACCCCGAGGGCTCGGCGTCCTGGCGGGACTACGGCACGCTCCCCGCCGAGGACGGGGCCCACGTGTACGGCGTCCACACCTCGTACCCGGACTCGGAGCCGGGGATCCACCTGTACGGGATCGGGCGCGACGGGCGGACCGTCACCGTCGCCGCGTGGGGCGAGATGGGGGGCTACGCGCAGGCACCGGTCGACGCGTTCCGGCGGACGACCACCACGGCGGTGGTGAAGCTGTACCACCCGTAATGACCCGGAGGGCCGGAGGGGTGCGCGTCGCCGCCGCCGGGGGAGGGCACACGCCCTAGGGTCGGTGCACCCGCCCGACCGGATCACGCCCGGAGGATCCCGTGCCGAACGGTTCGCTCTCTCTCGCCGCCACGCTCTACCTGCTCGCCTTCGACCCGGGCACCGGCAAGCCCGTCACGCACGTGGGCTGTCTCGTCCAGGCCGGGGCGCTCACCGAACTCGCCCAGCGCCAACTGCTCGTCGACGCGAAGGGGCGGCCCAAGCCGCTGCCGGACGCGCGGACCGGGGACCCGGCGCTGGACGGGCTGCTGGAGCTGATCGAGGAGTCACGGCCGCGCACCTGGGGGAGCTGGGTGGGGCATCAGCCGCAGCTGACCGAGCGGGCCGTACGGGACCAGCTGCGGGCGGCCGGGTATCTGCGCACGACCACGCGGCGGGTGCTCGGCCTGTTCCCGGTCAGGGAGTACGGGCTGGAACGGCCGGAGCTGGTCGCGGGGATGCGGGACGAGGCGGTGCGCGTCCTGCACGGGGGACGGCCCGCGGCCGAGGTGTCCGAGCGGGACGCGGCACTGATCGCGCTCGCCGCCGCGGGCGGGGTGACGACCGTCGTCACGCATGAGGACCTCGACGCGCACCGGCAGCGGATCGCGGAGCTGGAGGCGCGCGGCGGCGCGCCGGGGGCCGCGCTGGAGGGCGTGGTCGACCGTGTGCGGGCGGGGCTCGCCGCCGCGGTCGCCACGGCGCTGTCCGCGGCGGCCACCGCCACGACCACGACCACCGACTGACCCGGTTATCCGGCGAAAGGGAGTTTTCTCTCAGGCTTTCTCTCGGGCTCTCTCTCAGGCGGCGTCTCTGAGCAGCGATGCCAGCCCGTCGTCCAGGTCCAGCCCACCGCCCTCGGCGCCCTCGGGCACCACCGCGTACGAGCGGCCCAGGAACCGCCGCAGGTCGCCGGTGTCGAACTGCACCATGGCCATGCCCTCGGGCGCGTGGAACTCCAGCACGGTGCGCTGCGTCCCGCACGGCCACATCTGCACGTCCCCGCTGCCCGCGGGTCCGCGCAGTCCGGCCGCGAGCAGTTCGCGCCCGAAGGTCCACTCCACGGCGGAGCCGTCGAGGGACGCGGTGGGCGGGAAGGAGACGCGGACGGCGAACGGGTCGTCGCGTTCGTAGCGCAGGCATGCCGGGATGGCGCGTGCTTCCGGGGTCGACGCGATGAGGTGAGCCTGGACTGCTTGGTCGATGACAGTGGTCACAACGCCTGCTCCCTTGCGATTGCGATCGGTGCGGGTCCTCGCCGTCTCTACGTCCATAAGACGTACGGGCCGACGGGGCAGTGCACCCGCGTGCGGCGTGACGTGCGTCACGACTGGTTTTTCGGGGGGACATACGGCATTTAGGCTTGCCAAATCCATGCACGGTCTCGGGTGCCGTGCGGAGCTGTTACAAAACTTCCGCCGCACTCCGCTCGCCCGAGGCACCCACCCCAGGGGTTGTTCCACCATGACGATGCGTCCCGCGGCGCTGGATGCGGCCGCGTATACCCGGCTGTACGAATCCGAATATCCACGACTTGTCGGGTACGCCCGCACCCTCACCGGCAACCCCTGGACGGCGGGAGACCTCGTCGCCGAGGCGCACTTCCGCGTCTGGCGGCGGCTGCGCACCGGGGAGTCCATCGACGCCGACGCCGCACCGGGCGAACTGACGAGCGCCGTCCGCGGGCTCGCCGTGGCGTCGGTGAACTGGGGCCCGCCGCAGCAGGCCTCGCTCCTCGAACCGCTGATACGTGTCCTCGGCGAGCTGCCGCAGCGCTGGGTCACGGCGCTCTGGCTCGCCGAGGCGGAGGACCTGCCGCCGGAGGAGGCGGCCCGTCGTACGCGCAGCACCGCCGAGGCCGCGGCCACGCTGGTGGAGCGGGCCCGGGGAAGCCTGCGCCACGAGTTCCTGCGCGCGCAGCCCGGTACCCCGGCGAGTGCGGCCTGCGGTGGTCACTGGGACGGTATGCCCGGCCATGTGCTGGGCACGGACGACCCGCACCAGGCCGAGCGGATCGCGGTGCACATCGACGGCTGCCCGGACTGCCGGTCCCGGATGGAGCGGCTGGTGGCGGCCGACGGCCGGCTGGCCGCGCTGACCGGCCCGGCGCTGCTGGCGCTGTACGACCGGGGCACCGCGCCGTACCTGCGGCCGCTGGCCGCCGCGGGCGGCTGGGCCGCGACGGGGGCCGCCGCGGCGGGCGCCGGGACCGCTGGGGTGGGCGGTCCGGCGACCGTGCCGATCGGCGGTGCGCACGCGGCTCCGGCGAACGGCCCGCTCGTCTCCGGCCGCCGCTCGATGCGCCACCTGATGCACGGGCGAGTGCGCGAGGCGGGACCGGTCGCGGTGGCGGTGGCCGGGGCCGGGGTGCTGTTCGTCGCGGGCGCGGCGGTCATGACGGGCCTGGCCCTCACCAACGGCGGCGCGGCCGAGGCCGGGCAGCCGGCGGCGGCGTCGGCTCCGAGCCACAAGTCGGCCGACTCCTCACCTTCGTCGGGTTCGTCCGCTACCGACGCCACCGATGCCGCGTCGCGCACGCCGGACGCGCCGCGCGCGAACGGCAAGGGTGAGGCGTCCCGGAGCAGGCCGTCCACGAAGGCACCGGGTCCGTCGGACGTGCCGTCGAGCGCGGTGTCCCCCTCGCGGTCCACGGCGCCGTCGTCCGCTCCGTCGGACCCGTCGTCCTCGCCCTCGGGGAAGCCGACGACGCCGTCGAAGCCGACCAAGTCGCCCAACCCGTCCGAATCCGGGTCGACTCCGACATCCAAGCCCACCTCCGAGCCCACGTCCAAGCCCTCGTCGCCGACGCAGGACCCGACGAGCGGCGGCGGAGGCAACGGTGGCGGCGGCACGGCGGACCCGCAGGGGACGCCGGGCCAGCCGGACACGCCGACCTCGGCGGCCACCGACGACTCGCAGAACTGCTTGTCGCTGCTGGTCCGGCTCTGCGTGAACGACTGACCCGGTACGGCTGACGGCCGGTCGGCGGCGCCCCCGGAATTCCCGGGGGCGCCGCCGCGCGTTCGGGCGCCTGCCGCCCCGGGCGATATGCGGGCGAGGCGATATGCGGGCGTTATGGACGGCGTACCGCCCATGGGCTAGCTTCCACCCCCATGACGCACAGGGGGATCATGGGCATGATGAGACGCGTGGCCGCCGCCGGGCTCTGCGGGGCGGCGCTCGCCGCCGCCCTCGCCGCGCCCGCGCAGGGCCGGCCGGCGGGTGCCGAGGTACGCGCCGGATGGCGCCTGAAGGACAGCGGCACCGACGCCCGCTTCCGGGGACTCGTCGCCGTGAGCCGCCGGACCGCCTGGGCCGCGGGCACGAAGGGCACGGTGCTGCGGACCCGCGACGGCGGGCGCACCTGGCGGAACGTGTCCCCGCCCGGCGCGCAGGGGCTGGAGTTCCGCGACATCGAGGCGTTCGGGGCGCGGCGCGCGGTGGTGCTGGCCATCGGCGAGGGCGAGGCGTCGCGGGTCTTCCGTACGGACGACGGCGGCGCCACCTGGAGCGAGACCTTCCGTAACCCCGATCCGCGCGCCTTCTACGACTGCCTGACCTTCTTCGACGCCCGCCACGGCCTCGCGCTGAGCGACCCGGTCGACGGCAAGTACCGCGTCCTCGCCACCGGTGACGGCGGCCGCACCTGGCGCGTCCTGCCCTCCGGCGGGATGCCCGCCGCGCAACCGGGCGAGGCCGCGTTCGCCGCGAGCGGGCAGTGCCTGGTGAGCGCCGGGCGCCGGGACGCGTGGTTCGCCACCGGCGGCGCCACCACCGCCCGGGTCTTCCACACCGCCGACCGCGGCCGCACCTGGACGGTCGCCGACGCGCCGCTGCCCGCCGGTGACCCGGCCCGCGGCGTCTTCGCCCTCGCCTTCCGCGACGTACGCCACGGCCTCGCCGTCGGCGGCGACTACCGCCCCGGCCAGCCGTCGCCGCGCGCGGCCGCGGTCACCGCGGACGGCGGCGCGGCCTGGACCCCGGCCACCGAGCCCCCGCCCGCCTACCGTTCGGGCGCCGCCTGGCTCCCGTACGCCCACCGCGCCGCCCTCGCGGTCGGCCCGACGGGCACGGATGTGACGGCGGACGGCGGCCGCACCTGGCGCACCCTCGACTCCGGCTCGTACGACACGGTGGACTGCGCCCCGGACGGCGGCTGCTGGGCGTCGGGGGAACAGGGCCGCATCGCCCGCCTGGAGCCGATCAGGTAGCGACATGCCGCCCCACAACACCCGTAGCGCGGGCCCGGTGGCTTCCGGCCGTCGGGCCCCGCCCCGGGCGGCCGGGCGGTGGCCGGTGAATCCGGCCCAAGCGGCTTCGGGGTGCGGCTCGATGCTGCGGGGGCGTCCCCGGGAATTCCGGGGGCGGTGGTCCGGCGGCACAGGGGCCGGGGTGGTCCTCGGGGGCGGGGAGAGGAATCACCGGTAGCGTGGCCGGTCATGACGAGCGCCATCGATCCCCGCTATGAACTCCCGCGCGACTGGCCCACGACCGAGGCCGAGGCGACCGCCGTGCAGGAGCGGCTGCGGGGGTCCGTCCGCGCGGAGGGCGGGGCCGTGCCCGCCCCGGGCGGCGGGGCCGGGGCGGTCGTCGGGGTGGACGTGGCGTACGACGACGAGCGGGGCGTGGTCGCGGCGGCGGCCGTCGCGCTGGACGCCCGTACCCTCGCCGTCCTCGGGGAGACGACGGCGGTCGGCCGGGTCACCTTCCCGTATGTGCCGGGGCTGCTGGCGTTCCGCGAGATCCCGGCCGTGCTGGACGCGCTCGGCGCCCTCGACCGGCTCGGCCACCGCCCCGATGTCGTGGTCTGCGACGGCTACGGCATCGCCCACCCCCGCCGCTTCGGGCTGGCCAGCCATCTGGGGGTGCTCACCGGTCTGCCGACGATCGGCGTCGCCAAGAATCCCTTCGCCTTCCGCCACGACCCGCCCGGCCCGCGCCGTGGCGACTGGACGCCGCTGCTCGACGGGGATGAGGAGGTCGGCCGGGCGCTGCGCACCCGGGACGGGGTGAAGCCGGTGTTCGTGTCCGTCGGCCACCGGGTGACCATCGAGGACGCCTGCGCGTACACCCTCCATCTGGCCCGGGACTACCGGCAGCCCGAGACCACCCGCCGCGCCGACGCCCTGTGCCGCCGCGCCCTGGCGGACACCCTCTAGCCGACGACCCGCCGCGTCTCGGCCACGAAGCAGCCGAACTCGACGCAGCGCACGTGCACCACGGCCACCTCGGGGTCCGCGTACAGCTCGGAGAGGGTCTCCTCGCACGCCCGCTGCCCGACGCCGGTCAGCAGCCGGCCGCCGAGGATGGTGCCCGTCGCGGAGTAGGCGCGCAGCACCCGGTGGTCGCCCCATATGCCGGACGGGAAGCCGGGGCCGGTCCAGCCGTCGCACTCCTCGGCGTGGAGGAAGACCGGCCCCTGCTCGTCGTACGGGCCGGGCTCGGCGCCCGTCTCCCCGGCCCAGCGGCGCAGCGGGGCGTAGGAGACGAGGGCGATGGTCTCGCCCGGCCGGCTGCGGCCCAGGCAGCAGCGCAGTGGGCTGTTGCCCTCCTCGTCGTCCACCACCATGCGCGGCGGGTTGCCCGCGTCGTCCCGGATCCGCAGGTGCTTGGCCACCTCGGGCGCGATGGCCCGGATCTCATATGCGTGGTTGTCGCTCATGCCTCTCATCGTCGCCCGTGGGCCCCGCGCCGGCTGGCGCTATTCGGACGGGGCGCTCGGCGCGGGCGTACTTGACAGGGCGCTGGTGCTCCGTCAGATTCGCCCCAAAACATAGGACGTCCGACGTCCATATTGCCCCAAAAGGAAGGCAGGTCCTGATGAGTCTTCCGGCTCCGCTCACCGGCGTCGTCCCGCCCCTGTGCACCCCCCTCACCCCCGCCGGCGAGGTCGACACGGCCTCCCTCACCGCCCTCGTCGAGCGGCTGGTCGACGCGGGTGTGAGCGGCCTGTTCGCGCTCGGGTCGAGCGGTGAGGCCGCGTACCTGGGTGACGGCAGGCGCCGTACCGTCCTGGAGACGGTGGTCGGGGTGGCGGCCGGGCGGGTGCCGGTGCTCGCGGGAGCGATCGACATGGCGACCGAGCGGGTCGTGGACCATGCCCGTGGCGCCGCCGCGCTGGGCGCGGACGCGATCGTGGCCACCGCGCCCTTCTTCACCCGCACCCATCCGGTGGAGATCGCCGACCACTTCCGGCGGGTGCGCGAGGGCGCGGGGCTGCCGGTGTTCGCGTACGACATCCCGGCCTCCGTCCACTCCAAGCTGACGCCCGGGACCGTGCTGCCGCTGGCCGCCGAGGGCACGCTCGCCGGGCTCAAGGACAGCAGCGGCGACGACGGCGCGCTGCGGCGGCTGCTGGTGGAGGCCCGCCGTCGTGGCCTGCTGGAGACCTTCTCCGTGCTCACCGGCTCCGAACTCGCCGTGGACGGCGCCCTGCTGGCCGGTGCCCACGGTGTGGTCCCCGGTCTCGGCAACGTCGACCCGGCGGGTTTCGTACGGCTCTACCGGCACGCCCGCGCGGGCCGCTGGGACCGGGCCGCGGCCGAACAGGACCGGCTGGCGGCGCTGTTCGCCCTCACCGACGCCGGTGACCCGGCCGCGATGGGCGGCAGTTCCTCGGCGCTCGGCGCGTTCAAGGCGGCGCTGCATCTGCTGGGCGTCATCGCCTGCCCGGCGACGGCCGCCCCGCAGGTGCCGCTCGGAGGCGATGCCGTGAAGACGGTGCGCCAACTGCTGGAAGAGGGAGGGCTGTTGTCGTGACGGCAGAGGCGTCGCACACGCCCTGGTACCGCGAGGTCTCCGGGCGGCAGTGGAAGTCGCTGTTCGCCGCCTGGATCGGCTATCTGCTCGACGGTTTCGACTTCGTGCTCATCACCCTCGTACTCACCGAGATAGCCGACGAGTTCGACTTGGGCACGGCGTCGGCGGCGAGCCTGGTCTCGGGGGCGTTCATCACCCGCTGGCTCGGCGGGGCGCTGCTCGGGGCGATGGGGGACCGGTACGGGCGCAAGCCCGCGATGATCGCCAGCATTCTGCTCTACTCGCTGGGCACCTTCGCGTGCGGCTTCGCCTGGAACTACTTCAGCCTGTTCTCCGCCCGCCTTCTGATTGGCATGGGCATGGCTGGCGAGTACAGCGCGAGCGCGACGTACGCCCTGGAGAGCTGGCCCGCCGGCTTGCGCAACCGCGCCTCCGGCTTCCTGATCTCCGGTTACGCCGGCGGCACGATCATCGCCTCCGAGCTGTACAAGTGGGTCGTACCGCACTGGGGCTGGCGCTGGATGTTCTACATCGGCGTCCTGCCGGTGTTCGTCGCGCTGTGGGTGCGGCGCGCGCTCCCGGAGGCGGGGGACTGGCGCGCGGAGGTGGCCGCGTCCGGCGCCGCCCGGCCGAACCCCTTCCGCCCCCTGTTCACCGGCCGCCGCGGATATCTCAACGCGGCCCTGGCGGTGGCCGCGAGCGCCGCGCTGTTCTGCGTCTTCACCCCGCTGGGGGAGGGCTGGCGGTGGCCGCTGTCGCTGCCGGCGGCGGGCGCGCTGCTCGCCTTCGCCGCCCAGCTCGGCGGACGGCGCGGCTGGCTGCTGTACGTGGCGCTGATGTGCACGGTCTTCTGCGCCTTCCTCTACAGCTGGCCCATCCAGGCGCTGCTGCCCACGTACCTCAAGACGGAGTTGGGGTACGCGCCCTCCGAGGTCACCGACGCGATGTTCTACGCGGGCTTCGGCACGATGGCCGGATGCTGGCTGGCCGGGTTCGCCGGTGACCGGATCGGCACCCGGCGGGCGTACGCGTACACCCTGCTCGCCTCGCTGTGCTTCGTCTTCCCGGTGTTCGCCGTGCGGGACACCCTGGTGGGTCTGGGGGTGCTGCTGTTCTGTCTGCTCGCCCTGAGCCAGGGGATCTCCGGCATCCTGCCGAAGTACATCGCGGGCCACTTCCCCACGGAGAACCGCGCCGCGTCGCTCGGCTTCGTCTACAACACCGGCGCGCTCGGCGGCGCGGTGGCCCCGGTGCTGGGCGCGCGCCTGGCGGAGGGCATGCCGCTCGGGCAGGCCCTGGCGGTGCTGACGTCCGGTCTGACGCTGGTGGTGATCGTGCTGGTGGGAGCCGATGTGCCGCGCCGGCTGGGCCGTCTGGTGGACCCGGGGCTCACCGGCGACCAACTGCTGCGGGAGCGCCCGCTTGCCGCGGACACGCCGGGCTGAACCCCGCGCCCCGGGTGGGGGCTTGTGGAATGAGGGGTGCGTTCTTAGCATCGGCGGTGTTACAGCAGTGGTGTCACAGAGGCTGAGGACGGACCCGGATGGCGGCGGCAGCAGACGTGGGCGGAGCGACGGGGCACGGGCCACTGGCCGGGGTGCGGGTGGTGGAGCTGGCCGGGATCGGCCCGGGGCCGTTCGCGGCCATGGTGCTCGCCGACCTGGGCGCCGATGTCGTACGGGTCGACCGGCCCGGCCGCCCCGGGGGCCTGAAGATCGACCCGGCGTACGACCTCGCCAACCGCAACAAGCGCTCCGTCCTGCTCGACCTGAAGTCCGAGCGCGGCCGGGACGCCGCGCTCGGCCTCGTGGAGCGGGCCGACATCCTCATCGAGGGCTACCGCCCCGGCGTCGCCGAGCGGCTGGGCCTCGGCCCCGACACCTGCCTGGACCGCAACCCCCGGCTCGTCTACGGCCGGATGACCGGCTGGGGCCAGGACGGCCCGCTCGCCGCAACGGCCGGGCACGACATCGGCTACATCGCCATCACCGGCGCGCTCGGCATGACCGGGGAGGCCGACGGCCCGCCGGTGGCGCCCGCGAACCTGCTCGGCGACTACGCGGGCGGCTCGCTCTACCTCGTCATCGGCGTCCTCGCCGCCCTCCAGCACGCCCGCTCCGGCGGCACCGGGCAGGTGGTGGACGCGGCGATCGTGGACGGCACCGCGCATCTGACCGCCGTCCTGCACGGCATGATGGCGGCCGGCGGCTGGCGGGACCGGCGCGGCAGCAACCTCCTCGACGGCGGCAGCCCCTTCTACGGCACCTACGAGACCGCCGACGGCGGCCACATGGCGGTGGGCGCGCTGGAGCCTTCGTTCTACGCCGAGTTCATCGACCTGCTCGGGGTCGCCGACCAGGCGCCCAACCGCCGCGACGTCCACAGCTGGGACCGGCTGCGCGACGTCATCGCCGCCCGCTTCAAGGAGCGCACCCGCGAGGAGTGGACGGAGGTGTTCGCCGGGTCGGACGCCTGTGTCTCGCCCGTCCTGTCCCTGCGCGAGGCCCCCCGCCACCCGCAGCTCGCCGCGCGCGGCACCTTCGTCGACGAGGCGGGCATCACCCAGCCCGCGCCCGCCCCGCGCTTCTCCGCGACCCCCGGCCGGGTGCGCGGCGGCCCCGCCCGTCCCGGCGCGCACGCCGCCGACGTGGCCCGCGACTGGGGCGTACCCGAGGTGCTGCCGACGACGCCCACCGACCCGGCCTCCTGATCCCCCCGAAAGGCAGCAGACTTGAACCCTCCCCCAGCTGACGCAGGGGGCTTCCTGGCTCAGGAAGCCCCCTGCTCCGTAGGGGCTCGATTCCTCCCCCGCCTGAAGGCAGGGGCACCCTCGAAGGAGACCAGGTGAGCACCGAAGCGTACGTGTACGACGCCATCCGCACCCCGCGCGGACGCGGCAAGGCCGATGGCGCCCTGCACGGCACCAAGCCCGTCGACCTGGTCGTGGGCCTCATCCACGAGATCCGGCGGCGCTTCCCCGAGCTGGACCCGGCCGCGATCGACGACGTGGTGCTCGGCGTCGTCAGCCCGCTGGGCGACCAGGGCTCCGACATCGCCAAGGTCGCGGCCATCGCCGCGGGGCTCCCGGACACCGTCGCGGGCGTTCAGGAGAACCGCTTCTGCGCCTCGGGCCTTGAGGCCGTCAACCTGGCGGCGGCGAAGGTCCGTTCGGGATGGGAGGACCTGGTGCTGGCGGGCGGCGTCGAGTCGATGTCGCGCGTGAAGATGGGCTCCGACGGCGGCGCCTGGTTCGCCGACCCGATGACCAACTACGAGACCGGCTTCGTCCCCCAGGGCATCGGCGCCGACCTCATCGCCACCCTCGGCGGCTTCACCCGCCACGACGTGGACACCTTCGCCGCGCTGTCGCAGGAGCGGGCGGCCCTGGCCTGGAAGGAGGGGCGCTTCGACCGCTCCGTGGTCCCGGTCCGCGACCGCGCCGGGCTGACCGTCCTCGACCGCGACGAGCACATCCGCCCCGGCACCACCGCCGAGACCCTGGCCGGGCTCAAGCCGTCGTTCGCCGCGATCGGCGAGGCGGGCGGCTTCGACGCGGTGGCGCTGCAGAAGTACCACTGGGTGGAGGCCATCGACCACGTCCACCACGCGGGCAACTCCTCCGGCATCGTGGACGGCGCGGCCCTGGTCGCCATCGGCAACCGCGAGACCGGCGAGCGCTACGGGCTCACGCCCCGCGCCCGCATCGTCTCCGCCGCCGTCTCCGGCGCCGACCCGACCATCATGCTCACCGGCCCGGCCCCCGCCTCCCGCAAGGCGCTGGCCAAGGCCGGGCTGACCATCGACGACATCGACCTGGTCGAGATCAACGAGGCGTTCGCCGCGGTCGTGCTGCGCTTCGCCGACGACATGGGGCTCGGCCTGGACAAGATCAACGTCAACGGCGGCGCGATCGCCATGGGCCACCCGCTGGGAGCCACCGGGGCGATGATCCTCGGCACGCTGGTGGACGAGCTGGAGCGGCGCGGCGAGCGGTACGGGCTGGCGACGCTGTGCGTGGGCGGCGGCATGGGCATCGCGACGGTGGTCGAGCGGCTGTAGCCGGTGCCGGCGGGTCTTTCCCCCACCCCGCCCTTCCCGAACCGGGGGTCCAACCCCCGGACCCCCGGGCTCTGCCCCGAACCCCCGGCCCCGTGCGGCGGAGCCGCGACGGGCTCGGGGGCGGGCGGGAGCCGGGGCAGCCCGCGTCCGGTCGTCGTCCGCAACCAACTTCCCACCCGCTTCCGTTTCCCCTCGCCCCTGGAGACCGTGAGATGAGCAACCCCGCCACCGCCTCGACCATCCGCTGGGAGCAGGACGACGACGGCGTCGTCACCCTCGTCCTCGACGACCCCGGTCAGTCCGCCAACACCATGAACGCCGCCTTCATCGCCTCCCTCGACGCGATCGCCGACCGGCTGGAGGCGGAACACGACGCGATCCGCGGCGTCATCGTCACCTCCGCCAAGAAGACCTTCTTCGCGGGCGGCGACCTCAAGGACATGATCACGCTGGGGCCCGACCAGGCCCAGCGGGCGTATCTGACGAACCTGCGCATCAAGCGCGGGCTGCGCCGTATCGAAACCCTCGGCAAGCCCGTCGTCGCCGCCATCAACGGCGCGGCGCTCGGCGGTGGTTTCGAGATCGCGCTCGCCTGCCACCACCGGATCGCGCTCGACACCCCCGCCTCCCGGATCGGCTTTCCCGAGGTCACGCTCGGCCTGCTGCCGGGCAGCGGCGGCGTCGTCCGCTCGGTGCGGCTGCTGGGCGTCGCCGACGCGCTGCTCAAGGTGCTGCTCCAGGGCACCCGGTACGCCCCGCGCCGGGCGCTGGAGGCGGGGCTGGTGCACGAGGTCGTGGACACGCCGGAGGAGCTGCTGGCCCGGGCGCGGGCCTTCATCGACGCCCACCCCGAGTCGCGGCAGCCCTGGGACGAGAAGGGGTACCGCATCCCCGGCGGGACCCCGGCGGACCCGAAGTTCGCCGTCAACCTCCCCGCCTTCCCGGCCAACCTCCGCAAGCAGCTGAACGGCGCCCCCTACCCGGCGCCGCGCAACATCCTCGCCGCCGCCGTCGAGGGCGCGCAGGTCGACTTCGAGACGGCGCAGACCATCGAGGCCCGGTACTTCACCGAGCTGGTCGTCGGCCAGACCGCCAAGAACATGATCCAGGCGTTCTTCTTCGACCTCCAGGCGGTCAACTCCGGTGCCAACCGGCCGCAGGGGATCGAGCCGCGCACGGTCCGCAAGGTCGCGGTGCTGGGCGCCGGGATGATGGGCGCGGGCATCGCGTACGCCTGCGCCAAGGCGGGCATCGAGGTCGTGCTGAAGGACGTCTCCGAGGAGGCGGCGGCCAAGGGCAAGGCGTACGCGGAGGGGCTGCTGGCCAAGGCGGTCGCCAAGGGCCGTACGACAGAGGCCCGGCGCGACGCGCTGCTGGCGCTCATCACCCCGACCGCCGACCCGCGCGCCCTCGCCGGCTGTGACGCCGTCATCGAGGCGGTCTTCGAGGACCCGGCGCTCAAGCACAAGGTGTTCCAGGAGATCGAGCCCGTCGTCGCACCGGACGCGCTGCTGTGCTCCAACACCTCCACCCTGCCGATCACGATGCTGGCGGAAGGGGTGGAGCGCGCCGATGACTTCATCGGGCTGCACTTCTTCTCGCCCGTCGACAAGATGCCGCTGGTCGAGATCATCAAGGGCGAGCGCACCGGGGAGGAGGCGCTGGCCCGCGCCTTCGACCTGGTGCGGCAGATCAGCAAGACGCCGATCGTCGTGCATGACTCCCGCGGCTTCTTCACCTCCCGCGTCATCGGCCACTTCATGAACGAGGGCGTGGCGATGGTCGGCGAGGGCATCGACCCGGCCTCCGTCGAACAGGCCGCCGCCCAGGCGGGCTACCCCGCCAAGGTGCTCTCCCTGATGGACGAACTCACCCTGACCCTCCCGCGCAAGATCCGCGAGGAGACGCGGCGCGCGACGCTGGAGGCGGGCGGCACGTGGGAGCCGCACCCGGCGGACGCCGTCATCGACCGCATGGTGGAGGAGTTCGGGCGCCCGGGGCGCGGCGGGGGAGCGGGCTTCTACGACTACGACCCGGCCACCGGCAAGCGCCTGGGGCTGTGGCCGGGGCTGCGCGAGCACTTCGGTGGCACCGGCACCCGGATCCCCTTCGAGGACATGAAGGAGCGCATGCTCTTCAGCGAGGCCCTCGACACGGTGCGGCTGCTGGAGGAGGGCGTGCTGACGTCCGTCGCCGACGCCAACATCGGCTCGATCCTGGGCATCGGCTTCCCCGGCTGGACGGGCGGGGTGCTCCAGTACATCAACGGCTACGAGGGCGGCGTGGCGGGCTTCGTGGCCCGCGCCCGGGAACTCCAGGCGGCGTACGGGGAGCGGTTCGCGCCGTCGCCGCTGCTGCTGGAGAAGGCCGAGCGCGGCGAACGCTTCACGGACTAGGGGGTGTCGTGTGGATCAGGTTGGATCAGCGAGCGGCGTCTGGTGCAGGGGGCACCTCCCAGCGGTAGCTGGGGGAGCCTCGCAACCCGCGGGAGGAGAGCGCAGCGGCGCTGCGTGCGACGAGCGCGGGGCCGCGAGGTGCCGCCCGCCGCGGCAGCGGCTGATGTCACAGCGGCGTCGGGAGCCCGGCATGATCCACACGACACCCCCTAGCGTCTCGGCCCGCCATGGTCGCACCGATATCTGGCGGATATCGGTGCGACCATGGCGGGATATGACGGTGGATGACGCCGTGCCGAGGGGGTGGACTGTCCCCATGAACAATGATCAATCCGGCACCCTCTACGTCCTGGTCCACGGCGCCTGGCACTCCTCCTGGCAGTGGGCGGCCACCCAGCGCGCCCTGGCCGGGCTCGGCGCGGCGAGCCTCGCCGTCGATCTGCCGGGGCACGGCTTCGACGCGCCGCTGCCCTCGGGCTTTTCAGACCCCGGCCAGCCGGGCTTCACGACCGAGAAGTCCGCGCTGGCCGGGCTGACCCTGGAGGAGTGCGCCGGGGCCGTCGTCTCGGCGCTGCGCGCGGTGCGCGGCCACCGCAGGGTGGTCCTCGTCTCGCACAGCGCCGGTGGCGTCTCCGCCTCCCTGGCCGCGGAGCGGGCTCCCGAACTCGTCGACGAGCTGGTCCATCTGTCGTCCGTGGTGCCCGCCGGGCGCCCGCGGTTCAGCGACTACATGGCGGCCCCGGAGCAGGCCGCGACCACCCGCGGCCAAGGGCTGGTGGTGGGCGACCCGGAGGCCATCGGCGCGTTCCGGATCAATCCGCTGTCCGCCGATCCGGAGTACGCGGAGGAGCTGCGGCTGGCGTACTACCAGGACGTGCCCGCCGGGTCCTTCGCCCGCTGGCGCCACGCCCTCAGCCCCGATATGCCGTTCGCGATCCCGACCACACCGGTCGCCCTGACACGGGAGCGGTGGGGCAGCATCCCCCGCACCTTCATCCGGTGCGCCGAGGACCGGGCCCTTTCGCCCGCGGTGCAGGACCTGATGATCGCGGAGGCCGACGCGGCGATGCCGGACCACCCCTTCACCGTGCGGACGCTGCCGGGCAGCCATTCGCCGTTCGCCGCCCGTCCCGCCGAGCTGGCCGCCGCCCTCGTGGGGGCCTGAGAGCGCCACGGGACGGGCGCGCTCAGCCGGCGTCGTCCGTCCCGTACCAGGCCCGCAGCTCCTGCTTCATCGACCGCTGAAACGCGATCACCAGCGCCTGCACCACCAGCGGCTGCATGTCCGCCGACAGCGACTTCTTCGCCGCCACCCGCTCCGCCCCGCCGCCGGACTCCGGCTCCCGCTCCGGGCCCCACACCTCGTCGCGGAAGAGCCGTCCCAGCTCGCGGGCCACGGAGCGGCTGTGCTCCAGGACGACCGTATGGGCCGCCAGTATCGTCTCCAGGTCGATCGGTACGTCCAGCAGCCGCAGCCCCAGGTGCAGCACTCCGGGGTCGACGCGGAACACGTCCGGCCGGTCCGTGCGCTCCAGCGCGTGGAGGGCGGCCAGCCGGTCGACGTCCTCGTCGATCAGCTCGCGCCCGGCCCGCCGGGCCAGTTGCTCGCGGGTCGCCTCCTCGGGTGCCTCGGGGGCCCACGAGGCGACCAGGGCGCGGTGGATGGCGAGGTCGTCCGCGCTCAGGTCCGCCGGGAGCTGCCGCAGATAGCGCTCGATGGCGGACAGGGTCATGCCGTGGTGCTGCAACTCCTCGATGAGGGCGAGCCGCGACAGGTGCCCGGGCCCGTAGTGGCCCACCCGGCGCGGGCCGATGGCGGGCGGCGGAAGCAGGCCGCGGGTGCCGTAGAAGCGGATCGTGCGGACGGTCACCCCGGCCCGGGCCGCCAGCTCGTCGACGGTGAGGGTCGGTTCCTCACTGGCCGGCCCCTCGCTGGCCGGCCCCTGGTTGTCGGGGGTGGTCATGGGCGCGCCTCGCTCTCCCGTGTGCTGCCCGGTCGGGTGCATCAGTATTGCTGTCTCATCATCACTGTGAAACCTTCCCGCCTCATCTGATCGCACAGAGATCCGTCCGCACCGTTGACGCTCTCTTTACCCGGCCAATAGCGTGCATCGCTGTTCAGCTGTGTTGGTTTACTTGCGAATATGTGAGGTGAGGTCGGATTGGGCACGGTACGCGGCAAGTACGGCACACGACTGATCGCGGTGGCGGCGGCCATGGCCACCGCCCTCGGAGCCGCCCTCACCACGGCGGACAGCGCCGCCGGAAGAGCGCCGGACGCGGGCAAGTTCCCCGCCGACGTCCACAGTTACCTCGAGGACCCGGAGCGGACGGGCGAGGGCCAGGAGCCCCCGCACACCCGGCTGAAGCCCACCGGGCCGGACGCGAACAAGTGGCAGCGCAGCCTCGACGGCAGCTGGCGGTTCGCCCTCGCCGACAAGCCCGAGGACGCGCCGAAGGGCTTCTGGGAGGAGGACTACGACGCGTCCTCCTCCCAGGGATTCCAACGCGTGAAGGTCCCGCACACCTGGCAGACCGACGACCTCGACCACCCCATCTTCCGCAACATCGACGGCGAGATGGTGCCCGAGAACCCCCCGAAGGTCCCGCGCGACGTCAACCCCACCGGGGCGTACCTCAAGGACGTCCAGGTGCCGAAGAGCTGGGACGGGCGGCGCCAGGTGCTCCGCTTCGACGGGATGACCTCCGGCGCTTTCGTCTGGGTCAACGGCTCTTACGTCGGCTACGACCAGGGTGGCTACGTCCCCGCCGAGTTCGACGTGACCGACTATCTGCGGCCCGGCCACAACCGCGTCGCCGTCCAGCTGCACCGCTGGAGCGCCGGCTCGTACCTGGAGGACTACGACCAGTGGCGCTTCGCGGGCATCTTCCGCTCCGTGTCGCTGTACTCCACCCCCAGGACCCGGATGGAGGACGCGTACGTCACCACCGACCTCGACGCCGACTACCGGGACGCCACCCTGCGCGCCGAGGTCGACATCGCGCGCGCCGAGGGCGGTGAGCAGGGCGGGCAGCGGGTCACGGGCGTGCTGTACGACCCGCGCGGCCGCGAGGTGCGGCGGCTGTCCGCCGAGGAGACGGACGGCAAGGCCGAGCTGACGGCGGAGGTGAAGAACCCCGCCAAGTGGTCGGACGAGACGCCGAACCTGTACCAGCTCGAGCTGACGCTGCGCGACGCCGACGGCAAGGTGACCCAGACCGTCCGGCAGAGCGTCGGCTTCCGCGAGGTCGAGGTCAAGGACCAGCAGCTCAAGCTCAACGGCAAGCGCGTCCTCATACGCGGCGTCAACCGCGCCGAGACCGACCCCACCACCGGCCGGCACGCCACCCGGGAGCGCATGGAGCAGGACGTACGGCTGATGAAGCGGCTGAACGTCAACGCCATCCGTACCTCCCACTACCCCTCGGACCCCTACCTCTACGAACTCGCCGACCGTGAGGGCATCCTCATCGACGACGAGATGGAGGCCGAGACCCACAGCTTCGAGAACTGCCCGGACCAGTGCCTCGCCGAGAAGCCCGAGTGGCAGAAGGCGTTCCTGGAGCGCCACCAGGGCATGGTCGAGCGGGACAAGAACCACCCCAGCGTCATCATGTGGGACACCGGCAACGAGGCCGGGCTCGGCAAGGCGCACTACGCCATGGCCGAGTGGACGAAGAAGAACGAGCCGACCCGGCCGCTGTACCACCAGCCCAACCGGCCCGACGGCGACGCCCCCTTCGCCGACATCGCGGGACCGCGCTACGCCACGCCCGCCAAGCTGGAGGAGAAGGCCAAGACCTTCACCAAGCCGATCGTGATGGGCGAATACGCGCACGCGATGGGCAACAGCCTCGGCAACTTCCGGGAGTTCTGGGAGGTCATGCGGAAATACCCCAGGGCCCAGGGCGGCTTCATCTGGGACTGGGCGGAGCAGAACATCAAGCGCCCCCTGATCACCACCCCCGACTCCTCCGGCAACCGCATCGCCGCCGCCCTCTCCGGCAAGCCGGAGGTCGTGGACGGCCACAGCGGCAAGGCGCTGTACCTCTCCGGCCTGGACGACTTCGTCGAGACCTACCGCGATCCGAAGCTGGACCTGACCGGCAAGGCGGTCACCCTCGACGCCCAGGTCAAGCCCGCCGAGCCGTTCACCGGCGACTTCACCATGGTCAGCAAGGGCGACCAGTACGTGCTGCGGATGAAGGACGCCGACACCCTGGAGTTCACGATCACCAGCGAGGGCAAGCCCCGCACGGTGACCGCGGACGTACCGGAGGGCTGGACCGGCGCCTGGCACCGCGTCACCGGCACCTACGACGGCAGCGCCTTGCGCCTGTACGTCGACGGCAAGCAGCTCGCCGAGACCGCCTGGAGCGGCCGTATCGACTACACCGGCTACGACCTCGGCGTCGGCCGCAACGCCGACACCATGGAGGACGGCTACCCCGGACGCACCGCCAAGGGCACCATCGACCAGGTCCGTGTCTACGGCACGGCGCTCGGCGCGGCCCGGCTCGCCGCCGGTGACGACCCGAAGCGGGACGCCCTGATCGCGCTGGACTTCGACACCTTCCAGCGCAAGGGCGACTACCTCTCCTACGGCCTCTACGAATCCGGGGTCGACGGCCTGGTCACCGCCGACCGCACGCCGGAGCCGGAGACCGCCCAGCTCGCCTGGGTGCAGGCGCCCATCCGGATCACCGACGCCGACGCTCGCACCGGCAAGGTCGAGGTCACCAATGAGCGCGTCTTCACCGGCACCTCCGATCTGCGCCTGCGCTGGAAGGTGACCGAGGGCGCGAAGACCGTCGCGAGCGGCACCCGGGCCCTGGACGTCGGGCCGGACGCGAGCGAAGAGGTCCAGCTGCCCGCCCCGCCCGCGAACCCCGGCGGCTACGAGCGCTACCTCACCGTCCAGGCGGTCACCGCCCACGACACCGACTGGGCGAAGGCCGGACACGTGGTGTCCTTCGGGCAGTTCGCGGTCGGCGGGACGAAGGTCCCCGAGCCGGAGCGCGCTCGTACGGGCGACGCCAAGGCCACCTCGTCCGTCAAGGGCGACACCGTCGAGGTCACCGGCTCCGGCTTCCGCTACACCTTCGACACGAAGAAGGGCACGCTCACCTCGATGCGCGCGGGCGGCCGCGAACTCCTCACCTCAGGACCCGAACTCGACGTCTGGCGCGCCCCGATCAGCAACGAGCGCTCCGACTGGGGCACAGCCGAGGGCAAGCAGTGGCGCTCCCTCGGCCTCGACCGACTGCGCGCCACCGTCGTCGGCACCAAGGTGACCCCGGGCGACGACGGCACGGTCACCGTCGCCTTCACCACCAGCGTCACCCCGCCCGAGGCGACCAACGCGTCCTTCGACCAGACCATGACGTACCGGATCGACGGCTCCGGTGAGATCGGTATCCGGCACCAGGTCCAGGCGCGCGACGAGGCCGCCAAGCTGTCGTATCTGCCGAGGGTGGGCATGAAGCTCAAGGTGCCGGAGCGGTACGACACGTTGCGGTGGTACGGCCGCGGGCCGGTCGAGAACTTCAACGACCGCAAGGACGGCACGCCCATGGGCGTCTGGTCCTCCTCCGTCGAGGACCAGTACGTGGAGTACCTGAAGCCGCAGGACCACGGCAACCACGACGATGTGCGCTGGGCCTCGCTCACCGACGGCAGCGGCGGCGGCCTGCTGGTCTCGGGCGACCTGGAGGTGGGCGCGAGCGCGTACGACGACCTCGACCGGGCCGCGTACCCGCACTTCCTGGGGCGCAACGACGGCTGGAACACCCTGCACGCCGACCACGCCGTCACCGGTGTCGGCGACACCCCCAACCCGGTGCGCGACCAGTACCGGGTCAAGGCCGACAAGCGTTACGACTACACCCTCACGCTCCGCCCGCTCACGGCGGACTGACCGCGAACGCCCCCGTCCGGTGCGCGCGCACCGGACGGGGGCGTCGTCTCACCTCTCGGAGTGTCACTTCTCGGAGTGCGCCGCCTGGATCTTCTGCCAGGACTTCGGCCGCGCCGGCGCCTTCGCCACGCTCAGCTGCGCCCCCTTCGCCCGCTCCGCCGCCGGCTTGGACGGGGTGAACAGCCAGGTGTCGAAGAACGCGGCCAGCGGCTTGCCGGACACCTTCTCGGCGTAGGCCACGAAGTCCTTCACCGAGGCGTTGCCGTACCGGTGCTCCGTCGGCCACCCCTTCAGGATCGCGAAGAAGGCCTTGTCGCCGACGCGGTTGCGCAGCGCCTGCAGCGCCAGCGCGCCCCGGTCGTACACCGCCCTGTGGAACTGGTTCGCCGCCCCCGGATCGCCCGGCTCGACCTTCCAGTACGGGTCGTCGGCCGGGTAGGAGGCGTACGTGTAGTCCGCCAGCTCCTGCGCCGTGCCCTCACCCTCCTTCTCCGACCACAGCCACTGCGCGTAGGTCGCGAAGCCCTCGTTGATCCAGATGTCGCGCCAGTCCTTCAGCGAGACGCTGTCGCCGAACCACTGGTGCGCCAGCTCGTGCGCGACCACCGACACGTTCGAGCCGTTGGCGAACTTCTTCGGGCTGTAGAAGGGCCTGGTCTGGGTCTCTATGGCGAATCCGGCGGACACGTTCGGCACATAGCCGCCCAGCGCCTCGAAGGGGTACGGGCCGAAGACCGTGGACTCCCAGTCGGCGACCTCGGCCGTCCGCTCGACGCTGGCCCGCGCCGCGCCCGCGGTGTCGCCGAGGTCCTTGCTGTAGGCGTTGACGACGGGCAGCCCGTTCGCGGTGGTGTCCGTCGTGATGTCGAACCTGCCGACCGCGAGCGTGGCCAGATAGGTGGCCTGGGGCTTGGCCGAGCGCCAGTTGTAGCGGGTCCAGCCCAGCTGCGACGTGCTCGACGTCAGCACGCCGTTGCTGATGGCCTGCGTACCGTCCGGCACCGCCACCGAGACGTCGTACGTGGCCTTGTCCAGCGGATGGTCGTTGCTCGGGAACCACCACCACGCCGACTCCGGCTCATTGGCCGCGACCCCGCCGTCCGGCGTCCGCTGCCAGCCGGTGAGGCCCCCCACCTCCGCCTTCGACGGGGTGCCGCTGTAGCGCACCACGACGGTGAAGGAACGGCCGGAGTCCAGCGCCGCGGCGGGGGTGATCTCCAGCTCATGGTCGCCGGTCCTGGTGAACGCCGCCTTCTTCCCGCCCACCAGCACCTCGCGCACATCGAGCGCGAAGTCGAGGTTGAAGCGGGACAGATCCTGCTTCGCGGTGGCGACGATGGTCGCCGTGCCCTCCAGGCCGTCCGTCTTCGGCTGGTACTTCAGCCGCAGGTCGTAGTGGGAGACGTCGTAGCCGCCGTTGCCGTACGAGGGGTAGTAGGAGTCCCCGATGCCGGGCGCGCCGGGCGCCGGTTCGGCCGCCGAAGCCGGGATCGTCAGCAGCAGGCAGGCCGCGGCCGCGCCCGGGACGATGAGTCTGTGGTGACGCACGATTCCTCCAACTCGTAGGGGAGAACGATCCATAAGGGAGAAACGATCACTCGCGACCCTATGTACTCCCCGTGCGCACTTCACGTCCATCCGTTACCCGACATGTAATCGACATCCAGCCGCCACACGCGCCCCGGGTGACCGTCCGCCCTCTTCTGCCCGGGAGTTCACTCGCGCTACCGTCCGGCCGTGCTGCTACGTAGGCGGAAACCCCGCATCCACCGGGTCAGGCACCTCGTCCCGGCGGTCACCGCACTGGTGGCCGCCATCCTCTTACCGCTGTCTCCCCTAGGCACCGCACCGGCCCACGCGGCCCCGGTGCGGGAGAGCAGACCCGTCTATTCGTACGACGACGCCCTACGCGAATCCGTCTGGGTGGACACCAAGCTCGACGGCGACGCGGACGGCAGGACCGACCGGGTCGCCGTCGACATCGTCCGGCCGCGCGAACCCGCCCGGCAGGGCCGCAAGATCCCCGTGATCATGGACGCCAGTCCGTACTACTCCTGCTGCGGACGCGGCAACGAGAGCCAGACCAAGACCTATGACGCGGACGGCAAACCGGTCCTGTTCCCGCTCTTCTACGACAACTACTTCGTCCCGCGCGGCTATGCCACCGTCCTCGTCGACCTCGCCGGAACCAACCGCTCCGACGGCTGCGTCGACATCGGCGGCCGCTCCGACATCCAGTCCGCCAAGGCCGTCGTCGACTGGCTGAACGGCCGCGCCACCGGATACAGCGCCGCGACCGGCGGCACGCGCGTCACGGCGTCCTGGAGCAACGGCCGCACCGGCATGATCGGCAAGAGCTACGACGGCACCATCGCCAACGGCGTCGCCGCCACCGGCGTCAAGGGCCTGAAGACCATCGTGCCCATCGGCGCCATCTCCTCCTGGTACGACTACTACTTCGCCAAGGGCGCCGCCCTCTTCGGCTCGGGCCCCGACGGGCTGGCCGACGCCGTGGAGAGCGACGCCGCCCACGGGCGCTGCGCCGCCGTACAGAAACGTCTCGTCGACGGCGCCCCCCGCGCCGGCGACTGGACCGGCCTGTGGAGCGCCCGCGACTACGTGCCCGACGCCCGCAAGGTGCGCGCCAGCGTCTTCGCCGTCCACGGGATGCAGGACCTCAACGTCCGCACCAAGCACCTCGGACAGTGGTGGAACGCGCTCGCCGACGCGGGCGTGGAGCGCAAGATCTGGCTGTCGCAGACCGGGCACGTCGACCCGTTCGACTTCCGGCGCGGGGAGTGGGTCAGGACCCTGCACCGCTGGTTCGACCACCAGCTCCTCGGCATCGACAACGGCATCGAGCGCGAGCCCATGGCCGATGTCGAACGCGCCCCCGACCAGTGGTCCACCGACCGCGTGTGGCCCCCGTCCGGCACCCGGCGGACCACCCTGCGCCCGGCCCCCGGCACGACCCCCGGGGTGGGTGTCCTCGGCACCGAGCGGGCCCGGCCCGGCTCAGTCGCGGCCTTCACCGACGACCCCCGGCTGAGCGAGACCGACTGGGCCGCCGACATCGACCGGCCCACCCCCGCCAAGGCGGGCTTCACCACGCCGCCGCTCACCAAGGACCTGCGGCTGTCCGGCTCCGGCACCGTGACGGTCACCGCCACCCCCTCCACCACCAGCGCCCATCTCTCCGCCGTCCTGGCCGACCTCGGCCCCGACACCATCCGCGACTACGGCGGGGCGGGCGAGGGCATCGTCACCCTCGACGACCGCACCTGCTGGGGGAGCAGCACGGCGGGCGACAGCGCCTGCTTCAAGGTGACCGCGGCCGACACCAAGACGGTCGACTCCACCGTCTTCAGCCGCGGCTGGGCCGACCTCGGCCACTGGGCCGACGCCCGCAAGGGCCGCCCGCTGACCCCCGGCAAGCCGTACACCCTCACCCTCGACCTGGCCGCCACCGACCATGTGATCCCGGCGGGCCACCGGCTGGGCCTGATCATCGCCGGTACGGACGCCGGGCTCCTCGAACCGCCCACCACCACCCCCCGGTTGACCCTCGACCTCAGCCGCACCTCGGCCCGCCTCCCGCTCGTCGGCGCCCTGCGGGCCGACGGCGCCGCGCCCGAGGCCGCCCGGGAACCCCTGCGCCGCGGCATCCGCACCCCGCACCTCGACGCACCTCTGCCGCACCGCTGACCCGCCACGTACGTCCCCGGTGAGGCGCCCGCGCCCGGGCGCCTCACCCGTCCCTCACCACAGGAGGCCCGCACCGTGTTCTCACCCGCCCCCCTCATCCGCACCGCCACCGCCTGCGGCGCGCTCACCGCGCTGCTCACCGGATCGTTCCTGACCGGCCCCGCGCGGGCCGAACCGGGGGCGCCGCCGCGCACCGGATTCGAGACCAGCAAGGGCGCCCGCTGGACGACGCAAGCCCAGGAGGCGGACTTCCTCGCCGCCGTCGACCGGGCCAGCGGGCGCGTCGCCGTCGACACCATCGGCACCACCGCGCAGGGCCGCCCCCTCAACCTGGTGCGGATCGGCGCCCCCGCGGCGCCCGCCGACGCCGCCCGGGCCGCCCGCGGCAACTCCCTGCTGCTCATCTGCTCCCAGCACGGCGACGAGCCGTCGGGCCGCGAGGCCTGCCTGACCACCATCCGCGACCTCGCCTACGCCAAGGACCCGGGGACCCGCCGTTTCCTGTCGCGTACGAACGTCCTCGTCGTGCCCACCGCCAACCCCGACGGCCGGGCCGCCGACACCCGCGGCAACTCCCAGGGCACGGACATCAACCGCGACCACATCGCGCTCACCACCGCCGAGTCCCGCGCCATGGCGCGCGTCATCCGCGACTGGCGGCCGGACACCGTCTACGACCTGCACGAGTACGGGGCCACCGTCCCGTATTACATGAAGGACCTGCTGGCCCTGTGGCCGCGCAACCTCAACACCGCCGCCCCCGTGCACCGCGAGGCGCGCACCCTCTCGGACACCTACGTGCGCCCGCACGCCGAGGCCGCGGGATTCTCCACCGGCGTCTACGGCATCTGGACCGACCCCGAGACGGGCGAGCCGGTCAAACAGGTCGCGGGCGACGGCCAGGAGCGCATCCTGCGCAACACCGCCGGGGTCAAGAACAGCGTCGGACTGCTCGTCGAGACCCGTGTCGACCCGCTGACCGACGCCGAGAAGGCCGACCCCGCCGTCAACAACACGCGCCGGGTGGGCTCCCAACTCGCGGCGCTCAAGGGCGCGTTCGGTTTCGTGAAGGAGCGGCGCCCGCGGATCGAGGCCGCCACGACCGCGGCCCGGCTCTCCGGCTACGCGGACCGGGGCCCGGTGTACCTCGGCGGCGCCGACAACGACCCGGCCGAGAAGGGCGACATCCTCCAGGACCCGCCGTGCGGCTACCGGCTGGACGCCGCGCAGTACGACGACGTACGGGATGAACTGGCCCTGCACGGCATACGGACGAAGACCCTCCCGGGCGCCGGACACGACGTCCTCGTACCGCTGCGGCAGCCGCTGCGGGCCCTCGTCCCGCTGCTGCTCGACGGCCGCGCGGACTACCACCTCACCGCAGGTCAGCCCGTGAACACGTGCTGAAACGGCGGGAGTCGTCCTGACATACGTATCCGACTACTGGGTAGCCGCATCGTCGACCCATTAAACCCAGTGAAAGGTTCATGCGTGACGGAGACACAGAAAGACACGGGGGACGTAAGAAGCGACCCTCCGGTCACGGCAGACCTTCCCGGTAGTCCCGACCCGACTCCGGCTCCCCAGACCGACCGCGTGGTGTTCGGCGTATCCGCCGGACTCACCCTCGCGTTCGTGATCTGGGGAGCGCTGTTCACCGACACTCTCGAGAGCGTCTCGGACAGCATGCTGTCCGGACTGATCCACAACGGTGGCTGGGCGTTCATCCTCGCCGCCACCGGCTTTGTGATCTTCGCGCTGTGGCTGGCGATGAGCCGCTACGGCAAGATCACGCTCGGGAAGGAAGGCGAGGACCCCGAGTTCAAGACCGTCTCATGGGTCGCGATGATGTTCAGCGCGGGCATGGGCATCGGCCTGATGTTCTACGGGGTGAGTGAGCCGCTGGCGCACTTCGTCACCCCGCCGCCCGGCACCGACCCGGGCACCGCGGCCGAGAAGATGCAGGTCGCCATGTCGACGACACTGTTCCACTGGACGCTCCACCCGTGGGCGATCTACGCGGTCGTGGGCCTCGCCATCGCGTACAGCACCTTCCGCCGCGGCCGCCGTCAGACCATCAGCGCCGTCTTCACCCCGCTGATCGGCAGCAGGCACGCCAACGGCGCGGGCGGCCGCGTCATCGACATCCTCGCGATCTTCGCCACCCTCTTCGGCTCCGCCGCGTCCCTCGGACTCGGCGCGCTCCAGATCGGCAGCGGTGTCGAGGTGCTGGGCTGGAAGAGCAACGTCGGGACCGGGCTGCTGGTCGCCGTGATCGCGGTCCTCACGGTCGCGTTCATCGCCTCCGCCGTCTCGGGCGTCGCCAAGGGCATCCAGTGGCTGTCCAACATCAACATGGTGCTGGCGCTGTTCCTCGCCGTGTTCGTCTTCGTCGCCGGCCCCACGATCATCATCCTCGACCTGCTGCCCACCTCCATCGGCAGCTACATCGGTGATCTGCCGCAGCTGGTGGGCCGCACCGAGGCGACCGGCGGCCAGACCGTCGCGAGCTGGCTGAGCGACTGGACGGTCTTCTACTGGGCCTGGTGGATCTCCTGGACGCCGTTCGTCGGCATGTTCATCGCGCGGATCAGCCGCGGCCGCACCATCCGGCAGTTCGTCGGCGGCGTCATCCTGGTGCCGAGCACCGTCAGCCTGATCTGGTTCGCGATCTTCGGCGGTTCGTCGATGAAGCTCCAGGCCGCGGGCAAGCTGGGCAAGGAGACCACCCCGGAGGGCCAGCTGTTCGGCGTGCTCGAGCAGTACCCGGTGGCGAGCATCATGAGCGTCATCGTGATGATCCTCGTCGGCATCTTCTTCGTCTCCGGCGCGGACGCCGCCTCGATCGTCATGGGCACTCTCTCGCAGAAGGGCTCCTTCGAGCCGAGCCGCTTCGTCGTCATCTTCTGGGGCGTGGTCACGGGCGCCGTCGCGGCCGTGATGCTGCTCGTCGGCGGCGGCGGTGACGACGCGCTCACCGGCCTGCAGAACCTGACGATCCTGGTGGCCGCACCGTTCACCCTGGTCATGGTCGGGCTGTGCTGGGCCCTGTTGAAGGACCTGCGCCGCGACCCGCTGATCGTGCGCGGCGAGAAGGGCGAGGAAGCGGTCGAGATGGCCGTCATCGCCGGACACGAGAAGTACGACGGCGACTTCGAGATCCGCATCGGCCCGGCCGCCCCCGCCGAGAACATCGACGGAGCCGCCGGAACGGGCGAGGCCGAGGCCGCCCCCGCCGCCGACGGCCGGGTCGGCGCGAGCGACACCCGCTAGCCCGGCCCGCTCCGGCACCGCCACCCGGGGCCTGTCGACACCGCACCCGGTGCGACGACGCCCTCTCGCCGGACCCCCGCCGACGCCCCGCGCGTCCCGGCCCGGGGCTCCGGCGAGAGGCGGTAGCCTTCCCCCTCCTGGGGGCCTCGCGCGGCGGTCTCCGGGCCGTCGCCGACCACGACCGGTTCGGGGCCCACCGCCCCTGCGGTCAGCCACTCGCGTGCGCGGGGGCCCGTGCCGGATCGCGGCCCCGCCGCGCGGGTGCTCGACGCGGGACGCCGCGATCCCCGCGCCGTCCGGGCCGGGGCGGGGAAATCGCCGGGCCCGCGCCGCACGGCGGCGGTTAGGATCGGGCGCCTGATGACTGCCACTCTCGTCGCCAAGGACCTGGCCGCCGGACACGGTGACCGCACCCTCTTCTCCGGGCTCGATCTCGTCGTCGCCCCGGGCGAGGTCATCGGCCTCGTCGGGGTCAACGGGGCCGGGAAGTCGACCTTGCTCCGGCTGCTCGCCGGGCTCACCGAGCCCGAGCAGGGCGCCATCCGGATCAGCCCGCCGCACGCCACGGTGGGGCACCTCCCGCAGGAGCCGGAGCGGCGGGCGGGGGAGACCGTACGGGGGTTCCTGGCCCGCCGCACCGGCGTGGCCGCCGCGCAGGCCGACCTCGACGCCACCACCCAGGCCCTCGCGGACGGCGCGCCCGGCGCGGACGACGCGTATGCCGTCGCCCTGGAGCGCTGGCTCTCGCTCGGCGCCGCCGACCTCGACGAACGCGCCGACGAGGTCGCCGCCTCCCTCGGGCTCGACATCTCGCTCGACCACCCCATGACCGCCCTCTCCGGCGGCCAGGCGGCCCGCGCAGGCCTCGCCTCGCTGCTGCTCAGCCGGTACGACGTCTTCCTGCTCGACGAGCCGACGAACGACCTCGACCTCGACGGGCTCCAGCGCCTCGAGACGTTCGTCGGTGGGCTGCGCGCCGGTACGGTGCTCGTCAGCCACGACCGCGAATTCCTGGCCCGTACCGTCGACAAGGTCCTCGAACTCGACCTGGTCCAGCAGCAGGTGAACCTCTACGGCGGCGGCTACACCGCCTACCTGGAGGAGCGGGAGACCGCCCGCCGGCACGCCCGCGAACGCTACGAGGAGTACGCGGACACCCGCGCCGGCCTGGAGGCCCGGGCCCGCACCCAGCGCGCCTGGATGGACAAGGGCGTCAGGAACGCCCGCCGCAAGGCCACCGACGGCGACAAGATCACGCGCAACGCCCGCATCGAGTCCACCGAGAAGCAGGCCGCCAAGGCGCGCCAGACCGACCGGCTGATCGAGCGGCTGGAGACGGTCGAGGAGCCGCGCAAGGAGTGGGAACTGCGGATGGAGATCGCCGCGGCACCGCGCTCGGGCGCGGTCGTGGCGACCCTGCGCGGGGCCGAGGTGCGGCGCGGCGAATTCCACTTCGGCCCGGTCGACCTGCAGATCGACTGGGCCGACCGGATCGCCGTGACCGGCGCGAACGGCTCCGGAAAGTCCACCCTGCTGGCCGCCCTCCTGGGCCGCCTCCCCCTGGACGAGGGCCAGGCGTCACTCGGACCGGGAGTGGTGGTGGGCGAGGTCGACCAGGCCCGCGCCCTGTTCTTCGGCAGCGAGGCCCTGCTGGACGCCTTCGGCGCGGCCGCGCCGGACCTGGCGCCCGCGGACGTACGGACCCTGCTGGCCAAGTTCGGCCTCAAGGCCGCCCACGTGCTGCGCCCCGCGTCCACCCTGTCCCCGGGCGAACGCACCCGCGCGGCCCTGGCCCTGCTCCAGGCCCGAGGCGTCAACCTGCTGGTCCTGGACGAGCCCACGAACCACCTGGACCTGCCCGCGATCGAGCAACTGGAGTCGGCCCTGGCCTCCTACCAGGGCACGCTGCTCCTGGTCACCCACGACCGCCGCATGCTGGAAGCGGTCCACACCACCCGCCGCCTCCACGTAACCGAGGGCCGAGTCACCGAGCCCTGACCCCGCCGAAGACGGCCCCGGCCCAGCGCTTCCGGGCCACCCTGCCCAGCCGACTCGCCACCCGAGGCCCGCAGCCCGGGCCGCCGCCCCGTCCCGGGTCCGGGTACGGCCCCAGTTGGTTCGGCTTGCGGGGCCTCGGAACCGGGTCCGGGCGCTCCCCCCGCCGCGCCCCGCCGGGGGGCCCCCCCCCTCCACCCCCCCGCGGGGGGGCCCGCGGCCTGCCCCCCGTTCGGGTTTGGGGGGGGGGGGGCAACACCCCCCCCCGCCCCCGGCAACGGCTACCGCTTCTTGGGGTCCAGCAGCCCCGCCCGCCGCAGCGCGTCCGCCATCGCCCCGTTGGCGGGAGCCGCGTCGCGTCCGCCTCCGCCGCGCTGGCCGCCGCGCGAACCGCGACCGCCGCCCTGGCCGCCCTGGCGCTGCTTGGGGGCGGAGCGGCGGGGCCCGCCGCCCTGCTCGGAGCGGTCCGAGCGGTCGGAACGGCCGCCCCCACCGGCAGCGGCCTCGTCGTCCAGCCGCAGCGTCAGCGAGATCCGCTTGCGCGGAATGTCCACGTCGAGGACCTTCACCCGCACGATGTCACCCGGCTTCACCACATCCCGCGGATCCTTGACGAACGTCTTGGACATCGCGGAGACGTGCACCAGCCCGTCCTGGTGGACCCCGACGTCCACGAACGCCCCGAACGCGGCCACGTTCGTGACGACGCCCTCCAGGATCATCCCGGACGCCAGGTCGCCGATCTTCTCGACGCCTTCCTTGAAGGTCGCCGTCTTGAAGGCGGGGCGCGGGTCGCGGCCCGGCTTCTCCAGCTCCTTCAGGATGTCGGTGACGGTCGGCAGACCGAAGGCGTCGTCCACGAAGTCGTCCGGCCGCAAGCCGCGCAGCGTGGCCGTGTTGCCGATGAGTGAGGCCACATCGCCGCCCGCGGAGGTGACCATGCGGCGCACCACCGGGTAGGCCTCGGGGTGGACGCTGGAGGCGTCCAGCGGGTCGTCACCGCCGCGGATGCGGAGGAAGCCCGCGCACTGCTCGTACGCCTTGGGGCCGAGCCGGGCCACGTCCTTGAGGGCCTTGCGGCTGCGGAAGGGCCCGTTGGTGTCGCGGTGGGCGACGATGTTCTCCGCGAGCCCGGCGCCGATGCCGGAGACCCGGCTGAGGAGCGGGGCGGAGGCGGTGTTGACATCCACCCCGACACCGTTCACGCAGTCCTCGACCACCGCGTCGAGCGAGCGCGACAGCTTCACCTCGGACAGATCGTGCTGGTACTGACCGACCCCGATCGACTTCGGATCGATCTTGACCAGCTCGGCCAGCGGGTCCTGGAGCCGCCGCGCGATCGACACCGCACCGCGCAGCGAGACATCGAGGTCCGGCAGCTCCTGGGAGGCGAAGGCGGAGGCGGAATACACGGAGGCGCCCGCCTCGGAGACCATCACCTTGGTCAGCTTCAGCTCCGGGTGCTTGCCGCACAGCTCGCCCGCGAGCTTGTCGGTCTCCCGGGACGCCGTGCCGTTGCCGATGGCGATCAGCTCGACGTCGTGCTCCCGGGCCAGCTTGGCGAGCCGGTCCAGCGACTCGTCCCACTTGTTGCGCGGGACGTGCGGATAGATCGTGTCGGTCGCGGCCACCTTCCCGGTCGCGTCGACGACGGCCACCTTCACGCCGGTACGGAAGCCGGGGTCGAGACCCATCGTGGCGCGGGTGCCGGCCGGGGCGGCGAGCAGCAGATCGCGGAGGTTGGCGGCGAAGACGCGCACCGCCTCGTCCTCGGCGGCCTGCCGCAGCCGCAGCCGCAGGTCGATGCCGAGGTGGACCAGGACGCGGGTGCGCCAGGCCCAGCGCACGGTGTCGGCCAGCCACTTGTCGGCCGGGCGGCCGCGGTCGGCGATGCCGAAGCGCTGCGCGATGGACCGCTCGTACGAGGTGGGGCCGGGGTCCTCGGAGGGCTCCTCCGGCTCCAGGGTGAGGTCCAGGACCTCTTCCTTCTCACCGCGGAACATCGCCAGCACCCGGTGCGAGGGCAGCTCGGTGAAGGGCTCGGCGAAGTCGAAGTAGTCGGCGAACTTGGCGCCGGCCTCCTCCTTGCCCTCCCGCACCTTGGTGGCGACCCGGCCGCGCGACCACATGCGCTCGCGCAGCTCACCGATGAGGTCGGCGTCCTCCCCGAACCGCTCGGTGAGGATCGCCCGCGCGCCCTCCAGCGCGGCGGCGGCGTCCGCGACGCCCTTCTCGGTGTCCACGAACGCGGCGGCCGCCGCCGTGGGCTCCACGGTCGGGTCGCCGAGCAGCCCGTCGGCGAGCGGTTCGAGACCGGCCTCGCGCGCGATCTGCGCCTTCGTGCGGCGCTTCGGCTTGAAGGGGAGGTAGATGTCCTCCAGCCGGGCCTTGGAGTCGGCGGCGAGGATCTGCGCCTCCAGTGCCTCGTCCAGCTTTCCCTGCGACCGCACCGATTCGAGGATCGCGGCGCGCCGCTCCTCCAGCTCACGCAGATAGCGCAGCCGCTCCTCCAGGGAGCGCAGCTGCGCGTCGTCGAGCATTTCCGTCGCTTCCTTGCGGTAGCGCGCGATGAACGGCACGGTAGAGCCGCCGTCGAGCAGCTCGACGGCGGCCTTGACCTGCCGTTCCCGTACGCCGAGTTCCTCGGCGATCCTGCCTTCGATGGACGTCGTCACGATCACGCTCCGCTTTCGGTCTGCACTGCATCTGCATTGTGGCAGGTGGCACTGACGAAGCGGTCACGGACGACGTGTCCGGCGGGCCCCGGAGGGGGTCCGAGGGCTCGTACGGGGCTCAGATGTGCCTGCGGCGGCCCGCGCCGCCCGCCGTGTCGGCGGCCCCGCCGAACAGCCGGGCAATGGCACGGAACGGCAGCGTCACCACCGTGGCGATCGTGGATCCGATGGCGCGGAGCACATCGGCGACAGCACGCAACACTTCATGCCTCCCATCGGGTCGCGAGCGGTTCGGCAGCCGCCTCCGGGCGCCGCACGTACGCGGAGCACGGGCACTCGCCGGCGTGCGCGGCGCGCGGTTGGGCGCCCGGTGAAAGGGCGGCCGATCACTCGTCAATCGGGTATCCCCCCTCGCCCCGCGCAAACCCGCGTCCCGGGCGCCGTCAGCGCTTGCCGGCGCCGTCAGCGCTTGCCGAGGAGATCCGCCGGGAAGGCGCCCGCCTCCAGGGCCCGCGTGGTGAACGCCCCGGCCAGCTCCGTCAGCCGGGCCACCCCTGCCGCGCCCAGGTGCTCGTACGGGGCGGCGTCGAGGCGGTCCGTGTCGTCCTCCAGGGACTCGCGCAGGTCGAGGCCCGCCCGCGTCAGCTCGCCCGCCTCGTCGAGCAGCCCGCGCTCGCGCAGCCGGTCCTGTCCGGCGGCCAGCTCCTCGGCCGTCCAGCCACGGGTCGCCAGGAGCCACTTCGGGGACATGCCCTTGCCGGTCGCCGCATGGCTGACCATGGCCTCCACCCCGTCCAGCCCGGCGGCGACGAGGGTCAGCAGATGGGTGTCGCCGCGGTGCTCGCGCAGCAGCGTGGCGGCGTGCCACAGGGCCAGGTGCGGGGCCTCGGGCACGGGGAGGTCGGCGTGGGCGGCGTACAGGGGGCGCGCGGAGCGGGAACACGCCTCGGTGGCGCGCAGCGCCAGCTCGGCCGCCTCGGCCATCTCCTTCGACGCCAGCGCGTCGTCCCCCAGCAGCCGCCGCAGCACGGAGTCGGCGGCCCGCAGCCGGGCCTCCAGCGCGGCCTCGGGGGAGACCACGTCCCAGGCCCGCGGTATGTGGTGGGCGACCAGCTCGTGCTTGAAGTTGTAGAAGGTCGCGGTGACGGTCCCCGCGCCCACCCGGCCGAACGCCGCCGCACGGCCCACGAAGTAGACGGCGCCGCGCTCCTCCAGGCCCAGTTCGGCCAGCTCGTTGGCGTAGTCCGGGGCGAAGTAGACGCAGGAGTGCAGCGGATTGACGACGGAGTGGCAGCGCCGTACGGCGTGCTGGGGAAGTGTGGTCATGGACCGCACGCTACCGGCTGGTAAGGCAGGCCGGCAGCCGGGGTTGGAAGCCGGGGCCGGGCGGCCGGTCCCGGTGCGGTCAGGAGACCGGCGGGGACCAGCCGAAGCGGGGCGCCCGGCGCTCCAGGAAGGCGGCGATGCCCTCCCCGGCCTCCCCGCTGACCCGCGCCTGCTCCCGCCAGTACGCGACCCGCTCCGCGTCGGCGGGCCCGGCCGCGAACTCCTTGGCCGCCGCCTGCGTCAGCCGCGAGCGGGACACCAGCACCCGGGTGAACTCCTCGACCCGCTTGTCGAGCCCGCCGGCCGGCAGCACCTCGTCGACCAGCCCGGTGCGCAGCGCCCGCGCGGTGTCGATCAGCTCGCCCGAGAACAGCAGGTACTTGGCGGCGGCCGGTCCGGTCAGCTCCACCAGCCGCCGGGTGGAGCCGGGGGAGTAGACGATCCCGAGCTTGGCCGGGGTGATCCCGAAGAGCGCGCCCTCCTCGGCGAACCGCAGGTCGCAGGCGGCCGCCAGCTGGCAGCCGCCGCCCACGCAGTAGCCGCGCACCGCGGCCAGCGTCGGCTTGGGGAAGGCCGCCAGGGCCTCCTCGGCGGGCAGCGCGAGGCCGGTCGTCTCCTCGTACGTCGCGCTCAGCGAACCGATGTCGGCGCCCGCGCAGAAGGTGTCCCCGTGGCCGGTGAGCACGAGCGCCCGTACGGCGGGGTCGGCCGCGAGCCCGTCGAGCAGCGGGGGCAGCGCCCGCCACATGGCGGGGGTGAGCGCGTTGCGCTTGGCGGGATTGCGGATGACGACGGTCGCTATGCCGTCCGTGACCTCGTGCCGCAGACAGGGCTCCATGCGGCGGATCGTATCCGGGCGGTGCGCGCCCTCCCGTCCGGGGCCACGAGACCGGGGCACGAGGCCGGGGTCGAGCCATAGGCGCCAGGGGGCGTCATCCAGACGGGCAGGAACAGTCGAGCGAGTGACTCTGGCATACGCCAACGAACAAAAGCGGTCGATAACTAAACAGTTGTGGTCACTCCCTCGGCCCGTACCAGACCATTCCTGACACTCGATCCGAGAGGTCGAGCCGTGGCGATGGGTGGGTGTCGGGCATGGAGATCGTCGGGAGAGTCCCCTCCGAACCGGGGCACGCCCCGCCGCGCGGACCGGCGGTCGGCGAGGGGGCGTGGCGGTTCACCGCTCCGGCCCTGGAGTCCTCCGTACCGCAGGCCCGGCACGCGGTGCGCGATCTGCTGGCCCATCAGGGGGTGTGCGGGCACGGCGATCTGGTGCCGAATCTGCTGCTGATCGTCTCCGAGCTGGTCACCAACGCGGTGCGGCACGCGGCGCTGCTCTCCCCGCAGATCGCCGTCGAGGTGTCGATCGGCCGGGGCTGGGTGCGGATCGCCGTGGAGGACAACCATCCCTACCGGCCCAGGCCCCTGGAGCTGGAGGCGGACCAGGGGCGGACCGGCGGCCGCGGGCTGCTGCTGGTGCGGGCGATCGCGGAGGAGTCGGGGGGGACATACGACGTGGATCACACGGCCAGCGGCGGCAAGGCGGTCTGGGCCGCCCTGCCGCTGACCCCCGCCGCTCCCGGCCCGGTGTCCGGCTCCGTGTCCGGCCCGGTGCCCGGCGGGCCGCTCACCAGCCTGCGGCCGCCCCGGTCAGCTCCCGGATCGCCGGCCGGGCCGCGTCCAGCACGGTCATGAACCACGCGGAGAACGGGCCCTCCGCGTGCAGCTTCGTCAGCTCGTCCGGTGTGACGAAGGCCGTCTCGCCGATCTCCTGCGGATCGGGCCGCGGCGTCTCCTTGAGCAGCCCGACGAACAGGTGGTTGTACTCCTGCTCGACCAGACCCGAGGCCGGGTCCGGGTGGTTGTAGCGGACCGTGCCCGCCTCGCCGAGCAGCGCGGGCGCGATGCCCAGCTCCTCGCCGGTGCGGCGGGCCGCGGCCACGAACGGCGGCTCACCGGGGTACGGATGGCCGCAGCAGGTGTTCGACCAGACGCCGGGGGAGTGGTATTTGCCCAGGGCGCGCCGCTGGAGCAGCAGCCGTCCCTGCTCGTCGAAGAGGAAGACGGAGAACGCCCGGTGCAGCTGCCCGGGAGCCTGATGTGCCGTGAGCTTCTCCTCGGTGCCGATCGTGGTGCCATCCTCATCGACCAGTTCGAGCATGATCGATTCCGTCGAGCCGTTCGGCGCGGAGGGCGCGGCGGTCTCGGCGGAAGGGCCGTTGGCGGGTGTGATCGGCATGACCGTCCTCATAGTTACGACGTTGGCCCCCAAGTCTGCCGCACGCATGCACGTGTCACTGGCACAGCCGGGCTTCGTGATCAGCATGTCCACCCGGTTCCAGCTGAAACGTGCAGTGCGCGACGTCGAAATGCGCCCCCAGACATCCCTGGAGATCGTGCAACAGCCGCTCATGGCCCACCGCGTCGAGCACCGGCCGGCCGACCACCACATGCGCGGAGAGCACCGGCATCCCGGAGGTGATCGTCCACACATGGAGATCGTGCAGCCCCTCCACACCGGGCAGGGCGAGGATGTGGGCGCGCACCGCGGCCATGTCGACATCCCGTGGCGCCGCCTCCAGGAGGACGTTCAGCGTCTCCCGGAGCAGGGTGTACGTACGCGGCACGATCATGAGCGCGATCCCGAGCGAGGCGATCGGGTCGGCCGCCTGCCACCCCGTGGCGAGGATGATCCCCGCCGACACCAGCACCGCGACCGACCCCAGGGCGTCCGCCAGCACCTCCAGGAACGCGCCCCGCACATTCAGGCTCTCCCGCTGCCCGCCGCGCAGCAGGGCCAGCGACACCAGGTTCGCGGCCAGCCCGACCGCCCCGAAGACGATCACCAGGCGGCCCTGGGTGGCGGCGGGGTGGAGGAAGCGCAGCACCGCCTCGCAGAGGATGTAGCCGCCGACCCCGAACAGCAGCAGACAGTTCCCCAGCGCCGCCAGGATCTCGGCGCGCGCGTATCCGTACGTACGCCGCGGGCTGGGCGGGCGCCCCGCGAAGTGGATCGCCAGCAGCGACATGGCCAGGCCGAGCGCGTCGGTGGCCATGTGCCCGGCGTCCGCCAGCAGCGCGAGTGAGTCGGCGAGCAGCCCGCCGACGATCTCCACGACCATCACGGTGAGGGTGACGACGAGCGCGATCCGCAGCCGCCACCGATGCCCGGCGCCCGCGGTGCGGTGGTCATGACCTGCGCCCATGTCGGTACGGCCCTCCTGCCCCGGGCGGCCCCTGTCCCCAGTGAACTACGCCGGGGCCATGGCCCGGGCGGGTCGTACCGCCGTCCGGGGCCTCCCGTGGCGGGGGCCGGGGTCAGCCCCGGCGGGCCCAGGGGGTGCCTTCCGGATCATGCCGGGCTCGCGAGCCCTGGCACGCACGCTCGCCGCGTTGTCGTCGTCGCACGCAGCGCCGCTGCGCTCTCCTCCTCCGCCTTGCGATCGCACGCCCCAGACCCCGCTCCCTGATCCGGCCTGATCCGAAAGACACCCCCTACGGGTGGTGGAGGCACCAGCCCTCCCAGGCGGACTCCACCATCGCGCGCACGTCGTGCCGGGCGGCCCAGCCCAGCTCCTTGCTGATCAGTTCGGTCGATCCGACGACCCGGGCCGGGTCGCCCGGGCGGCGGGGCCCGACCACGGGCGTGAGCTCGGGATGGCCGGTGACCTCGGCGATCAGGTCGGCCATCTCGCGCACCGAGACGCCCTGACCGGTGCCGATGTTCACCGTCAGATCGCCCGCGCCCGGCCGCGCGGCCAGGCGGCGGGCCACGGCGAGATGGGCGGAGGCCAGGTCCTCGACGTGGATGTAGTCGCGGATACAGGTGCCGTCCGGGGTCGCGTAGTCGTCACCGAAGATCCTCGGGGCCTCCCCGTGGGTGATCCGCTCGAACATCATCGGGATGATGTTGAACACTCCGGTGTCGGCCAGCTCGGGTCCCGTGGCGCCCGCCACATTGAAGTAGCGCAGACAGGCCGTCGACACCGAATGCGCCGCTCCCACGGCCCTGACCAGCCATTCTCCGGTCAGCTTGGTCTCCCCGTACGGGTTGATCGGCACACACGGGGTGTCCTCGGTGACCAGTTCCACATCCGGCATGCCGTAGACGGCGGCGGAGGAGGAGAAGAGGAAGCTGCCGATCCCGGCGGCGGTCACGGCCTCCAGCAGCACCGTGAGACCGTGCACATTCTCCCGGTAGTACCGCAGCGGCTGCTCGACGGACTCCCCGACCTGCTTCTTCGCCGCGAGATGCACCACACCGGTGATGTCCAGCTCCGCGAACGTACGGTCCAGCAGCTCACGGTCCAGGGTGGAGCCGCGCACGAGCGGAACGTCCTCGGGCAGCCGCCCGGGGATTCCGCTGGAGATGTCGTCGAGCACGGCCACCCGCTCGCCCGCCCGGGCCATGGCCCGTACGACATGCGACCCGATATATCCGGCACCACCTGTGATCAGCCACGTCATGACGGCACCCTATCCACAGGTCAGGGCGGCGCCCGTTTGTCGAGGGGACACGCCATCCACCATGATGATCGGCGGCGCGCGGAAGCGGTCGTTCCCCCGATCGTGTGGTGAATGCGCGGTGAACGGTCGCTTCCATCGATCCGATAGCCTCTGCCGACACGCCGCCCGCCCCACCCGGGACCGGGATGCGCGATGCCCGCTGTCCCCTCAGGGCTCCAGGGTTCCAGGCCTGTGCCAGAGCGGCGCGGTCACCATGTCAGCTGCCAAGGAGTGAGTTCGTCTGTCGACCGCGATTCTCACCGGTGCCCCGGTCGCCGGCTCGTCTCTCCAGGACGACCTGCGGTCGCTGGGTTTCGACGTGCGCACGGCGATCGACCCGGCCGGGGTGGCGACGGAGCTGGCCGCCGTCCCGCCGCGTGAGCGGGTGGCCCTCGTCGATCCCCGTTTCGTCGGCCACGGCCACGCCCTCCGCCTGGCGCTGACCGACCCCCGCTTCCCCGCGGCCGCCGTGCCCGGCGCGCTGACGGCGCAGCCGGAAGCCCGGGCCGCGTTGGCCCGCGCGGTGACGGCCGCCGCGGCCGCCCCCGGCGCCGCCGGGCAGGCCGAGCGCACTCCGGCGCCCGCGGCCGCCGCGGCCACGGCCGCCGGGCAGGTGGCCACGGTCGGCAGCGCCGAGGAAACGGACACCGGGGAAGCGGCGGAGGCCCGTACGCCCTCCCTCGTGGACGACATCGCCGCCGCCCTCGACGCCGAAGACGTCCCCCCGCACCGGCCCGAGCTGGGCGTGCTCGTCGCCACCGTGCCCGCGGACGAGGAGCGGCGGAGGGCGGCGCTGGCGCGGACCGCCTCCGTGGACGAGGAGCAGGTGCGGCTGCGCAGCGCCGTGAAGGCGCGGGACGGCTTCTTCACGACCTTCTGCATCAGCCCCTACTCCCGCTACATCGCCCGCTGGTGCGCCCGCCGCGGACTGACGCCCAACCAGGTCACCACCGCCTCCCTGCTCACCGCCCTCATCGCGGCGGGCTGCGCCGCCACCGGCACCCGGCCCGGGTTCGTCGCGGCCGGGGTGCTGCTGATCGCCTCGTTCGTCCTCGACTGCACCGACGGCCAGCTGGCCCGTTACTCGCTGCAGTACTCCACCCTCGGCGCCTGGCTGGACGCCACGTTCGACCGGGCCAAGGAGTACGCGTACTACGCGGGTCTCGCCCTCGGCGCGGCCAACGCCCCCGGCGGTGACGACGTATGGGCGCTCGCGCTCGGCGCGATGGTGCTCCAGAGCTGCCGCCATGTCGTGGACTTCTCCTTCAACGAGGCCAACCACGACGCCACCGGCAACAGCAGCCCCACCGCCGCCCTCTCCGACCGCCTCAACAGCGTCGGCTGGACGGTCTGGGTGCGGCGCATGATCGTGCTGCCGATCGGCGAGCGCTGGGCGATGATCGCCGTGCTGACCGCGCTCACCACACCCCGCATCACCTTCTCCGTCCTGCTCATCGGCTGCGCCCTGGCCGCCTGCTACACCACCGCCGGGCGGGTGCTGCGCTCGCTCACCCGCAAGGCGCGGCGCACCGACCGGGCCGCGCGGGCCCTGGCCGACCTCGCGGACTCCGGCCCGCTCGCCGAGCTGGTCGCCAAGGCGACCGCCCGTAGCTCCCGCGGCTATCTGGCACCGGTCGCGGCCGCCCTCGGCGCCGCGCTGCTCGTCGCCGGCGCCGCCGCGCTGCCGTACGGCTCCTGGCTCGCCGTCGCGGGCGCCGCGCTCTACGCCGTCCTCGCGGGCTGCGCCGTCGCCGCACCGCTGAAGGGCCCGCTGGACTGGCTGGTGCCGCCGCTGTTCCGGGCGGCCGAGTACGGGACCGTCCTCATCCTCGCCGCCCGCTCGCAGATGAACGGAGCATTGCCCGCTGCTTTCGGGCTGGTGGCGGCCGTCGCCTACCATCACTACGACACGGTGTACCGCATCCGCGGCGGCACCGGGGCGCCCCCGCACGGGCTGGTGCGGGCGATCGGCGGGCACGAGGGGCGGATCCTGGTGGTCACGGCCATCGCCGCGCTGCTGCACGGCCGGAGCCAGGGCGGCCCGAACCAAGGTTTCACCATCGCGCTGACCGCGCTCGCCGTGGTCATCGCGCTGACGGTGCTCATCGAGAGCATCCGCTTCTGGGTGTCCTCCGGAGCACCCGCTGTCCACGACGAAACAGGAGAACCCGCATGATCGGCCTCGTGCTGGCGGCCGGCGCCGGACGGCGTCTGCGCCCCTACACCGACACCCTCCCCAAGGCCCTGGTGCCGGTCGACGGTGAGACCACCGTCCTCGACCTGACCCTCGGCAACTTCGCGGAGGTCGGCCTGACCGAGGTCGCGATCGTGGTCGGCTACCGCAAGGAGGCGGTGTACGAGCGCAAGGAGGCCCTGGAGCAGAAGTACGGCCTCAAGCTCACCCTGATCGACAACGACAAGGCCGAGGAGTGGAACAACGCCTACTCCCTGTGGTGCGCGCGTGACGCGATCAAGCACACTGTGATCCTCGCCAACGGCGACACCGTGCACCCGGTCTCCGTCGAGAAGACCCTGCTCGCCGCGCAGGGCAACGGCCAGAAGATCATCCTCGCGCTCGACACGGTGAAGCAGCTCGCCGACGAGGAGATGAAGGTCGTCGCGGACCCCGCCAAGGGCGTCCAGAAGATCACCAAGCTGATGGACCCGGCCGAGGCGACCGGCGAGTACATCGGCGTCACCCTCATCGAGGGCGACGCCGCGGCCGACCTCGCCGACGCGCTGAAGACCACCTTCGAGCGCGACCCCGACCTCTACTACGAGGACGGCTACCAGGAGCTGGTCAACCGCGGCTTCAAGGTCGACGTGGCCCCGATCGGCGACGTCAAGTGGGTCGAGATCGACAACCATGACGACCTGGCGAAGGGCCGTGAGATCGCGTGCCAGTACTGACGAGGCTCATCCCCTCGCCGCTCGTCGTCGACATCCGCGCGGGCGCCCTGGACGACCTGGCGGACGTCCTGGCCGACCAGCGGATCTCGTCCTCCGGCAAGCTCGCCGTCGCGATCAGCGGCGGCTCCGGGGCCCTGCTGCGCGAGCGGCTGGCCCCGGCGCTGCCGGGCGCGAGCTGGTACGAGGTGGGCGGCGGCACCCTCGATGACGCGATCAAGCTCGCCGACCGGATGAAGTCCGGGCACTACGACGCGGTCGTGGGGCTCGGCGGCGGCAAGATCATCGACTGTGCGAAGTTCGCCGCGGCGCGCATCGGCCTCCCGCTGGTGGCCGTCGCCACGAACCTCTCGCACGACGGTCTGTGCTCACCGGTCGCGACCCTCGACAACGACGCGGGCCGCGGCTCGTACGGCGTGCCGAACCCGATCGCCGTGGTCATCGACCTCGATGTGATCCGCGAGGCCCCGGTCCGCTTCGTCCGCTCCGGCATCGGCGACGCGCTCTCCAACATCTCCGCGGTCGCGGACTGGGAGCTGTCCCACCGCGAGACCGGCGAGCAGATCGACGGACTCGCCGCCGCCATGGCACGCCAGGCGGGCGAGGCCGTGCTGCGCCACCCCGGCGGCGTCGGCGACGACAGCTTCCTGCAGGTGCTGGCCGAGGGCCTGGTCCTCACCGGCATCTCGATGTCGGTCGCGGGCGACTCCCGTCCGGCCTCCGGCGCCTGCCACGAGATCAACCACGCCTTCGACCTCATGTTCCCCAAGCGCGCGGCGAGCCACGGCGAGCAGTGCGGTCTTGGCGGGGCGTTCGCGATGTACCTGCGCGGGGAGCACGAGCAGTCGGCGTTCATGGCCGAAGTGCTGCACCGGCACGGTCTTCCGGTGCTGCCCGAGGAGATCGGCTTCACCGTGGACGAGTTCGTCCAGGTCGTGGAGTACGCGCCGAAGACCCGCCCCGGGCGCTACACGATCCTCGAGCACCTCGACCTCTCATCCGACGCGATCAGGGACGCATACGCCGACTATGCCAAAGCAGTCAGTCAAGCCATCAGTGGCTGAACTCCGCCCGGTCGTTCACCCCGCGGGGGTGAAGGACCGGCGGAGCGGTGAGCACTGGGCCGGGCGCCTGTACATGCGGGAGATCTCGCTGCGCTGCGACCGGTACCTGGTGAACACGCGGGTCACGCCCAACCAGCTGACGTATCTGATGACCGTCTTCGGCGTCCTCGCCGCCCCGGCCCTGCTGGTGCCGGGGATCGCGGGCGCCGTGCTCGGGGTGCTGATGGTCCAGCTCTACCTGCTGCTGGACTGCGTCGACGGCGAGATAGCCCGTTGGAAGAAGCAGTTCTCGCTGGGCGGTGTGTATCTGGACCGGGTCGGCGCCTACCTGTGCGACGCCGCGGTGCTCGTCGGCTTCGGTCTGCGCGCCGCCGACCTGTGGGGCTCGGGGCGGATCGACTGGCTGTGGGCGTTCCTCGGCACCCTCGCCGCGCTCGGCGCCATCCTGATCAAGGCCGAGACCGACCTCGTCGGGGTCGCCCGGCACCAGGGCGGTCTGCCGCCGGTCAAGGAGGCGGCCTCCGAGCCGCGCTCCTCCGGTATGGCGCTGGCCCGCAGGGCGGCCGGGGCGCTGAAATTCCACCGGCTGATCCTCGGCATCGAGGCGTCGCTGCTCATCCTCGTGCTGGCGATCGTGGACCAGGTGCGCGGCGACCTGTTCTTCACCCGGCTGGGCGTAGCCGTACTGGCCGGTATCGCCGTGCTGCAAACCCTGCTTCACCTCGTGTCCATCCTCGCGTCGAGCAGGCTCAAGTGACGGGCGGCACGATGAGGGTCGGAGCGGTTGTCCTGACGATGGGCAACCGCCCCGAGGAGCTGCGCGCGCTGCTCGACTCGGTCGCCAAGCAGGACGGCGATCCGATCGAGGTGGTCGTCGTGGGCAACGGCTCGCCCCTTCCGGCGCTCCCCGAGGGCGTACGGACCATCGAGCTGCCCGAGAACGTGGGCATCCCGGCGGGGCGCAACGTCGGCATCGAGGCGTTCGGACCGGGCGGCCGCGACGTCGACGTCCTGCTGTTCCTCGACGACGACGGGCTGCTGCCGGGCACCGACACGGCCGAGCTGTGCCGTGCGGCGTTCGCCGCCGACCCGGAGCTGGGCATCATCTCCTTCCGTATCGCCGACCCCGACACGGGCGTCACCCAGCGCCGCCATGTGCCCCGGCTGCGCGCCGCCGACCCGATGCGCTCCTCGCGGGTCACCACCTTCCTCGGCGGTGCCAACGCGGTCCGCACCGTGGTGTTCCAGCAGGTCGGCGGGTTGCCGGACGACTTCTTCTACGCCCATGAGGAGACCGATCTGGCCTGGCGGGCGCTGGATGCCGGATGGATGATCGACTACCGGTCGGACATGGTGCTGTACCACCCGACCACCGCGCCCAGCAGGCACGCGGTCTACCACCGCATGGTCGCGCGCAACCGGGTCTGGCTGGCCCGGCGTAACCTTCCGGCCCTGCTCGTACCCGTGTACCTGGGCGTCTGGCTGCTGCTCACACTGGCCAGGCGTCCGTCCAGGACCGCGCTTCGTGCCTGGTTGGGAGGGTTCCGGGAAGGCTGGAAGACCCCTTGTGGTCCACGGCGGCCCATGAAGTGGCGTACGGTATGGCGCCTGACCCGACTGGGCCGACCTCCTGTCATCTGACAAGCTCGTATCAGATACGCATCGAGCGCGACCCGGGGCGCGGCCCCGCTCAGCGCACCCTGAAGACGAAAGTGTCAACTGTGAGCGAGACTACGCACGACAGTGCGGTCGCCGTGAGTGCCCCGCCATCACCCGACGACGGCCTGTCCCCCGCCGAGCTGGCGAAGAAGTACGGCCTGTCGGTCAGCGGTGCCCGGGTGGGCCTCGGCGAGTACATCCGCCAGATGTGGGGCCGGCGTCACTTCATCCTGGCCTTTTCGCAGGCCAAGCTCACTGCCCAGTACAGCCAGGCGAAGCTGGGTCAGCTGTGGCAGGTGGCGACGCCGCTGCTGAACGCGGCGGTGTACTTCTTCATCTTCGGCCTGCTGCTGGGCGGCAGGGGCGGCATGGGGAACGAGCAGTACATCCCGTTCCTGGTGACGGGGGTGTTCGTCTTCACCTTCTCGCAGAACTCCGCCATGGCCGGAGTGCGGGCGATTTCCGGGAACCTGGGTCTGGTGCGGGCCCTGCACTTCCCGCGGGCCTCGCTCCCGATCTCCTTCTCGCTCCAGCAGCTCCAGCAGCTGCTGTTCTCGATGATCGTGCTGGTCGTGGTCCTGCTGGGCTTCGGGCACTTCCCGGACTTCTCGTGGCTCCTGGTCATCCCGGCCCTGGCGCTCCAGTTCGTCTTCAACACCGGTCTCGCCCTGATCATGGCCCGGATGGGCGCCAAGACGCCGGACCTGGCACAGTTGCTGCCGTTCATCCTGCGCACGTGGATGTACGCCTCCGGCGTGATGTACCCGTTGGAGCACATGCTCCAGAAGGCGGGAGCGCACTCCTGGGTCTCCGACGTTCTGCTGGCGAACCCGGCGGCGGTCTACATGGATCTGATGCGGTACGCGCTGATCGACGGCATGCCCGAGGCCCTGCCGCCGCACGTCTGGTCGTTCGCCCTGGGCTGGGCGGTGCTCTTCGGCGTCGGGGGTTTCGTGTACTTCTGGAAGGCAGAGGAGCAGTACGGCCGTGGCTGAGCAGACACTCGAAACCGTCGAGCGGGCCGCGCCCGCCGAGGCCCGCGTGCCCACCGTCATCGCCGACGACGTGCACATCGTCTACCGCGTCAACGGCGGCCCCAAGGGCCGTGGCAGCGCCACCGCCGCGCTGAGCCGCATCCTGCGCCGCAAGGGCGCCCCCGGTATGCGCGAGGTGCACGCCGTGCGCGGCGTCACCTTCGTGGCCTACAAGGGTGAGTCGATCGGCCTCATCGGCTCCAACGGATCCGGCAAGTCGACCCTCCTCAAGGCCGTGGCGGGCCTCCTGCCCGCCGAGCGCGGCAGCGTCTACACCGACGGCCAGCCGTCGTTGCTCGGCGTCAACGCGGCCCTGATGAACGACCTCACCGGTGAGCGGAACGTCATTCTGGGCGGTCTGGCCATGGGGATGTCGCGCGAGCAGATCCGCGAGCGGTATGCGGACATCGTGGACTTCTCGGGCATCAACGAGAAGGGCGACTTCATCACCCTCCCGATGCGCACCTACTCCTCCGGCATGGCGGCCCGCCTCCGCTTCTCCATCGCGGCGGCCAAGGACCACGACGTCCTGATGATCGACGAGGCCCTGGCCACCGGTGACCGGAAGTTCCAGAAGCGCTCCGAGGCCCGCATCCGGGAGCTGCGCAAGGACGCCGGAACGGTCTTCCTCGTCAGCCACAACAACAAGTCCATCCGGGACACCTGCGACCGGGTGCTGTGGCTGGAGAAGGGCGAGCTGCTGATGGACGGGCCGACGGACGAGGTCATCAAGGCCTACGAGAAGGAAACCGGCAAGTAGCCGAAAACCGGGAGGGGCCGGGGCCGCGGGGCGGCTCCGGCCCTTCTGTATGCACCCGTCCTGTGGAAAAGCTCACGCACTGTCACCCTGCCCGACTAAGGTGGTGGTCAGAATGGTCCATCGGACTTACGGGGGGTGACGCGTGCGACTGCTGCCGGGAATTGAGCACCATGGCGATCCGGTCGATCGGCGCGGGAAAAGCGGAAGCTGTGTTCCGTATCGGGGGAGGGACCTGGTGAACACACGTCCGCCAGGTGGAATTTCGCCCTGTCGCCAGGGCGCGGACGGGCCGTCCGGACCGTCCCGGGGCGCCGCGGCAGGCCGCCGACCGGCCGTCCCTCGGTTCCGGCCGCGGTCGCACGGTCTCCCGGTGGGCCGCGCGCGAACCGAAGGTGACGCAGAGGTACCGCCGCTGCCGCTGTTCACTAAACGGAGGCGCTGTATCGTGTGCGTGTACGCCGGGTTGCCGAGCGGCGGGGTATGAGGGAGGGGGACGCGTGTCGCCAGGGGAAGCGCACGTCGCACCGTACTCACGGCGTGAGCGGTTGCGCATTGCGACCATCCGCGAAATCAAGGACGTCGCCCGGACGCTCCTGGTTCAGGAGGGCCCGGAGAATGTGACCATCCGGGCCATCGCGCGGGAGATGGGCATGACCGCGCCGGCCGTCTACCGCTACTTCAGCAGCCGGGACGCGCTGATCCTGCAGCTGCGGGTGGACATCTTCGCGGAAATGGCCCGCTACATGCGCGGGGTCATCGGGCAGCTCCCCGAGGGCGAGCCCGGTCGCAGACTGATCGGCGGCGCCCGGGCGCTGCGCGTCTGGGCCATCAAGCACCCGCATGAGTTCGGCCTCATCCTCGGACCCTGGGCCCCGGGCCTCGGGCGCGAGGAGACCAAGCCGGAGCGCACCATGGGCTGGGTCTTCGGGTCCGTCTTCTCCGACCTGGTCTCCGACCTGTGGCGGGTGCGGGGCTTCCCGGCCCCCGAGGAGCAGGAGCTGGATCCGGCGCTGGCCCGTCAGCTCGGGGCGCTCAGCGAGGACCAGGGTGTGGACATGCCGCCGGGCGCCATCGCCGTCATGCTGCGCTGCTGGGCGCGGCTGTACGGGGTGATCTCCATGGAGGCGCTGGGACACATGTCGTTCGGGCTCTCGGAGGGGCAGTCGTTCTTCGAGTTCGAGCTGCGCGACCTGTGCACCATGCTGGACATCACCGAGTTCTACGACGAGGCCGCCTGACCCGGTCGGCGGGCGGTCCTCGGGGGCGTCGCCCGGGGTGTGGCCCCGTACGCGTGTGCGCCGAGGGGCGTAAGCTGTGGCAATGCCCAACCGGATCATCTCGGACGTGTGCGGCTGTCACCTGTTCGGGGGTGTCCGGCCGGACACCCTTGACATGTCGGCGCGGCGTGTCCGGATCGTGCCGACCCTGGCAACCGGTGTAGAACGGGGGATGTGACGGCATTGGCTCCACGGCCCATTTTCAGTACGCCCACGGGCCCCGGTCACCGGGATCCGCGCGGCGTCCTGGCCCTCGCCCGTACGCCTGGCTGTCCACGGTGACCGCGGAGGACGAGCGCAGCGGGTCCTCCACCACGTCGGGCAGCCTGAGCGGCGGGCAGGAAGCCGCGCGCGTCGTGCTCGACAAGGCCGCGCACGAGAACTTCCCCGTGGCCCCCTTCTTCGTCCCCCGCGCCTGGCGCGCCGATCTCATGGCCGTCTACGGCTACGCCCGGCTGGTCGACGACATCGGCGACGGCGATCTGCCCCCCGGCGGGGCCGACGCCGAGCTGCTGGGCCTGGACCGGTCCCTCGCCGATGATCCGCTCGCGATGCTCGACGCGTTCGAGGCCGACCTCGACCGCGTCTTCGCCGACACCCCGCCCGCGGCGCCCCGCCATCCGCTGCTGCGCGCGCTGCGCCCCACCGTCCGCCGCCACGGCCTCACCCCGGGCCCCTTCCGCGGCCTGATCGAGGCCAACCGGCAGGACCAGCGGGTCCGGCGGTACGCCACCTTCCAGGAGCTGCTGGACTACTGCGAGCTGTCCGCCAACCCGGTGGGCCGGCTCGTCCTCGGCATCACCGGCACCACGACCCCCGAGCGGGTCCGCCGCTCCGACGCGATCTGCACCGCGCTGCAGATCATCGAGCACCTGCAGGACGTCTCCGAGGACCTTCGCAGGGACCGCGTCTACCTCCCGGCGGAGGACATGAAACGCTTCGGGGTGACCGAGGCCGACCTCGCCGCCCCGAAGGGCGGTGCATCGGTGTGTGCCCTGGTCGCGTACGAGGCGGAACGCGCCCGAGACCTGCTGAATGAAGGCACCCCACTGGTGGGTAGCGTCCACGGCAGGCTGAAGGTGCTGCTCGCCGGATTCGTGGCCGGGGGGCGGGCCGCCTTGCGGGCGGTCGAGGCCGCGGGGCATGACGTACTCCCTGGACCGCCCAGGCCCACCAAGCTCAGCCTGCTGCGCGAGGTGGGGGCGACACTGCGAAGAGAGGGGTGAGCCGGACCGTGGACGGATTTCCGCACGCGTCCGCGCCAGTGCTCGCGGCATACCGCTACTGCGAGGCCGTGACCGGGCACCAGGCCCGCAACTTCGCCTACGGCATCAGGCTGCTGCCCACCGAGAAGCGCCACGCGATGTCGGCGCTCTACGCCTTCTCGCGCCGCATCGACGACATCGGCGACGGCGCGCTGGGCGCCGACGCCAAGCGGGCCCGGCTCGCCGAGACCCGCGGGCTGCTCGACCGGATCCGGGCCGGTGCGATCGAGGAGGACGACACCGACCCGGTGGCCGTCGCGCTCAGCCACGCCGCCCGGCGCTTCCCGATCCCGCTCGGCGGGCTCGACGAGCTGATCGACGGCGTGCTGAAGGACGTGGCCGGGCAGTCGTACGAGACCTGGGACGACCTCAAGGACTACTGCCGCTGTGTGGCGGGCGCCATCGGGCGGCTCTCCCTCGGCGTGTTCGGCACCGTACCCGGCGCGCGCGAGGCCGACCGCGCCCCCGAGTACGCCGATACGCTCGGTCTCGCGCTCCAGCTGACCAACATCCTGCGCGACGTCCGCGAGGACGCCACGACCGGACGCACCTATCTGCCCGCCGAGGACCTCGCCAAGTTCGGCTGCGCCGACGCCTTCCGCACCTCGGCCGCCCCGCCCGACGCCGACTTCACCGGTCTGGTGCAGTTCGAGGTCCGGCGGGCCAGGGCGCTCTTCGCCGAGGGCTACCGGCTGCTGCCCATGCTGGACCGGCGCAGCGGGGCGTGCGTGGCCGCCATGGCGGGCATCTACCGCAGACTCCTGGAGCGGATCGCCCAGGACCCCGCGGCCGTCCTGCGCGGCCGCGTTTCGCTGCCGGGCCACGAGAAGGCGTACGTCGCCGTGCGCGGCCTCGCCGGGCTCGACGCCCGCGCCGCCGTCCGCCGCGGGGCCGGGGGGATTCGATGACTCAGGCAACCTCGCAGCCCCGCGCCGCGTCGTGTTCACCCGAGGGGGTGAACCCATGACAGCCCGCACCGCACACTCCGCCGACCGCCCGGAACCGGACCCGGCAGGCCGCCCCGAGGGGGCGGCCGCGCTCGTCCGCGACCCGCGCGCACAGGTGAGCGAGCACGACCGTGAGCACACCGGAGGGGCCCGGACGGCGCTGGTGATCGGCGGCGGGATCGCCGGGACCACCGCGGCCCTCGCGCTCGCCGACGCCGGTGTGCGCGTCACGCTGCTCGAAGGGCGCCCCCGGCTCGGCGGGCTCGCCTTCTCCTTCCGCCGCCCCTCACCGGCCGGTGAGCTGAGCGTCGACAACGGGCAGCACGTCTACCTGCGCTGCTGCACCGCCTACCAGTGGTTCCTGGACCGGGTCGGCGCCACCGGGCTCGCCCCGCTCCAGGGCCGGCTGGACGTACCCGTCGTGGACGCCGCCGCGCGGCCCGGGCGGCGGCTGGGCCGGCTGCGCCGCACCGCCCTGCCGGTGCCGCTGCACCTGGCCGCGAGCCTCGCCACCTATCCGCACCTCTCGCTCGCCGAGCGCGCCCGGGTGGGCCGCGCCGCGCTCGCCCTGGGGCGGCTGGACCCGCTGGACCCGGCGCTGGACGCGGAGGACTTCGCGGGCTGGCTGCGCCGCCACGGCCAGTCGCCGCGCGCCGTCGAGGCGCTGTGGGACCTGGTGGGCGTGGCCACGCTCAACGCCACCGCCCGGGACGCCTCGCTGGGCCTGGCCGCGATGGTCTTCAAGACCGGGCTGCTCTCCGAGGCCGGTGCCGCCGACATCGGCTGGGCCCGCGCCCCGCTCGGCGAGCTGCACGACACCCTCGCCCGCGCCGCCCTGGACGCGGCGGGCGTGGCGACCGAGCTGCGCACCCGCGTCACCGCCGTCACCGCCGCCGAGGGCCGCTGGACCGCGCACACCGACCGCGGCCCGCTCCACGAGCCGGTGGACACGGTCGTCCTCGCCGTGCCGCAGCGGGACGCGCACGCCCTGCTGCCCGACGGCGCCCTCGACGACCCGGACCGGCTGCTGCGGATCGGCACCGCGCCCATCCTCAACCTGCACGTCGTCTACGACCGCACCGTGCTGCGCCGCCCGTTCTTCGCCGCCCTCGGCAGCCCCGTCCAGTGGGTCTTCGACCGCACGGACGCCTCGGGGCTGCGGGACGCGCCGGGGGCCGGGGACAGCCAGTACCTGGCGGTGTCCCAGTCCGCCGCGAGGGACGACATCGACCGCCCGGTCGCCGAGCTGCGCGCCCGCTACCTGCCGGAGCTGGAGCGGCTGCTGCCGGGCGCCCGCGGCGCGCGGGTACGGGACTTCTTCGTCACCCGGGAGCGCACCGCGACGTTCGCCCCGGTCCCCGGCGTGGGGCGGCTGCGGCCCGGCGCCCCCACCAACGCGCCCGGCCTGTACCTGGCCGGTGCGTGGACCGCCACCGGCTGGCCCGCGACCATGGAGGGCGCCGTGCGCAGCGGGCTCACCGCGGCCCGCGCGGCGCTCTCAGAAACCGGCCGCCCGCACGTGATTCCGCTTCCCGCCGTCGGCGGGGGGACGCCCAAGGAGGCGGCATGAGCACCACCACAGAAACCAGAGGAGAGACCGTGACCCCGGCGACCCCAGCTGTCGACTCCGCAGGCGTCATCGCGCTGTTGGAGCGCGGCCGTACGCTTGCCACGCCGGTGCTGCGCTCGGCGGTGGACCGGCTGGCCCCGCCCATGGACACCGTCGCCGCCTACCACTTCGGCTGGATCGACGCCGACGGCCGCCCCGCCGCGGGGGATGGCGGCAAGGCGGTGCGCCCGGCGCTCGCGCTGCTGTCCGCGCAGGCGGCCGGCGCCGACCCGGAGGTCGGGGTGCCCGGCGCGGTCGCGGTCGAGCTGGTGCACAACTTCTCGCTGCTGCACGACGACCTGATGGACGGTGACGAGCAGCGCCGCCACCGCGACACCGTGTGGAAGGTCCACGGACCGGCCCAGGCGATCCTGGTCGGGGACGCGCTCTTCGCCCTCGCCGGGGAAATACTGCTGGAGCTGGGCACCGTGGAGGCGGGGCGGGCCACCCGCCGGCTCACCTCCGCGACCCGCAAGCTGATCGACGGCCAGGCGCAGGACATCTCCTACGAGCACCGGGAGCGGGTCACCGTCGAGGAGTGCCTGGAGATGGAGGGCAACAAGACCGGCGCCCTGCTGGCCTGCGCCGCCTCCGTCGGCGCCGTCCTCGGCGGCGCCGACGACCGCGCCGCCGACACCCTGGAGCGCTACGGCTACCACCTGGGCCTCGCCTTCCAGGCCGTGGACGACGTGCTGGGCATCTGGGGCGACCCGGTCGCGACCGGCAAGCAGACCTGGAGCGACCTGCGGCAGCGCAAGAAGTCGCTGCCGGTGGTCGCGGCCCTCGCCGCCGGGGGCCGGGCCTCCGAGGACCTGGCCCAGATCCTCGCGGCCGACGCGCACAAGCCGGAGGACGAGTTCGCCGACTTCAGCGAGGAGGAGTTCGCGACCCGCGCCGCGCTGATCGAGGAGGCCGGCGGCCGGGACTGGACCTCGCAGGAGGCCCGTCGGCAGTACGCGAAGGCCATCGAGGCCCTCGACGAGGTGGACATGCCCGGCGAGGTACGAGATCAGTTCGTGGCGCTCGCGGACTTCGTCGTCGTCCGGGAGAGATGATCACAACCGACCGCGCCAGGCCCTGGGCCCGTAGGACCAGGCTCGCAGTCGCCGGCCGGCACCAGCCCGGTGCCGGCCGACGGAAGCCCCAACGACGGCAGATCACACTGCAGAGGGGAAGCCATGACAGCGACAACCGTCCAACCGTCCGAGTCATCCGAATCCGAGACGTTAACCGTCGCCCGTGAGGCGACGGCCCGCGCGGTCCGGCATCTGCTCTCCCGCCAGGACGAGCAGGGCTGGTGGAAGGGCGACCTGGAGACCAACGTCACCATGGACGCCGAGGACCTGATGCTCCGGCAGTTCCTCGACATCCAGGACCCCGGCGTGCTCGACGCCGCCGCCCGCCACATCCGCTCCCAGCAGGGCGCGGACGGCACCTGGGCCACCTTCCACGGCGGCCCGCCGGAGCTGTCCGCCACCATCGAGGCGTACGTCGCCCTCCGGCTGGCCGGTGACGCCCCCGACGCGCCCCACATGGCCGCCGCCTCGGCGTGGGTGCGCGACCAGGGCGGGGTGGCCGCAAGCCGCGTCTTCACCCGCATCTGGCTGGCGCTCTTCGGCTGGTGGCGGTGGGAGGACCTGCCCGAGCTGCCACCGGAGATCATCTACTTCCCGGCGTGGCTGCCGCTCAACCTCTACGACTTCGGCTGCTGGGCGCGGCAGACCATCGTGCCGCTCACCATCGTCTCCGCGAAGCGCCCGGTGCGCCCCGCCCCGTTCTCCCTCGACGAACTCCACGCCGACCCGCGCAGGCCGAACCCGCCCCGCCCCGCCGCCCCCCTCGCCTCCTGGGACGGCGCCTTCCAGCGGCTGGACCGGGCCCTGCACCTGTACCGCAAGGTGGCCCTGCGGCCGCTGCGCCGGGCCGCGCTGCGCTCCTGCGCCCGCTGGATCGTGGAGCGGCAGGAGAACGACGGCTGCTGGGGCGGCATCCAGCCGCCCGCCGTCTACTCCGTGATCGCGCTCCACCTCCTCGGCTACGACCTCGACCACCCGGTGATGCGCGCCGGGCTGGAGTCGCTGGACCGCTTCGCCGTCTGGCGCGAGGACGGCAGCCGCATGATCGAGGCGTGCCAGTCCCCGGTCTGGGACACCTGTCTGGCCGTCATCGCGCTCGCCGACGCCGGACTCGCCCCCGACCACCCCGCCCTGGTCAAGAGCGCCGACTGGATGCTCGCCGAGCAGATCGACCGGCCCGGCGACTGGTCGGTCAAGCGGCCCCGGCTCGCCTCCGGCGGCTGGGCGTTCGAGTTCCACAACGACAACTACCCCGACATCGACGACACCGCCGAGGTCATCCTCGCGCTGCGCCGCGTCGACCACCCCCAGCCGGACCGGGTCCAGGCGGCCGTGCGGCGCGGGGTGCGCTGGACGCTGGGCATGCAGTCCCGCAACGGGGCGTGGGGCGCGTTCGACGTCGACAACACCAGCCCGCTGCCCAACCGGCTGCCGTTCTGCGACTTCGGCGAGGTCATCGATCCGCCGTCGGCCGATGTCACCGCCCACGTCGTGGAGATGCTGGCCCACGAGGGCGGCGCCCGCGATCCGCGCACCCGGCGCGCCATCAACTGGCTGCTGGCCGAGCAGGAGCCGGGCGGCGCCTGGTTCGGCCGCTGGGGCACCAACTATGTGTACGGGACCGGCTCCGCCGTCCCCGCCCTGGTCGCCGCCGGGATCCCGGCCTCCCACCCGGCCATCCGGCGGGCCGTGCGCTGGCTGGAGAGCGTGCAGAACGAGGACGGCGGCTGGGGCGAGGACCAGCGCTCGTATCCCGACCCCGAGTGGATGGGGCGCGGCGCCTCCACCGCCTCCCAGACCGCGTGGGCGCTGCTGGCGCTGCTGGCGGCGGGGGAGCGGGAGAGCAAGGCGGTCGAGCGCGGGGTCGGCTGGCTCGCGGCCACCCAGGAGCAGGACGGCTCCTGGGACGAGCCGTACTTCACCGGCACCGGCTTCCCCTGGGACTTCTCCATCAACTACCACCTGTACCGGCTGGTCTTCCCGCTCACCGCGCTCGGGCGCTACGTGAGCGGCGAGGCCACCGGCGCGCGGCCGCGGAGGACGTGATGGCCTCCGGACCGGCCCCGGACACCGGCGGCGCCCCGCTGCTGATCGCCTGCGCGCTCGGCATCGAGCGGTTCGCGCTGCGAGGGGCCGGTCTCGGCGCCGCCGCCGGGCCGGTGACGGTGCTGCGCACCGGCATGGGACCGCAGGCGGCCGAGCGGGCGGTGCGCCGCGCGCTGGCCGCGGGGCGGGACCGGGCCCGGCCGGTCCGTACCGCCGTCGTCGCCACCGGTTTCTGCGCCGGGCTCGCTCCGGGGATGCACCCGGGGGACCTGGTGGTGGCCGACGAGACCCGCGACCCGGCCGGCCGCACCCCCTGCCACGGCAGCAGCCTCCTCGCCGAGGCGCTGGCCCGCCATGCCCGGCGGACCGGCGGGGGCGCCGGGCGCACCGTGCACATCGGGCCCGTCGTCGGCTCCAACCATGTGGTGCGGGGCGCGGAGCGGGCCGATCTGCACGCCGCCGGCGCCATCGCGGTGGACATGGAGTCCGCCGCCACCCTGCGCAGCGCGGTGCGCGGTGGCGCACGCCCGGTTGCGGCCGTCCGGGTGATCGTGGACGCTCCTGAACATGAGCTGGTCCGCATCGGGACGCTGCGCGGTGGAATATCGGCTTTCCGGGTACTACGAACTGTTCTTCCCGCTTTTTTCGATTGGCACCGTTCCTCTTTGCTCCCAGGAGGTGAGCTAGATGGCCATGCCGCTCCGCCAGACCATCCGGGTCGCGACGTATCTCTTTGACCAGAAGGTGCTCAAGCGCCGGGACAAGTTCCCGCTGATCGTGGAGTTGGAGCCGCTGTTCGCCTGCAACCTCAAGTGCGAGGGCTGCGGCAAGATCCAGCATCCGGCGGGGGTGCTCAAGCAGCGCATGCCGGTGGCGCAGGCGGTCGGCGCGGTGCTGGAGTCGGGCGCCCCGATGGTCTCCATCGCCGGCGGTGAGCCCCTGATGCATCCGCAGATCGACGAGATCGTCCGGCAGCTGGTGCAACGGAAGAAGTACGTCTTCCTGTGCACCAACGCGATGCTGCTGCGGAAGAAGATGGACAATTTCGCCCCCTCCCCGTACTTCGCGTTCGCCGTGCACATCGACGGGCTGCGCGAGCGGCATGACGCGTCGGTGGCGAAGGAGGGGGTGTTCGACGAGGCGGTGGCGGCGATCAGAGAGGCCAAGCGGCGCGGTTTCCGGGTCACCACCAATTCCACCTTCTTCAATACCGACACCCCGCAGACCATCGTCGAGGTACTCGACTTCCTCAATGACGACCTCAAGGTGGACGAGATGATGATCTCGCCCGCCTACGCGTACGAGAAGGCGCCCGACCAGGAGCACTTCCTGGGGGTCGAGCAGACCCGCGAGCTGTTCCGGAAGGCGTTCGCGGGCGGCAACCGCAGGCGCTGGCGGCTCAACCACAGCCCGCTCTTCCTGGACTTCCTGGAGGGCAGGACCGACTTCCCGTGCACCGCCTGGGGCATCCCCAACTACTCGCTCTTCGGCTGGCAGCGGCCCTGCTACCTGATGAGCGACGGCTACGTGCCCACCTACCGCCAGCTGATCGAGGAGACCGACTGGGACAAGTACGGCCGGGGCAAGGACCCGCGCTGCGACAACTGCATGGCCCACTGCGGCTACGAGCCCACCGCCGTCCTGGCCACCATGGGCTCGCTCAAGGAGTCGCTGCGCGCGGCCCGCGAGAGCGCCGTGGGCTGACACCCGAGGAGGGGAACCGAGCATGCCGCTGCTGGAGAACATCCGGGGCCCGCACGACCTCAAAGCACTGACCACGGAGGAGCTTGCCGCACTCGCCCAGGAGATCAGGGAGTTCCTGATCGAAGCCGTCGCCAGGACCGGTGGGCATCTGGGCCCCAACCTGGGCGTCGTCGAGCTGTCCATAGCCCTGCACCGCGTCTTCGACTCGCCGGTGGACCGCATCCTGTGGGACACCGGCCACCAGTCCTACGTCCACAAACTGCTCACCGGCCGCCAGGACTTCTCCAAGCTCCGCGGCAAGGGCGGGCTCTCCGGCTATCCGTCGCGCGCCGAGTCAAGCCACGACGTCATCGAGAACAGCCACGCCTCCACCGTCCTGGGCTGGGCCGACGGCCTCGCCAAGGCGGGCGAGATCCGCGGCCGCACCGACCATGTGGTCGCGGTCATCGGCGACGGCGCGCTCACCGGCGGCATGGCCTGGGAGGCGCTCAACAACATCGCCGCAGCCCGCGACCGCCCGCTGATCATCGTCGTCAACGACAACGAACGCTCCTACGCCCCCACCATCGGCGGCCTCGCCGGCCATCTGGCCACCCTCCGCACCACCGACGGCTACGAACGCTTCCTCGCCTGGGGCAAGGACGTCCTCCAGCGCACCCCCGTCGTCGGACAGCCGCTGTACGGATCGCTGCACGGCGCGAAGAAGGGGTTCAAGGACGCCTTCGCGCCGCAGGGAATGTTCGAGGACCTGGGGCTGAAGTACGTCGGGCCGATCGACGGGCACGACACGGAGGCCGTCGAGGCGGCGCTGCGGCGCGCCAAGCGGTTCCACGGCCCCGTCCTGGTCCACTGCATCACCGAGAAGGGCCACGGCTACCGGCCCGCCCTGGAGGACGAGGCCGACCGGTTCCACACCGTCGCCGCGATGGACCCGCTCACCTGCGCCCCCCTCATCCCCTCCCGCGGCCGGTCGTGGACGTCGGTGTTCGGCGAGGAGATGGTGGCCATCGGGGCCGAGCGGCCCGACGTGGTGGCCCTCACCGCCGCGATGCTCGACCCCGTCGGCCTCGCGGACTTCGCCGAGGCGTACCCGGACCGGGTGTGGGACGTCGGCATCGCCGAGCAGCACGCGGCGGTCTCGGCGGCCGGGCTCGCCACCGGCGGGCTGCATCCCGTCATCGCCGTCTACGCGACCTTCCTCAATCGCGCCTTCGACCAGCTGCTGATGGACATCGCCCTGCACCAGTGCGGGGTGACCTTCGTCCTGGACCGGGCGGGCGTCACCGGTACCGACGGGCCCAGCCACAACGGCATGTGGGACATGTCCGTCCTCCAGGTGGTGCCGGGCCTGCGGATCGCCGCCCCGCGCGACGCGGACCAGCTGCGCGCCCAGCTGAGGGAGGCGATCGACGTGGACGACGCGCCGACCGTCGTCCGCTTCCCCAAGGAGTCGGTGGGGCAGCCCATCCCGGCCCTGGAGCGGATCGGCGGGATGGACGTGCTGCGCCACGGCGACGACGTACTGCTCGTGGTGGCCGGGGTCATGGCGCCGGTGGGCTTGCGCGCCGCCGAGCTGCTGGCCGAGCGCGGCATCGGCTGCACCGTGGTCGATCCGCGCTGGGTCAAGCCCGTCGACCCCGAGCTGCCCGCGCTCGCCGCCCGCCACCGGGCGGTGGCCGTCGTCGAGGACAACGTGCGCAGCGCCGGGGTGGGCGCGGCCATCGGCCAGGCGCTGCGGGACGCGGGCGTCGACCTGCCGCTGCGGACCTTCGGCATCCCCGAGGCGTTCCTGCCGCACGCCAAGCGCGGCGAAGTGCTCGCCGACATCGGACTCACCCCCGCCGAGATCGCGGGCCGGATCGGTGCGGCCCTGGCCCGTATCGATGGGCGCGCCGCCGCCGGGGAGGCCGCCGCCAAGGAGAGGGACGCATGACAGCAGCCGAGCAGCGCTCGGGTTTCGACCTGGGCAAGCTCCTGGCCGGGCGCGGGTCCGAGCGCTATGACCTGCACACCCGGTACCTCAACCACCAACTGCCGCGGATGCTGCACACCATCGGCTTCGACAAGGTCTACGAGCGGGCCGAGGGCGCGTACTTCTGGGACGACGAGGGCCAGGACTACCTGGACATGCTCGCCGGTTTCGGGGTGATGGGCCTGGGCCGCCACCATCCCGTCGTCCGCAAGGCGCTGCACGACGTCCTGGACGCCTCGCTGGCCGATCTGACCCGCTTCGACTGTCAGCCGCTGCCCGGGCTGCTCGCCGAGCGGCTGCTCGCCCACGCCCCGCACCTGGACCGGGTGTTCTTCGGCAACAGCGGTACGGAGGCCGTCGAGACCGCGCTCAAGTTCGCCCGCTGCGCGACCCGTAAGCCGCGCGTCCTGTATTGCACGCACGCCTTCCACGGGCTCACCACCGGATCGCTGTCGGTCAACGGCGAGACGGGCTTCCGCGACGGCTTCGCACCGCTGCTGCCCGACACCGCGATCCCGATGGGCGACCTGGGCGCGCTGGAGCGGGAGCTGAAGCGCGGGGACGTCGCCGGGTTCGTCGTCGAACCGATCCAGGGCAAGGGGGTGCACGAGGCGCCGCCGGGCTTCCTGCGCGGCGCGCAGGAGCTGCTGCACCGCCACAAGGCGCTGCTCATCGCCGACGAGGTGCAGACGGGGCTCGGCCGCACCGGGGACTTCTTCGCCTACAGCCACGAGGACGGCGTCGAACCGGACCTGGTGTGCGTGGCCAAGGCGCTGTCCGGCGGCTACGTGCCCGTCGGCGCGACCCTCGGCAAGGACTGGATCTTCAAACGGGTCTACTCCTCCATGGACCGGGTGCTGGTGCACTCGGCCAGCTTCGGGGCCAACGCGCAGGCCATGGCGGCGGGGCTCGCCGTCCTCGCCGTCATGGAGGACGAGCAGATCGTCGCGAACGCCCGCCGCACCGGCGCGCTGCTGCGCGACCGGCTCACCGCGCTCATCGACCGCTATGAGCTGCTGCACGACGTCCGCGGCCGCGGGCTGATGATCGGCATCGAGTTCGGCAAGCCGGTCTCGCTGGGGCTGCGCAGCCGCTGGTCGATGCTGCAGGCCGCGCGCAAGGGTCTGTTCGCGCAGATGGTCGTGGCGCCGCTGCTCCAGCGCCATCGCATCCTCACCCAGGTCTCCGGCGACCATCTGGAGGTGATTAAGCTGATTCCGCCGCTGATCATCGGCGAGCGGGAAGTGGACCGCTTCGTCGAGGCGTTCACAGCGGTCATGGATGACGCACACGGGGGCGGCGGTCTGATGTGGGAGTTCGGCCGGACCCTCGTCAAGCAGGCGGTGGCCAACCGCTGACCAGGGAGATTCGGCAATGACCGACGCGACCGCCACCGGGGCCGTCAACGCGCTGACCGGACGATGGGCGCGGGCCGCCGTGAGCGGCGCGGAGTCCACCGTCCTCACCGGCGCCGGGGCCTGGCCGCTGCTCGCCCTGCTCGCGGGCGCGGCCGGCGGCCCGGCCCGCGGCGAGCTGGAGGACGCGCTCGGCATCGGCGCGGGAGGCGCGGACGGCGCCACGGCGCTCGGCCGCGAGGTCGTCGAGGCGATGGCCGCGATGGACGGCGTCGCGGCGGCCACCGGACTGTGGACCCGCTACGACCTGCCGGTGCGGCCCGAGTGGGAGGCGGAGCTGCCGCGGGGCGTACGGGGAGTGCTCAGCGGCGACACCGAGCGCGACGGCAAGGAGCTGGACGCCTGGGCCTCCCGGTGCACCGATGGCGCGATCGACCGGATGCCGGTGCCGCTGACGCCCGTCACCCAGCTGGTGCTGGCCGGGGCGCTCACGGTGCGGACGGCCTGGCAGCAGCCGTTCCAGCCGGGGTTCCTGCGGCCGGGACACGGCCCGTGGCGGGACCGGTCGCTGGCCGGGCTCACCCGGAAGACCGGCGACCTCGACGGGGTGCTGCGGGTCGTGCCCGACACCCCGGCCGGGCCGCTCACCCTGTCGGGGGTCGCGGGCGGCAACGGGATCGACGTGCACCTGGTCCTCGGCCCCGAGGACGTACCGGGCGGCCAGGTTCTGGAGGCCGGGATCGGCGCGGTGGCCGGGGAGTACCCGGGGTGGGGAGGCTCGGCGCTGCCGCTCGGCGAGGCGGGGCCCGGCGTCACGGTCATGGAGGCCGTCAGCTGGGACACCACCCCCTCGCTCGTCCTCACCACCCCGCAGTTCACCGTGACCGCCCGGCACGATCTGCTGCGGCACGCGGAACTGTTCGGGCTGCGCACCGCGCAGGACACCTCCCGCGGCCACTTCCCGGGGATCAGCCCGAGCCCGCTGGCGCTGTCCTCCGGTCGGCAGTCCATGACCGCGTCGTTCAGCGCCGAGGGCTTCTGGGCGGCGGCCGTGACCGCGTTCGCCATGGCTCCGGGTTCGGCCCCGCCGCAGCGGAAGGCGCGGCTGGTCAGGGTGACGTACGACCGCCCGTTCGGCTTCCTGGCCGTGCACCGGGCCACCGGTCTGGTGCTGACGGCGGGCTGGGTCACCGAGCCCGAGGCCGCCTCCTAGGACCGGGTCAGGCGGTGAGCAGCCGGTCCTGGAGCCGTGCGCGCTGCGGGGCGGTCAGCCCCAGGCCCTCGGTGAGATAGCGCTCGGTGCCGCCCCAGGTGTCCTCTATCGTCTCGAACGCCGCCGCCAGATAGGCGGGGCGCGCGTCGAAGAGCGGACTCAGCAGCGACAGCACCTCCGGGGACATGGGGTCGGACCCGTCCGCCGGATTGCCCTTGCGCCAGATCTTGTAGCGCCGGTGGGCGGCGGCCGACTCCAGGTAGTCGGCCTCGATCGCGTCCCGCTCGACCCCGAGCGCGAGCAGCGTGACCGCGACCGAGAGCCCGGCCCGGTCCTTGCCCGCGGAGCAGTGCATCAGCACCGGGGAGCTGTCCTCCGCCATGGCACCCAGCACCCGGCCGTGCTCGACGATCCGGCTGGTGATGATGGCCCGGTACGCGTTGATCATCCGCCGCTCGGCGCGCCCGTCGTCCAGCAGCTCGCGCAGGGTGTTGAGGTCGCCCTCGCGCACCATGGTCCAGAACCCGGCGCCGTCGGCCGGGTCGGACAGCGGGAGGTTCACGTTCCGCACGCCGGTCAGCGAGACGTCCGGGCCCTCCAGCTTGATGTCGGCCGCGTTGCGGAAGTCGAAGACCGTGTGCAGGCCGAGCGAGTCGAGGAAGGCCGCGTCGCTGTCGGTGGCATGGGCGAGGTGGCCGCTGCGGAACAGCACGCCGGGCCGTACGCGGCGGCCGTCGACGGTCGGCAGACCGCCGACGTCGCGGAAGTTGCGTACCCCCACCAGCTCGGGTTCGGCCTGCGGGACCTGCGGCGACGGCTGCGTCACGGGCGCTCCTCACGATCGGCCGCCGCGCCGCTCGTCGACGAGGCGGGTTCTGCTGACCATACGACATCGTGTTCCTGCTGCAATCAGTTCTGCCGACCGTGAGCGGGGCCATTGCCGTGCGCCGAACGCTGCCCGATGATGTTGGCACCTGTGGGGAATTGGGGATGTGTGATGATTGAAATCGGCGGAAACGGTCGGCTCTGGCTGCTTTCGGGGCAATGCAGCAGCTACGCCCTGCACCTCACCGACGAGGACACCCTGCTCCATCTCCACTGGGGCCCGCGCCTCACGGTCCCGGACGCCGAGGCCCTCGCCGCCGAACCCCTGCCCGCTGAGCGAGGGTTCGAATCACCGCTGGACGGGCGCGAGGAGTACCCGGTGGAGGGTGGCCCGCGCTTCGTGCGCCCTGCCCTGTCCGTCCGCGCGGCGGGCGTACGGGGCACCGAGTGGCGCTTCGAGGGAAGCGGTGTGGACGGCGACGAGCTGCGGCTGCGCTTCCACGATCCGCTCCACCACCTCGGCATCACCCTCCACTACCGGATGCGGGACGACGGCGACGTCATCGAGCGCTGGACCACCCTCACCCACACCGGCACCCCGGACGACGCCCCGCTGGAGCTGCTGCGCGCCGACTCCGCCGCCTGGTCGCTGCCGGCCGGCGACCGCCGGCGGCTGAGCCATCTGTACGGGCGGTGGGCCGCCGAGAGCCGGCTCGCCCGCACCGACCTCACCCCCGGCGAGAAGGTCATCGGCAGCCGCCGCGGCCACACCAGCCATCAGCATCTGCCGTGGATCGCGATCGACGACGGCACGGCCACCGAGGAGAGCGGCGAGGTGCATAGCTGCGCGCTCGCCTGGTCCGGCTCCTGGCGGATCGCCGTCCAGCGGCTCGCCGACGGCACCGTACAGACCGTCGGCGGCGCCGGGTACGACGACTCGGGGCTGCTGCTCCTCGCCCCCGGCGAGTCGTTCACCACCCCCGTCTTCGCGGGCCTGTGGACTCAAGGCGGCTTCGGGGCCGCGAGCCGCGGCTGGCACGCCTGGCAGCTCGCCCACGTCATCCCCGGCGCCGACCGGGAGCGGCCCGTCCTCTACAACTCCTGGGAGGCCACCGAGTTCGAGGTGAGCGAGGAGCAGCAGCGCTCACTCGCCCGGCTCGCCGCCGGTCTCGGCGTCGAGCTGTTCGTCGTGGACGACGGCTGGTTCGGGGCCCGCACCAGCGACCGGGCCGGTCTCGGCGACTGGACCCCCAACCCGGACCGCTTCCCGCACGGGCTGAAGCCCCTCGCGGACGAGGTGCACGGCTTGGGTATGCGGTTCGGCATCTGGGTCGAACCGGAGATGGTCAACGCCGACAGCGACCTGTACCGCGCCCACCCCGACTGGGTGCAGCACCACCCGGGCCGCACCCGCACCGAGTTCCGCAACCAGCTGGTGCTCAACCTCGCCCGGCCGGACGTCCGCGCCTACCTGTGGGAACGGCTGGACACGCTGCTGAGCAGCGCCCCCATCGACTATGTGAAGTGGGACTTCAACCGCTCCTTCACCGACCCCGGCTGGCCCGGCGACCCGTATCCGCAGCGGCTGGGCATCGAGCACGTCCGCGGGCTGTACGAGCTGCTGGGGCGACTGCGCGCCGCCCACCCCGGGGTCGCCTTCGAGTCCTGCTCGGGCGGCGGCGGCCGGATCGACCTGGGTATCCTCGGCCTCACCGACCAGGTGTGGACCTCGGACAACACCGACCCGCTGGACCGCCTCGCCATCCAGCACGGCTTCAGCCAGCTGCACCCGGCCCGGGTGATGGCCGCCTGGGTCACCGACAGCCCCAACGTGATGGGCAACCAGCGCCGCAGCGGGCTCGGCTTCCGCTTCGTCAGCGCCATGGCCGGGGTGCTGGGCGTCGGCGGCGACCTGACGAAATGGAGCGAGGCCGAACTCACCGAGGCCCGCGACTGGGTGGCGCTCTACAAGCGGATCCGGCCCGTCGTCCAGCACGGTGAGCAGTACCGGCTGCGGCCACCGGGCGGCGGCGGGCTCAGCGCGGTGCAGTACGTACGCGGCGGGGAGACCGTGGTGCTGGCGTGGCTGCACGCGCAGAGCTACGGCGAACCCCAGATCCCGCTGCGGCTGCGCGGCCTGGACCCCGCCGCGGCGTACGAGGACCTGGCCACCGGCACCGTCCACCGCGGCGCGGTGCTCGCCCATCGCGGTCTGCGCACCGGGCTGCGTGGCGACCTGGACGCCGCCGTATTCCACCTCCGCCGAACTGACCAGGTGGGATAACTCACCCCTGGTCAAGGGCTGGTTACGGTGGCGTAGGTCACGTGTCGGGGTGAAGGATGTCCGGATGTGGCAGACGATTCGCAAAGACTCAAGCATGGCGTGATCGGGTCGTACGCAGCCATCGGGGACAGTTTCACCGAGGGCGTCGGCGATCCGGGCCCGGACGGCGTCTTCATCGGATGGGCCGACCGGCTCGCCGTCCTCCTCTCCGATCAGCGGCCCGAACACGACTTCCGCTACGCCAACCTCGCCGTGCGCGGCCGGCTCCTGGACCAGATCGTCGAGGAACAGGTGCCGCGTGCGATCGACCTCGGTCCCGACCTGGTCACCTTCTGCGCGGGCGGCAACGACATCCTGCGGCCCGGCAGCGACCCCGACGATGTCGCCCGGCGCTACGAGGCCGCCGTCGCCGACCTGACCTCCCGGGTGCCCGCCGTGCTGTTGTGCACCGGCTTCGACACCCGCGGGATCCCGGTGCTCCGCCATCTGCGGGGCAAGATCGCCACGTACACGGCGCATGTGCGGGCGATCGCCGACCGCTACGATTGCCCGGTGCTCGACCTGTGGTCGCTGCGCTCGGTGCAGGACCGGCGGGCCTGGGACGACGACCGGCTCCATCTGTCGGCCGACGGACACACCCGGGTCGCGCTGCGGGCCGGTCAGGTGCTCGGCCTGGAGGTGCCCGCCGACCCCGACCAGCCGTGGCCGGACGAGGGGCAGCGCACTCCCGCCGAGGTGCGCCGGGACAACATCCACTGGGCGCGGGAGTATCTGGTGCCCTGGATCGGGCGTCGGCTGCGCGGGGTGTCCTCGGGGGACCACGTGGAGCCCAAGCGCCCGGATCTGCTGCCGCTGCGCTGAGGAGGCTGGTCCTTCGGTCCTTCGGCCGTCAGGCCAGGTAGGCCCATACGGCGCGGCCGGTGCCGCCCGTGTGGGGCCGTACGCCCCACGCCTGGGACAGGGCCTCCACCAGCATCAGCCCGCGTCCGCCCTCCTGATCCACGCTCACCGACGACCGCGCCTGCGGCACCGTACGGGCACAGCCCTGGTCGGCCACTTCGAGGCGCAGCCGGGTCCCCATCAGCTGCAACGAGCAGCGCACCTCATCGCTGGAGGTGTGGCGGACCGCGTTGGTGAACAGCTCGGAGACCACGAGTTCGGCGCTGTCGCGGGTGTCCTGGTCGACACCCCACGAGCGCAGCCGCAGGACGACATGCCTTCTCGCCTCCGCGACGGACGTGCTCAGCGCCGGGAGACGAAACGCGTCCTGAAGGCACGCAGCGACCGTCGAGCCGCTGTGCCCTAACCGGAGAGCCTCGTAGGAAGGAGCCACGCTCACACTATGCTCTGTCACGATCGCTTGTGACAAGGTTCAGTCTGTAAATTACAGAATCGCAAGGACAGACTGTTCCGAAAGCTGAGCCCGTGCCAGACTGCTGTGCTGTGACAGTAAGTGGAGGGGGACGATAGTGGCGGATGCGCGGTCGGGTGGTGCCCCGACCGTCCTGCGGGTCGTGCTCGGCAAGCGACTCCAGGACCTTCGCGAAAAGTCCGGGCTGTCCTTCGAACAGGCCGGGCGGGCCCTCGACGTCACCCATGCCACGATCCGGCGCATGGAGAAGGCCGAGGTCGGCCTGAAGCTCCCCTACGTCGAGAAGCTGCTGCGCACGTACGGCGTCACCGACCCCGAAGAAGTCGAGGCCTTCCTCTCCCTTGCCAGGGAGGCCAACAAGAACGGCTGGTGGCACCGGTTCCGGGACGTCCTGCCCGACTGGTTCAACACGTTCGTGAGCCTTGAGGTGGAAGCCAACCTCATCCGCGCCTACGAGCCGCACTACATCCCCGGGCTGCTGCAGACCGAGGACTATGCCCGCGCGGTGCTCCGCGCGGGCATGGCGCACGCCCCCGAAGCCGAGATCGAGCGCAACGTCGCGCTGCGGATGGAGCGCCAGGCCCTGCTGCGCCGCCCCGATCCGCCGATGCTGTGGGTCGTGATGGACGAGACGGTGCTGCGCCGTCCCATCGGCGGGCCCGAGACCATGCGGGCCCAGATCGGCCGGCTGCTCGAGGTCGCCGACTCACCCCAGATCAGACTGCAGGTCATGCCGTTCGACGCCGGTCCGCACCCGGCGATGTACGGCCCCTTCCATATCTTCCGGTTCCCGATCCCGGAGCTGCCCGATATCGCGTATACGGAGACGCTCGTGAGCGGCTCCTACTTCGACCAGCGCGATGATGTCTCGGCGTTCCTGGAGGCCCTGGACCGGATGTGCGCGCAGGCCGCGCCTGCACAGACCACTCAGGCCATTCTGAGTGGCATTCGCAAGGAGATCTGAACGATGGATCGCATATGCGGGAGCCGCGTCTACAGCGGCATGCCGGCCAGGGACCTCGGTTCCGAGGGCTGGCACAAGCCGTGGAGCGGTGGCAATGGGGGAAGCTGCGTCGAGGCGATGAGGCTGAAGGACGGCCGGGTGGCGCTGCGCCAGTCGACCGACCCGGACGGCCCGGCCCTGATCTACACGCACCTGGAGATGAAGCGCTTCATCCAGGGGGCGAAGGCGGGCGAGGCCGACTTCCTGCTCCTGTGACGCCCGTGCGACCGAAGGGCAACGAGGGGGATCGACAAGGGGAAATGGTGTGACCGACCAGAGATCAGCCGACCAGAGATCAGTGGATCAGCGATTAGCCGGCCGGCGATTATCCGCCTCGCGCATACCCGGCGCCCGGATATCCGGCCAGGACATCGACACCAGCAAACCGCATCCGGCCCGGATGTACGACTACTACCTGGGAGGAAAGGACAACTACGAGATCGACCGCGAGGCCGCCGAGCACATCATCGGGCAGTCCCCGAACATCCTCGACAGCGCCCGCGCCAACCGCGAGTTCCTGCTGCGCGCCGTCCGCACGGTGGTGGCAAGCGGCGTACGGCAGATCATCGACCTCGGTACGGGCATCCCGACCTCGCCCAACACCCATGAGGTGGCCCGGGAGATCGCCCCGGAGACCCGGGTCGTGTACATCGACAACGACCCGATCGTCGCCGCGCACGCCGACGCCAAACTGACCAGCACCCCCGGCACCCACTTCGCGCTGGCCGACGCGCGCGGACCCGCCGACATCCTGGCCCATCCGGCGGTGCGCGACCACATCGACTTCGCCGAACCCGTGGCGCTGCTGCTGGTCGCGGTCCTCCACTTCGTGTCGGACGCGGAGGACCCGGCCGGGATCATCGCCACCCTGACCGAACCGATGGTCCCCGGCAGCCATCTGGTCATCAGCCACGGCACCCTGGACTTCCACGGCCCCGACCAGGTGGCCGACGAGGTGTACCGGAAGTCCACCGCCGCGCTGAGACTGCGCGGCCACGCCGAGATCGTCCCGTTCTTCGACGGGTTCACGATGCTCGAACCGGGGCTGGTGCGGGCGCCGCTGTGGCGGCCGGACGGACCCACGCCCGACGCCGGGGCGCTCGCGTCCGTCGGCGTCTACGGCGGGGTGGGCCGCAAGACCTCCTGAACGCGCGCGGCGGGGATCCGCTCCAGGACCCCGCCCGCGAACACGTCGTACAGCGGCAGCGACTCCAGATGGACGTAGCCGATGTGGCAGTCGCACACGGCCAGCGGACAGGCCCGGGGCCGCAGCGCCGCGCGGTACGAACCGTCGTAGAGATTGCCCAGCTCCGTGGCGACGAAGTGGCAGCGGCGCACCGTGCCGTCACCGTCCACCGAGATCACCGAGGCGCCGGTCCGGCACGGCAGACCGGCGCTTCGGTGCGGATGGCGGCTGTAGCCGAAGAGCGGATCGACCGCCGTCCAGTCGGCGGCCTCGGCGTCCGTGTAGATGTGGCCCTCCGCCGCGTTCACCCACAGATAGACCTGCTCGGGCAGCTCGGCGCGCAGCCTGCGGGCCTGGTCCAGATGGCCGGGCAGACCGACGATGCCCACGCTGTGGCGCACCCCGCGCGCGGCCAGCTCCCCGCACTTGGCCAGGAACCGGTCGTACGGCGTCTGGCCCGGGTGGTACGTGCACCACAGCGCGAGCGTGTCGCGGTCGGCCTCGGCCGTCCAGTCGGTGCGGCAGCTGAGATTGGTCTGGATCGCCACCCGCTCGATGTGCGGCAGACGGCTCAGCTCGGTGAGCGCGCGGCGGTACCAGGAGCGCGTCAGCCCCTCGCCCCACGGCGTGAACAGCACCGACAGCCGGTCGCCCGACTGCTCCCGGGCCCATGCCGTGAAGCGCTCCAGCGCGGCCCGGTCGGCGCGCAGCGCCTCCCGGCTGTCGCGCCGCTTGGCGAACGGGCAGTACGGACAGTCGTAGTCGCACGAGGCCAGCGGGCCCCGGTACAGGATCGTCAGGTCCACGGCGCCGCCCCCGCGCTCACTTCGCCTCGTACGCGGCCATCGCGGCGCGCACGGCGGGGGAGAACAGCTCGGGGCCGAGCGCGTCGGAGTGCGCCAGGCCCTCCGCCGACAGCCTCAGCCGCCCGGGGCCCGCGGCCGGATCCAGCCAGCCGCGCGCGGCGAACCGGGCCAGCTCCTCGGGGAAGTCGCCGGCCGGATCGGTGGCGAACCGCGCCCGGTACGCGGCCACGTCCAGGCCCTCGGCCTGCAGGACGGACTGCAGCAGATGGCGGCGGCGGGCCTCGTCGCCGGTGATCGCCCGGCCGTGCTCGGCGCGGGCGAAGTCGGCCGTGGGACGGGACACGTAGTCGTCGATGATGCCGCGTATCTCCCGCATGTCGACCGCGTAGTCGAAGGAGTAGTGCAGCCCGGAGGTGTAGGAGCGGGCGCCGCAGCCCAGGCCGATCATGCCGTCCGTCTGGCAGGCGTGGTCCTCGCCGCCGGTCGCGGGCGCGTCCGCGCGGCGGAACATGCGCATCGAGATCTGCTCATAGCCGCGTCCGAGCAGATGGTCGCGGCCCAGCCGGTACAGCCGCAGCCGCCGCGCGTCCCACTCCGCCTCGCTCTCCGCCGCTCCCTTGCGGCCGAGGCCGGTCAGCGGGCGGACGTAGAGGGGGTAGAGATACAGCTCCTCGGGGCGCCAGGCGAGGGCCGCGTCCAGGGAGCGCAGCCAACTGTGCCCGGTCTGGCCGTCGATGCCGTAGATCAGGTCGATGTTGAGGACGGGGATGCCCGCCTCCCGGATCCGGGCCAGCGCGGCCTCGACATCGGCCCGGCGCTGCGGCCGGACCGCCGAACGCGCCTCCGCGTCCACGAAGCTCTGCACGCCCAGGCTCAGCCGGGTCGTACCGCGCGCGGCGAGCACGGCGAGCCGGTCGGCGGTGGCGGTGGCCGGGGACGCCTCGACGGAGAGCGGCACGGCGGCCAGGTCCGCGCCCATCCGCTGCTCGGCGATGTCGCACAGCCGCTCCAGCTCGGCCGCCTCCAGGAACGTCGGGGTGCCGCCGCCGAAGGCCGCGGCGGCGAACCGGGCACCGTCCCCGATCGCCTCGGACACCGCGTCCGCCTGCCGCTCCAGCGCGTCCAGATAGGCCGAGGTGAGGCCGTCCGGGGCGCCGATCCGGGTGAAGAGATTGCAGAAGCCGCAGCGCACCTCGCAGAACGGGATGTGCAGATACAGGGACAGCGCGTCCTTCGGCTCGTCCGCCCACAGCGCGCGCAGCGCGGGCCGGTCCGTCAGCGCGTGGTACGCGGTCTTGTGCGGATAGGCGTAGACGTACGACTGGTACGGGCGGACGGCCGGGGCACTGGTGGCGGGGGTGAGCGCGGTGTTCATCGGGTCCCAAGGAAGAAGTGGGTGTACGGCACGGTCCAGACGGATTCATGGCCGAGCCGGTGGCCCGTGTAGCCGTCGTCGCCGTACGCCGTGCCGTGGTCGGAGCAGACGATCGCGAAGCCGGGGCCGCGGCCGCCCATCGCGGTGAAGAGGCGGCCGATGTGGCGGTCGACGTACTCCAGCGCGGCGGCGTGGGAGGCGCGCGAGTCACCGCTGTCGCGGGTCGCGCCCGGCAGGTGGAACCAGTTGGGCTGGTGCAGCGCGGACACGTTGACGAACAGGAACAGCCGCCGGTCCGGGGCGAGGCCCCCGATCACCTGCTCGGCGCACGCGATCTGCGCCTCGAAGGAAGTGGGGGAGGGGACGCCGAACTCCGGTTCCCAGTGGCTCTCCTGGAAGTAGCCGGGCAGCACCGAGCCCATCGGGCTCCGCTTGGTGAAGAACCCGACGCCGCCGATGCACACCGTGTGGTACCCGGCCGCCGCGAGCCCGGTCACCAGATCCGGGGTGTCGTAGACGTACGTGCCCTCGGCCGTGGTCTCGCTGCCCGCGAAGCGTGCCGCGAACAGCCGCCGGTGCGGGCCCGGCCGGGCCGGGGTGGGCAGAAAGCCGGCGAACATGGCCTGGTGGGAGGCGTAGGTGAAGCTGCCGGGCGCGTGCCGCTCCTCCCAGGCTCCGCCGGGCATCCGGGCGGTCAGATGAGGGATGCGGCCGGCGGCGGCGAGTTCGGCGGCGACGTCGTAGCGCAGGGTGTCGAGGGTGACCAGCAGCAGATCATGGCTGCCCACGATCGCGTTCATGTCCGGTTCGGCCAGCGCCTGTTCGGGCAGCGCCTGTTCGGGCAGCGTGGGCTCAGTGAAGGGCATCGTGCCGGGCCTCCTCGTGCGCGCGGATCACGGCGGCGACCTGCGCCGCGTAGGTGTCCTGGCCCTCGGCGCCGCTGCCGGGCAGCCCGGTCAGCCGGGGCAGCAGATCGCCGAACGCGTTGACCTCGCCGACCACGAACCGCCGCCACCCGGTGCCGGGCAGCAGGTCCACCCCGACGCACAGGGTGCCCGGGAAGCCGGCCGCCGCCCGCTCCGCCGTGCCCAGCACCGTGGTCCACGCCACCCCGGCCGCCTCCGCGGCCGCCCGGGCGGCGGCCAGATCGCCGCGCACGCCCCCGAGGTGGAGATTGGTCATGGGGGAGCGGCTGGTCCGCACGACCGCGTGAGTCGCCCGGCCGCCGATCACCACCACCCGCAGATCGGCGGCGCGCTTGGCCTGCGACGCCTTGGGCACCCAGCGCTCGATGTGCAGCCCGTCCGGGGCCAGGGTGTCCACGATCGAGCCGATCTCCCGCTCCGTGTCATACCGCCGCACCCGCAGCGAGTTGAAGAGCGAGCCGTCCTCGGCGCGCTCCACCGAGGTGGTGGCGCGGATACGGCCGGGGCCCGCGTACTCGACGGCGAGCACCCCGGAGGCGGACGAGCCGTGCGCGAGCTTGACGAACGCACGGTGCATCCCGCTCTCGCCGAGCGCCGCCCGCACATCGTCCCAGCCGCGCACCCCCGGTGCCTGCGGGCCGGAGGTCGGCGAATACGGCACGGGGACACCGGCCGCGTCCAGCACCCCGTGGCACAGCCGCTTGTCGAACTGGACGGCCAGCTCGCCGGGGTCGTCCAGCAGGGTCGCGCCCGCCGTGCGCGCGGCCTTCGCGACGCCCCGTACGGCCTCGGTGAACCGCGCGTACCAGCGGGCGGTGCCCTCGACCCGGGCCGGGTCCCCGGCGCCCCGCAGCAGCTCGTCCACCTCGTGGTCCTCACCGGGCGACTCGATCCGCACGGTCTCGCCCGGCTCGAACTCCGCGCCAGCGCACAGCACATCGCGCCAGGCCAGCAGCCGGGGCGCGGCCAGCCCGGCGGCCAGGGCGGCGTCGGTGAACAGCTCCACCCGGCGGTGGCCGGGGTTGCCGACCACCGCGAGCCGCGGGCCGCCCGGGCCGTATGGACTATTCGGAGACGGCGACATAGCGGTATTCCTCCTCACTGTCGTCGCCCTCGTCCCAGTCCGGCTCCTCCTGCTCCGAGACGTCCACCTCGACCCCGGACGGCTCCAGCGCCTCGCACACCCGGCGCGTCATCGCGTCGGACAGATAGTGGTGGTGCAGGTCCAGCGTCCGCAGATGGGTCAGCGGCTGGCCGGTGAGGAGGGCCTCGGCGCCCGCGTCGCCGAGCGTGCCCAAGGACAGGGCGAGCGAGGTCAGCTGGGCGACGACCGGCGCGGAGGCGACGGCGGCGGCGATCTCGTCCTGGATCTCGCTGTCCTGCAGACCGAGATGGGTCAGCGCGGGGAAGCGGGCGCCGGAGAGGATGGGCGCGAGATCGGCGACCGTGGCATCGCCGCCGTACTCCTCCACCCCCAGCCACAGCGCGAGGTGCTCCAGCCGGGGCAGCTCGCTGGCGCCCACCGCGCGGACGGTCTCGCCCGGCAGCCCGCCGGACTCGAACCGCAGCACCCGCAGCCGCTCGTGGCGCACCGGCCGGAAGGCGAGACCTCCCGAGCCGCAGCCGCGCACCGCGAACTCCTCCAGCAGCGGGTACGCCTCCAGGACGGGCGTGACGTCGTCCATCCGCAGCCAGGACAGCTCGCACTCCTCGGGCATCACATCGGCGAGGAACAGCCCGCGCAGCGCGGGCAGCCGGTCCGCGGACGCGACCAGGGCGTCGAGCACCGGACGCACCTCGGAGTAGTGGCCGCTGCCCCACCAGTTGCCGATGACCACCGCGCGGACGCGGTCGGCCGCCACGGTGTCCAGGAACTCCGCCCACAGTTCGGCGAAGGGGCGGTCGTCCCAGGCGCCGATCCGCCAGGCGACGGCATCGGCGGGCGGCAGATCGGCGGCGTCTGTTCCGGTGTCCCGGCCGGTGTACTCGGCGACGGGCAGACCGGCGAAGGATTCCAGATAGTCCTCGATCACGGCCGCGTGCTCCTCACATGGGTCCTGATGTCCGGTGTCTTCGGATGCGCGGCGGTCATCACTCGGCGACGGCTGTGTAGCGCTGCACGTCGCCGTCCTCCCACTGGCGCTCGTGGCCCTTCTCGGACATCGTGAGCGCCACCCCGGACGGCTCCAGGGCCTCGCGCAGCCGCCGCTCCATCGGCTCCGAGAAGTAGTTGTGGTCCAGGTCGAGCCGCTCGAGGTGGGTGAGCGGCTGACCGTCGAGCAGCGCCGCCGCGCCCTCGTCGGTGAGCACGCCCATGGACAGATCGAGGGAGGTCAGCTGGGCGACGACCGGTGCGGAGGCGACGGCGGCGGCGATCTCGTCCTGGATCTCGCTGTTCTGCAGGCCGAGATGGCGCAGCGCGGGGAAGCGGCCACCGGACAGCAGCGGCGCGAGGTCGCCGACAGCGGCAGTGCCTCCGTACTCCTCGACGCCGAACCACATCTCCAGGTGTTCGAGGGCGGGCAGGTCGCTTTCGGCGACTCCGCGCGCCACCTCGCCGGGCAGCCCGCCGGTCTCGAAGCGGAGCCTGCGCAGGTTCTGGTGCTTGGTGGCGGGGAACCGCAGGCTCGCGTTGCCACGGGCGCTCAGCTCCCGCAGCCCGGGGTAGGCGTCCAGAACCGGTGTCACATCGGCCTGCTCGATCCAGGAGATCTCGGCCTCCTCCGCCTCCAGATCGCCGATGAAGACCGCTTCGAGGGAGGCCAGCCGGTCCTTGGCGGCCACCAGCAGATCGACGATCATCCCGGCGTTGTCGTCGTACGTCTCGCCCCACTGACCGATGATCAGCGCCCGCACCCGGGAGGCGTCGACCGTGGTCAGAAAGCGCTCGAAGCGGCCTTCGAACATCTCGCCCGACTCATCGGAGTAGGGGTCGTAGGAGATGCGCCAGGCCACCGAGTCCGCCTCGGGCGGCCGCGGGTCCTCCTCGTCGGGCAGCGGGAAGTCGTACACCGGGAGTCCGTGCAGTTCGGTCAGGTGTGCGGGGTAGGTCATCGCGCGGGTTCTCCCAATGGCTTCGAGCGGACGTGCCGGTCTTCGAACGGCGTGCGAAGAGTTGTACCAAGTCCCACCGACAGTCGCTTCAGGGGCCGTTGTCGGACCCCCTGCGTAACGTCGGGACCATCGACGGCCGCCGGGTGATCCGGTGGGCCGATGACGGGCTGTGGCCGCATTGAGGGCGGCGGGGAAGGGGAGCGCATGTACCGACAGGGGGACGTGCTGATCGTGCCGGTGGCGCGGGAGTCGCTGCCGCCGGGCACCGAGGCGCTGCCGCGGCAGCCCCGGGACGGGCGGGGGCGGCTGGTGCTGGCCCTCGGCGAGGTGACCGGGCACGCGCACGCGGTGGTCGGACCGGGCACGCTGGTGCGCGAGTCGGGGCCGTTCGGCGCCTCGTACCTCCATCTCCCCGACGGCGGACGGGTGGTGCACGAGGAGCACGCGGCGATACCGCTGCCCAAGGGGTGGTACCGGGTGGTGCGCCAGCGGGAGTACGTGCCGGGCGCCGTGCGCGTCGTGGCGGACTGAGAGCGCGGGGGACGAGGACGGATGACGACGGCTACGGCAGCGGAGACGACGAGCATGACCACAGGCGCCATGGAGACGACCCCCATGACCACGGAACGCTGGCGCGCGGTGGCCGCGGCGACCGGCCCCGCGGACCGCGAGGCGGCCGGGGCGGGCATCCGGCTGGCGTACGAGGCGGCGGGGCTGGAGCCACCGGAGCGGATCGTGTGGACCGGCTCGCCGCTCGCGGGCACGGCGGCCGCGCTGCTGCTCACCGGGCGGGCGGAGGGGCTGCCGGGCGAGGTCGCCGAGCGGGCCGCCGACGCGCTGGCGGCCGCCGGGGTCGAGCCGGTGGTGGGCGCCGCGGGCTCCTCGGTGCGCGAAGCGGTGCGCACCCGTCCCTGGGCGCGCGCCCGGCAGCGGGCGCACACCGCGCTGGGGCCGTCCGGGTGGGCCGAGCGCTGGGCGCTGACGGGGGCGCCGCTGTGGGACGTCACCCGGGCGCTGACCGAGCGCATCCGCACCGGGGTCATCGAGACCCTGACGGAAGAGGCGGCCACGGAGCGGGCGGATCAGGAGACGGCCGTCCGGCTCGCCCTGCTGGACGCGGTGCTGGGGCAGCACGACGCGCCCTGGCTGGCCTCCGTCGCCGAGGGGCCGGACGACGGGCTCGCCGGAGCGGCCGCGGTCGCCCGCGCCGCGGGCTGGTGGTGGCCGTACGAGAAGGCCGTGGTGATCGCGGAGCGCCCGGTCGAGCTGCACCGCGACGAGGCCGGCCGCCTCGACCGCGGTGACGGCCCCGCGCTCGCCTTCCCCGACGGCTTCGCGCTGTACGCCTGGCGCGGCATGCCGGTGCCCCCGGACTTCCTCGACCGGCTGGGCGAGCTGACCCCGGACCGGATCCGCGCCGAGGAGAACGCGGAGCTGCGCCGGGTGATGCTGGAGCATTTCGGCTACGACCGCTATCTCGACGAGTCCGGGGCGCGGCCCGTGCACCGGGACGAGTCGGGTGTGCTGTGGCGCATCGACCTCGCCGACGACGAGCCGGTGGTGATGGTCGAGGTGGTCAACTCCACGCCCGAGCCGGACGGTGCGCACCGCACGTACTGGCTGCGCGTACCGCCCCGCACCCGGACCGCCCGTGAGGGCGTGGCCTGGACCTTCGGCCTGGACGCCGCGACCTATGTGCCGGAGCGCGAGACCTGATTCCGGACGCGCACACCCCACATCGGCTTGGTCTGGACCTTGACTGGTATAGACCAAGCCGATTGAGTGTCCTCCGACAACACGAGGATTGGGGTGGTCCCATGTGGAGAAGACGCGCCATGGCCTGGTTCGCCGCGCTGGCGGCGGCGTGCGCCTTACTGATTGGCATGCCCATGGCTTCCGCATCGGCCGAGGCGGGCACGGCGGACACGGCCCCGCGCGCCGCCTGCAGCTACCCGGACTGGGTCGCGGGCAAGTGGTACGCGACCGGTGACATCGTCCGGTACACCGACGGCAGGTACTACCGGGCCGAGCACGACAATCCCGGCTACGACCCGGTGATCAGCACCTGGTACTGGGATCCGTACGACTGCGGCGGAGGCGGAACCTCCGGCTTCGTCGTCAGCGAGGCGCAGTTCAACCAGATGTTCCCGAACCGGAACGGCTTCTACAGCTACCAGGGCCTGACCGCCGCCCTGAGCGCCTACCCCGGCTTCGCGAACACCGGCAGCGACACCGTGAAGAGGCAGGAGGCCGCCGCCTTCCTCGCCAACGTCAGCCATGAGACCGGCGGTCTGGTCCACATCGTCGAGCAGAACACGGCGAACTACCCGCACTACTGCGACTGGAACCGGCCCTACGGCTGCCCCGCGGGCCAGGCGGCGTACTACGGCCGCGGACCGATCCAGCTCAGCTGGAACTTCAACTACAAGGCCGCGGGCGACGCGCTCGGCATCGACCTGCTGAACAACCCCTGGCTGGTGCAGAACGACTCCGCGGTGTCCTGGAAGACCGCCCTGTGGTACTGGAACACCCAGACCGGCCCGGGCACCATGACCCCGCACAACGCCATGGTCAACCAGCGCGGCTTCGGCGAGACCATCCGCAGCATCAACGGCAGCCTGGAGTGCAACGGCGGCAACCCGGGCCAGGTGCAGAGCCGGATCGACGCGTACCAGCGGTTCGTCCAGATACTCGGCACCACCCCCGGCTCGAACCTGAGCTGCTGAGAACCCTCTCCGCATAAATGAGATGCGCCGGGCGGGCCGCGCGCGCCAGCCTGGAACGCATGGCGTGGACGACGACGTACGACCTCGATGCGTTCCGGGCCGCCGCGGGCGCGTTCCTGCGCGCCCGCCCGGTCCGGCACACCGTGCTCCTCACCGTCGTCTCCTCGCTGGCGGCGGCGGGCAGCGGCCGCTACGGCGACCAGCCGCCGCTCTACGGCTGGTGGCGGGCGCCCTCGGGCGCGATCGAGGGCGCGTACCTCCGCACCCCGCCCCATCCGCCGCTGCTCTCCGCCATGCCGGCGGAGGCGGCGGGCGCGCTGGCCCGCACCCTCGCCGGCGCGGACCGGCTCACCGGGGCGGACCGGCCGCGGGTCACCGGGGTGAACGGCGCGCGCCCGGTCGCCGAGGCCTTCGCCGACGCCTGGGAGCGGCACACCGGGGAGACCCGCGGGGTGGACCATGTCCAGCGGCTGTACCGGCTCGCCACCCTGACCCCGTCCGGGCCCGTACTACGGGGGCGGGCCCGGGCGGCCACCACCGCCGACCGCGATCTGCTGCTGCGCTGGTACGAGGCGTTCGGCCGCGACACCGGGGCGCTGCCCGGGGACGAGGTCGCCCGCGCGGTGGACGACCGGCTCAGCCACCGCGGCGCCACGCTGTGGGAGGTGGACGGCGAGCCGGTGGCCACCGCCGCGGTGAGCCGCACGGTCGCGGCCACCGTCCGCGTCTCGCTCGTCTACACCCCGCCCCGCTTGCGCGGACAGGGGTACGCGGGCGCGGTCACGGCCGCCCTGAGCCGGGCCGCGCGTACCGCGGGAGCCGAGCGGGTGCTGCTCTTCGCCGACCTCGCCAACCCCACCAGCAACGCCCTGTACCAGCGGATCGGCTACCGCCCGGTCGAGGATCACCTGCGGCTGACGTTCGCCCCCTGAGAACGGCCCGAGCAGATCCGGAGCCCCCTTCCGGAACAAGGTCGCCGGTCGCGAGAGTTGTGACAGTGCAGCAGCACAACTGCACAGGCCATGGGGTGCCCCGTCGCTCCCCTTCACCCAGGAGGTGCCGTGACCGGTTCCAGTCCTCGGCGTGCCCGGCTCGCCACAGCCCTGCGCCCCGCCGCCTTCGGCGCGGACCCGGCAGGGGAGCGGATGGAGCGCATCCGGCGGTCCCCGAACTTCGCGAACGGTGTGTTCACCAACCCCGGTGGCGGCAGCTCCGCCCCCTCCGGGGCCATGCTGAAGTTCCTGCCCACGTACTTCCGCAAGGAGAACCGGATACGCCGGGCCCCGGCCGGGACCGTGCCGGTGTACCCCACCACCCTCGCCGACCTGGCCACCCCGCCCGCCTCCGGACTGCGGCTGACGTGGATGGGCCACTCCAGCGTGCTCGCCGAGATCGACGGGGGGCGGGTGCTGTTCGACCCGGTGTGGGGTCAGCGCTGTTCCCCCTTCGCGTCCGTCGGGCCCAAGCGGCTGCACCCGGTCCCGGTGCCGCTGCGGGAGCTGGGGCCGGTGGACGCGGTGGTCATCTCCCACGACCACTACGACCACCTGGACATGCCCACGATCCGCGCGCTGGTGCGCACCGGCACCCAGTTCGTCGTACCGCTCGGGGTCGGCGCGCACCTGGAGCACTGGGGCGTACCGGCGGACCGGGTGACGGAGCTGGACTGGCACGAGTCCACCGAGGTGGCCGGGCTGCTGCTCACCGCCACCCCCGCCCGCCACTTCTGCGGCCGCGCGCTGCGCAACACCCAGCACACCCTGTGGGCCTCCTGGGTGGTGGCCGGGCCCGAGCACCGGGTCTACCACAGCGGGGACACCGGGTACTTCTCCGGCTTCGCCGAGATCGGGAAGTCGTACGGACCGTTCGACGCGACCATGATCCAGATCGGCGCGTACAGCGAGTTCTGGCCGGACATCCACATGACCCCCGAGGAGGGCATGCGCGCCCACCTCGACCTCCAGGGCGGCGAGCCCACCCAGGGGATCATGCTGCCGATCCACTGGGGCACCTTCAATCTGGCGCCGCACCCGTGGGAGGAGCCCGCCGAGGGCACCGTCACCGCGGCCCGGGCGGCGGGAGCGAGCGTGGCCGTGCCGCGCCCGGGGCAGCCCTTCGAGCCGGGCCGCGGGCTGCCGCTGGAGACGTGGTGGCGGGCGGTGGCGGCGCCGGGCGCCGCACCGCCGGCCGTCGAGACCGCTGCCGGGCCCGGGGGCACGGTCGGCACGGCCGGTGCGGCCGACGGGACCGACGCGGCCGACGGGACCGACGCGGCGGTGCCCATTCCGCAGCCGTAGCACGCGAGTTGAGTCGAAAGCCTTGTGGGCGGTGTGGCGCGCTCGCTTGAATGGTTAGGAAAGCTTCCTAACGGACGGCTCAAGCGAATGGAGTCCCCCATGTCCAGAAGGATCGGCCTCACGGCGGCGGCCGTGGCGTTACCCGCCGCGCTCGTGTTCACCGGCGTCGGAGTCGGCGTGGGCCAGGCGGCCACGCCCCCGGCCGCCACCCCCGTACAGTCCCCGGCTCACCGGGCGGGCGCGGCGGCCAACCTGGACGATCCGGCCAAGAAGGAGATCGCCATGAAGCTGGTCTCCAGCGCCGAGAACTCCTCCCTGGACTGGCGCGGCCAGTTCAAGTACATCGAGGACATAGGCGACGGCCGTGGCTACACCGCGGGCATCATCGGCTTCTGCTCCGGCACCGGCGACATGCTGGAACTCGTCGAGTACTACACCGACCAGAAGCCGGACAACGTCCTCGCCAAGTACCTCCCCGCCCTGCGCAAGGTCAACGGCAGCGACTCCCACAGCGGCCTGGACCCCAACTTCACCAAGGACTGGAAGAAGGCCGCCGCCGACAAGGCGTTCCAGGACGCACAGGAGCACGAGCGCGACCGCGTCTACTTCAACCCGTCCGTCAAGCAGGGCAAGGACGACGGCCTCGGCGCGCTCGGCCAGTTCATCTACTACGACGCGATCGTCATGCACGGCCCCGGCGACAGCAAGTACAGCTTCGGCGGCATCCGCAAGACGGCCATGTCCAAGGCCAAGACCCCGGCGCAGGGCGGCAACCAGACCACGTATCTGAACGCCTTCCTCGACGCCCGCAAGAAGGCCATGCAGAGCGAGGAGGCGCACAGCGACACCAGCCGGGTCGACACCGCGCAGCGCGTCTTCCTCAACGCGAAGAACTTCGACCTGAACCCGCCGCTGAAGTGGAAGGTCTACGGCGAGTCCTTCGAGATCAACTCCTGACCGCCGCTGTCGGTGCCCCTTCCTCGCCCACCTCGTCCCGGACGCGACGCACCGCGTCCGGGACGAGGCGTTCGCGCACCTCGGGCCGGAGGTCAGCCCTGAGCCGCCGCGACCAGCGCTCGCATGACCCGCAGGTCGTCGCCCGCCTCCGGGTGCCACTGCACGCCCAGCACGAAGCCCTCCGCGGACGGCATCTCCACCGCCTCCACCGTCCCGTCCTCGGACGCGTAGGCGCCGGGGACCAGGTCGTCGGCCAGGCGGTCCACCGCCTGGTGGTGGAAGGTCGGCACGGACACGGGCTCCGGGAGCACCGTGCCCAGCAGCGTGCCCGGGACCGGCTTCACCTCGTGCCAGTCGAAGACGCCCGGCGCGCCCGCGTGGCCGTCCAGGTGCTGGACGAGGGTGCCGCCCAGGGCGACGTTCAGCAGCTGCATGCCGCGGCAGATGCCCAGCAGGGGGACACCCGAGGACAACGCGGCCTCGATCAGGGCCAGTTCCCAGGCGTCGCGCTCCCGGGCGGGCGGGCCCGTACGCGGATCGACGGGGGCGCCGTAGCGGATCGGCTCCACGTCCGGGCCGCCGGAGATCACCAGGCCGTCGAGGCGGGAGACGACGGCCGCCGCCGATTCCGGGGCGGCGTCCGGGGGCAGCATCGCGGCCAGGCCCCCGGCGCGCTGGACGAGGCGGTGGTACCCGGCCGGGAGCAGGGCGGCGGGGAGGTTCCAGACGCCCCAGTGTGCCGTGGCTTCGAGGTAGGTGCTGATGCCGATCAGAGGCAGAGGGGGCACGGACAGGTCCAATCTCTCAGTCGCGGGACAGTTCCGCCTCGGCCTCCGCGAGCGCCGCGAACTCCTCCTCCGGCGCCGACGCGACCAGCCGGTGGCGGCTGTAGAAGGCGAAGTAGGCGAGCGCCACGGCGTAGACGCCGAGGGCGATGAAGGCGGCGTCCTTGTCCACCAGGAAGGTGGCCACCAGCGCCGAGCAGGCCAGGACGAAGGCGGTGGACGAGGTCACGATGCCGCCTGGGGTGCGGTAGGGGCGGTCGAGCCCCGGCTCCCGGCGGCGCAGGACGATGTGGGAGAGCGACATCAGGGCGTACGAGATGGTGGCGCCGAAGACCGCGACGTTCAGCATCCGGGCGCCGTCGCCCGACCAGGCGGCGAGGCCGAAACCGATGGCGCCGGGGACGAGGAGGCCCAGGTAGGGGGCCTTGCGGCGGCTGGTCAGGGAGAGGAAGCGGGGGAGGTACCCGGCCCGGGAGAGGGCGAACAGCTGCCGCGAACCGGCGAAGATCAGGGAGAAGAAGGAGGCGACGAGACCGGCGAGTCCCGCGTAGTTGACGACGCGGGACAGCGCCGTGGCCTCACCGTCCGGCTGCAGCGCCTCGACCAGCGGGTTGCCGGCGTCCCGCACGGCGTCCGGGCCGCGGGCGCCGGTGGCGGCGAGGAAGGTGAGCAGGGCCAGGAGCAGCAGGATGCCCATCGAACAGGCCATGGCCCTGGGCAGGGTGCGGGCCGGCTCACGGGTCTCCTCGGCCGCGAGCGGGACGCCCTCCACACCCAGGAAGAACCACATGCCGAAGGGGAACGCCGCCCAGATGCCCAGCACACCGAACGGCAGCCAGGAGTTGGCGCCGAAGGCCGAGTGGTCGACCGCGATGTCGTTCAGCGAGCCCGAGTCGAAGTCGGTGAAGGCGGCGACCGCGAAGATCAGCAGCGCGGTGACGGCGATGGCGGTCACGATGAGGCTGAACCGCAGGGCCTCGCCCACGCCCCACAGATGGATCCCGATGAAGATCACGAAGCAGGCGAGATAGACCGGCCAGCCGGACTCCAGGCCGAAGAGGCCGAGCGATTCGACGTAGTCGCCGATGAAGATGGAGATGGCGGCGGGCGCGAGGACGTACTCGATGAGGATCGCGGTGCCGGTGAGGAACCCGCCCCAGGGGCCGAGGGCGCGCCGCGCGAAGCCGTAGCCGCCGCCCGCGGTGGGGAGGATCGCGGCCAGTTCGGCGAGGGCGAAGACCATGCAGGTGTACATCAGCCCCATGAGCACGGCGGCGATGGCCAGGCCACCGAAGCCGCCCTCCGCGAGGCCGAAGTTCCAGCCGGAGAAGTCGCCGGAGACCACATAGGCGACGCCGAGGCCGGTCAGCAGCAGCGGACCCGCGCTGCCGCGCCGCAGGGTGCGCCGCTCCAGATAGCCCGGATCGCCGGGTGCGCCGGGGTCGGGGGAGGTGTGGGCGGTCTCGGTTCCATCGGCCATGTCAGCCATGGGCACTCCTGGCTTCGCGCGAGGGGGACGGCGGTGGGGAGGGGATTGGTGTGGGGGCATACCTTTGCCGTAGGGGGAGGTTCCGCGCAAGACCCTCCGCGTAAAAACGGGGCTACGGCAGGAATCCGCGCAGCAGTGCCGCCGTGCCCTCGCAGTGCTCCCGCATCACCTCGCGCGCCCCGTCCGCGTCCCCGTCGAGCACCGCCTCGACCAGCGCCGCGTGCTGCGCCTGGGAGTGCTCCAGGTTCCGTACCAGCAGCGGGATGCAGTCCAGCAGGTCGTTGACGGTGGCGCGGACGGCCGCGTACTGGGCGGCCAGCGAGGGGGAGCCCGCCAGCTCGGCCAGGGTCAGATGCAGCATCGTGTCCAGGCGCCGGTAGTCGGCCGGCGGGGCGTCCCGCGTCGCGTCGAGGGCGGCGCGCAGCCGCGCGGCCCGGCCGCCGTCCAGGCCGTGCGCCGCGCACAGCCCGGCCGCGCCGACCTCCAGGACCTCCCGGAAGCGCAGCGTGTCCTCGACGTCCACCGCCCCGATCCGCCGCCGCAGCTCGTCCTCGTCGCCCGCGGCGGGCTCCGGCCGGGCCCGTACGAAGGTGCCGCCGTAGCGGCCGCGGCGGCTCTCCACGACCCCCTGGTCCTGGAGGACCTTCAGCACCTCGCGCAGGGTCACCCGGCTGATCCGCAGCCGCTCCGCCAGCTCGCGCTCGGCCGGGAGGCGGTCGCCGTCGGGGACCAGCCCCAGCCGTACGACCTGGAGTATCTGCTCCAGCGCCTCCTCGAAGCCGTTTCCGGCGCGCACCGGGCGCAGCACCGGCGCCAGCTGGTCACCGCTCTCACTGCCGCTCATGGAACCGTCCGCACCTCCTTCCCAATCAATGGTCTGGGGTATTACCTTAAGGCCACTCCGCGCCCCCACACCCGTCCGAAAGCCCGAAATTCCGGAAGTCCGGAAGCCAGGAGGCACCACCGTGGCAGACCGCACGCCCCCGCTCTCGGTCGACGAGCTGACCAGGCTCGTCGCCGCCGGGGAGATCGACACCGTCGTCCTGGCCTTCACCGATATGCAGGGCAGACTGCAGGGCAAGCGGTTCGCCGCCCGCTTCTTCCTCGACGATGCCCTGGAGCACGGCACCGAGGGCTGCAACTACCTCCTCGCCGTCGACGCCGACATGAACACCGTCGGCGGTTACGCCATGTCCTCCTGGGAGCGCGGCTACGGCGACTTCGCCCTCCACGGCGACACCCGCACCCTGCGCCGCACCCCCTGGAACCCGGGCACCGCGATGCTCACCGCGGACCTCGCGTGGCACGACGGCTCGCCCGTGGCCGCCTCCCCGCGGCAGATCCTGCGCCGCCAGCTCGACCGGCTCGCGGAGCGCGGCTGGACCGCGTACGCCGGGACCGAGCTGGAGTTCATGGTCTTCCGGAACACCTACGAGCAGGCGTGGGACAGCGGCTACCGCGGCCTGACCCCGGCCAACCAGTACAACGTCGACTACTCCATCCTCGGCACCGGCCGCGTCGAGCCCCTGCTGCGCCGCATCCGCAACGAGATGGGCGCCGCCGGGATGACCGTGGAGTCGGCCAAGGGCGAGTGCAACCTCGGCCAGCACGAGATCGCCTTCCGCTACGACGACGCGCTGACCACCTGCGACCAGCACGTCATCTACAAGACCGGCGCCAAGGAGATCGCCGCCCAGGAGGGCACGGCGCTCACCTTCATGGCCAAGTACGACGAGCGCGAGGGCAACTCCTGCCACATCCACCTCTCGCTGCGCGACGAGGCCGGACAGCCCGTGCTCGCGGACGACGACGGCCCGTACGGCATGTCGAAGACCATGCGCCACTTCCTGGCCGGGCAGATCGCCGCGATGCGCGACTTCACCCTCCTCTACGCCCCCAACATCAACTCCTACAAGCGCTTCCGGCCCGGTTCCTTCGCGCCCACCGCCGTCGCCTGGGGCCCGGACAACCGCACCTGCGCGCTGCGCGTCATCGGCCACGGCCAGGCGCACCGGCTGGAGAACCGGCTCCCCGGCGGCGACGTCAACCCGTACCTCGCCGTCGCCGGAATGGTGGCCGCCGGGCTGTACGGGGTCGAGCGGGAGCTGGAGCTGCCCGAGGTCTGTACCGGCAACGCCTACACCGGCGACGCCGAGCACGTGCCGACCTCGCTGCGCGACGCCGCCGAGCTGTGGCAGGCCAGCCCCATAGCGCGGGCCGCGTTCGGCGACGAGGTGGTCGAGCACTACCTCAACATGGCCCGCGTCGAGCAGGAGGCGTACGACACCGCCGTCACCGACTGGGAACGCTTCCGGTCCTTCGAGCGCATGTGAGGAACCACCGAGTGAGCACCGAACACCCCCACGAGCACCCCACCGAGCACCACATCCTCAACCCGGCGACCGAGGAGGTCATCGCCACCGTCCCGGCCGCCACGCCCGCCGACGTGGACGCCGCCGTGGCCCGCGCCACCGCCGCCCAGCGCGGCTGGGCCGCCCTCGCCCCCGCCGACCGGGCCCGGCTGCTGCGCCGCTTCGCCGCCACCGTGGACGACCACATCGAGGAACTGGCCGCGCTGGAGGTCCGCGAGGCGGGCCACCCCATCGGCAACGCCCGCTGGGAGGCGGGCAACGTCCGCGATCTGCTGGAGTACGCGGCCGGGGGAGTGGAGCGGCTGAGCGGCGCCCAGATCCCGGTCGCCGGCGGCCTGAACATCACCTTCCACGAACCGCTCGGCGTGGTCGCCGTCATCGCGCCGTGGAACTTCCCCATGCCGATCGCGGGCTGGGGTACCGCGCCCGCCCTCGCCGCGGGCAACGCCGTCCTCCTCAAGCCCGCCGAGACCACCCCGCTCACCGCCCTCCGGCTCGCCGAACTCGCCCTCGCCGCCGGGCTGCCCGAGGGGCTGTTCCAGGTGCTGCCCGGCGCCGGTCCGGTGGCCGGGGCCGCGCTGGTCGAGCACCGGGACGTCGCCAAGGTCGTCTTCACCGGGTCGACGGCCGTCGGCAAGGAGATCATGGCCAAGTGCGCGGCGGGCGTGAAGCGCGTGACGCTCGAACTCGGCGGCAAGAGCCCCAACATCGTCTTCGCCGACGCCGACCTCGAGGCGGCGGCGAGCGCCGCGCCCGGCTCGTTCCTGGACAACACCGGCCAGGACTGCTGCGCCCGCAGCCGGATCCTGGTCCAGCGCGGCGTGTACGACCGGTTCATGGAGCTGCTGGAGCCCGCCGTGAAGGGCTTCACCGCCGGCGACCCGGCCGACCCCGCCACCGCCATGGGCCCGCTGATCTCGGCCGCGCAACGGGAGCGCGTACGGTCCTACGTCCCCGAGGACGCGCCCGCCGCGATCCGCGGCGAGGCCCCCGGCGGCAAGGGCTTCTGGTACCCGGCGACCGTCCTGGAGGCCACCGCGCCCGGCGACCGCGCGGCCGTGGAGGAGATCTTCGGGCCGGTGGCCGTCGTCCTCCCCTTCGACGACGAGGCCGACGCCGTGCGGCTCGCGAACGCGACCGACTACGGCCTGTCCGGCTCGATCTGGACCCGCGACGTGGGCCGCGCGGTGCGCGTCTCGCGCGCCGTCGCCGCCGGGAACCTGTCCGTCAACTCGCACAGCAGCGTGCGCTACGCGACCCCGTTCGGCGGCTACAAGCAGTCCGGCCTCGGCCGGGAGCTGGGCCCCGACGCCCTGACCGCCTTCACCGAGACCAAGAACGTGTTCATCAGCACCGAGGAGCAGTGACGTGAGCGAGACCGTGACCGAGACCCCCGTGTGCCGCCGCCTGGTGGGCCGTACCGCCGTCATCACCGGAGCGGGCAGCGGCATCGGCCTGGCCACCGCACGCCGCTTCGCCTCCGAGGGGGCGCGCGTGGTGTGCGCCGACATCGACGAGTCCGCGGGCAAGGCCGCCGCCGACGAGGTCGGCGGGCTCTGCGTCCAGGTGGACGTCACCGACCCCGAGCAGGTCGAGGCGCTGTTCAAGACCGCGTACGACACCTACGGCTCGGTCGACGTGGCGTTCAACAACGCGGGCATCTCGCCGCCCGACGACGACTCGATCCTCACCACCGGTCTGGACGCCTGGAAGCGGGTCCAGGAGGTCAACCTCACCTCCGTCTATCTGTGCTGCAAGGCCGCGCTGCCCTACATGCGGCGGCAGGGCCGGGGCTCCATCATCAACACGGCGTCGTTCGTGGCCGTCATGGGCGCCGCGACCTCGCAGATCAGCTACACCGCGTCCAAGGGCGGGGTGCTGGCGATGTCGCGCGAGCTGGGCGTGCAGTTCGCGCGCGAGGGCATCCGGGTCAACGCGCTGTGCCCGGGGCCGGTCAACACCCCGCTGCTGAAGGAGCTGTTCGCCAAGGACCCGGAGCGGGCGGCGCGGCGGCTGGTGCACGTACCGGTCGGGCGGTTCGCCGAGCCGGAGGAGATCGCGTCCGCGGTCGCCTTCCTGGCCAGCGACGACTCGTCGTTCGTCAACGCGGCCGAGTTCCTGGTGGACGGCGGCATCGCGGGGGCGTACGTCACCCCGCTGTAGACCGGTCCACCGGGCTCGTCGCGGGCCTGGTTGTCGCCGGGCGCGCAGTCCGCGCGACCCCGGTGCGCGGAGCCGACCCGTGGCCATAAGGTGACGGCGTGAGCATGAACACGCCCCCGGGCTGGTATCCCGATCCCGGCTACACAGGTCACGGCCCCGCCCTGCATCGGTGGTGGGACGGGTCCACCTGGACCGAGTACACGCGCGACGCCACCGCCCCCGCGGACTCGCCCTTCGGCCCGCCGCCCGCGCCCGGCTATCCGCCCGGCGCGGACGGCGGGCGGGGGATCGGCCGCGGTCCCCGGGTCGCGGTGCTCGCGCTGTCGGTGGGGGCCGTGGTCGCCGCGATCATCGGCGGCATCGTGCTGCTGGGCGACAGCGGGGACAGCGGTGACGGCGATCGGGCGAATCCGCTGCCCACCGCCCCCGCCCCGCCCGGAGGCGGCGGCGACGCCCCCTCGGACGGCCCGTCCGGCCTGCCCACCGACGGCCCCAGCGCGCCGCCCACCGACGATCCGAGCATCGCCCCGGACACCGCGAGCGGCATCAGCCTGCCCGTGCTGACGGGCTGGCAGGCGGGCCGCAGCAGCTCCGGCGGCGCGGGCGTGACCACCTCGCGCTACCCGTGCCCGGGGGACCCCTCCACCGACTGCGTGCGCGGCGGCGCCTTCTCCGGGACCGCCAGCGGCTTCAAGGCGGACACCGCCAAGGGCATCGCCGAGGAGGACATAGCCAAGAACGCCGAGGAGTCCTACGGCACGGACGAGGACACCGACCGCAAGGCGTACGGCGGGATCGAGTCGCATAAGCGGATCAAGGAGGAGGCGGTCGACGTCGCGGGGGAGAAGGGCTACCTGGTGCGCTGGAAGGTGATGACGAAGAAGGGCGACGACGGATACGTCCAGTCCCTCGCCTTCCCGTCGCCCACCGTCCCCGGCACCATGGTCCTGGTGCGCTTCGGCTTCGACGTGAGCGACAAGGCGCCGCCGCTCGGCGACATGGACAAGATCGTGGACGGCATCGAGGCCCTGGCGGGCGACGGACGGTCCATATAGGACCGCCCGCACCCCGCTACAGGAAGGTGTGGCCCTCGCCCCGGTACGTCGGCACCGAGTCCACCACCCGGTCGTCCTCGACCAGATGGAGCGTCGCGAACCGCTCGCACAGCTCACCGGCCTTGGCGTGCCGGAACCACACCTGGTCGCCGATCAGCAGATCGTCGGCGGCCGTGCCCAGCAGCGGGGTCTGCACCTCGCCCGGGCCCTCCTGCGGGTCGTAACGCAGCCCCTCCGGCAGATACGGCACCGGCAGCCGGTCCCGGCCCGCCGCCCCGGACGCCGGATAGCCGCCGCCCAGTACGGTCACCACGCCCACGCCCGGCCGGCGCACCACCGGCTGGGCGAAGAGGGCGGCCGGGCGGCCGCGGAAGGACGTGTAGTTGTCGAACAGCCGCGGCTGGTAGAGCCCGGACCCGGCGGCGATCTCGGTCACCGCGTCCTCGGCGGCGGTGTGCTGCACGCTGCCCGTGCCGCCGCCGTTGACGAATTCGAGGTCCGCCACCGCCCGGACCGCCCGGACCGCCGCCGCCCGGCGGGCCGCCAGCTCCCGGCGCGCCGTGCTCTGCATCAGCCGGATGGCGCGGGAGCGCAGCGGACGGCCGGTCACCGCGTCCCCCACCCCCGCGACATGGCCCTCGTAGCCCATGAGCCCGACCACCCGGAAGCCGGGGCGGCGCTCGATCGCCCGCGCCAGCCCGGCCAGCTGCTCGGGGGTGCGCAGCGGGGAGCGCAGGGCGCCGACACGGATCCGGCCGCCCAGCATCCGCAGCGAGGTGTCCAGCTCCAGGCAGACCCGGACCTCTTCGGTCCCGGCGCGCACACTGTCGATCAGGTCGAGCTGGCCGATGTCGTCCACCATGACGGTCACGGCGGCGGCGAGCTTGGGGTCGCCGGTCAGGGTGGCGTAGCCGTCCCGGTCGGTGGACGGGTAGGCGAGCAGGACGTCCTCGAAGCCCTCGCGGGCCAGCCACAGGGACTCGGAGAGGGTGAAGCTCATGATGCCCGCGAAGCCGTCCCGCGCCAGGGCCCGTTCCAGCAGCGCCCGGCACCGCACCGACTTGCTGGCCACCCGGATCGGCTTGCCTCCCGCCCGGCGTACCAGATCGCGTGCGTTGTCGTCGAAGGCCCTCAGGTCGACAATCGCCATGGGTGCCTCGAGATGGGCGGTGGCCCGGTCGTAACGGGCCCGGTCAGCGGCGGAAGGGGACATGTCGTGAAGCTTGCCAGAACGCCATTACCGCTGGGTAGAGGGCGGCCGGTGCGGAGGGTGCCCGGGGCCCCGTAGAGTGTCGCGCACGCCACGACCGGCAGGTCAGCGGCGTGATGTCCGTATTCGGGCCGCCTGCCCGAAAGGCGGTGGGGCGGCGCGGCGAGCCGGACGGAGCGACGTGGACCAGGTCTCGATGGGCGTGAGGGGGTGCCGGTGAGCGCGGACGCGGAACAGGCGCACTCTTCTCGTCGTACGCCCCCACCTCGCCCTGCGCACCCCCCGCGCACCGCGCCCACGCCCCGGTCCGCGCCCCCTCCGCGCACCGTCACCCCGCCCAGCGCCCCGCCCGGTTTCGGCCCGCCGGGGTTCGGCCCGCCGGGGTTCGGCCCGCCCGGCTTCGTCCCCGACCCGGAGACCCCCGTGCTCGGCGTCCCGGCGAAAGTCCCCTTCCCCCGGGGCGCCTTCCGCGGCGTACGGCACACCGGCCGCGGCGCCTTCACCGCCGACGGTCCGCGCGTACCGCCGCACCCCGGCGCCCCGCCGCGCCCGGCCGCCCCGCCGAGCGCCGGAACCGGCCACCACCGCGCGCGCGGCCGTACCGTGGCCGCCGCCGTCTCCCTCGTCCTCGGCGTCGGACTGCTCGGCGGCGCGGCGGCCGGCAGCTGGCTGGGCGACGGCCGCGGCGCGACGGCCTCGGCCGCCGACACCTACGCCACGGCGCGCGCCGCCTGGCACAGCGTCCCGGCGGACGACCTCTTCCCCCGCACCCTGCGCGGCGAGGGCGACGGACCCGGCGGCGCCGACCGGCTCTGGACCCGGATCGCGGTCGCCCCCGACAGCAGTTGCGGCGGCGGCTTCGATCCGCTGCTCGCCAAGGCGCTCTCCCCGGTGGGCTGCGAACGGCTGCTGCGCGCCACCTACACCGACGCCACCAGCACCAGCGTGACCACCGTCGGCCTGCTGATCACCTCGGCCGACCCCGCCGGGATGAAGGCCCTGCGGCAGCGCTTCACCGAGGACAAGCTGGACGAACGCGCCGATCTGATGCCCCGTCCGTACGCCGCGAAGGGCACCGCCGCCGCCCGCTTCGGCGACGACCAGCGCGCGAGCTGGCGCATCCGGATCCTGACCGACGCCCCCGCCGTCATCTACGCCGTCTCCGGCTTCGCCGACGGCCGCGAGGTCACCGACCCGCAGTCGGCGTACGAGGCCACCCGGCGCGGCGCGACCACCGCCCCCGCCCAGTCCGGCCTCGGCAACGACGCCCGCGGCATCGCCGACGCGACCGAGGACGCCTTCCGCCGCGCCCTGTCCAAGGCCCCGGCGGCGCCGGACGAGCCGGAGAAGCGGGGAAGCGCCTCATGAAGACCGCGCGGCGCATCGCCGTGGGCCTCGCCGCCGCCGGGCTGACCCTGGTGCCCGTAGCCCCCGCGCAGGCCGACGGCATCCAGGCCCAGGAGTGGGCGCTCGACGCCGTCCACACCCGCCAGGCCTGGCAGACCACCAAGGGCGCGGGGACGACCGTCGCCGTCCTGGACACCGGCGTCGACGACCGGCACCCCGACCTCGCGGGGCAGGTGCTGCCCGGCAAGGACCTCATCGGCTTCGGCGCCCGGCGCGGCGACCGCCCCTGGGCCCGGCACGGCACCGCGATGGCGGGCATCATCGCGGGCAGCGGACATGGCGCCGATGGCGGCGACGGCGTGCTCGGCGTCGCGCCCAAGGCCAAGATCCTGCCGGTGCGGGTGATCCTGGAGGACGGCGACCCCAAGCGCGCCAAGGCGCGCGGCTCCCGGGGCGGCGCGCTCGCCCAGGGCATCCGCTGGGCCGCCGACCACGGCGCCGACGTGATCAACCTGTCCCTGGGCGACGACAGCGCCTCCGCCCACCCCGAACCCGCCGAGGACGCCGCCGTGCAGTACGCGCTGGGCAAGGGCGCCGTCGTGGTCGCCTCCGCGGGCAACGGAGGCGACAAGGGCGACCGCGTCTCCTACCCGGCCGCCTACCCCGGCGTGATCGCGGTGACCGCCGTCGACCGCTACGGCAACCGCGCCGCCTTCTCCACCCGCCGCTGGTACGCCGGCCTCTCCGCGCCCGGCGTCGACGTGGTCATAGCCGACCCCGACAAGCGCTACTACGAGGGCTGGGGCACCAGCGCGGCCGCCGCCTTCGTCTCCGGCGCCGCCGCCCTCGTCCGCTCCGCCCACCCCGACCTGAGCCCGCGCCAGGTCCGGCAGGCGCTGGAGCGGACCGCCCGGAACCGCCCGTCCGGCGGCCACAGCGATGAGCTGGGCGCGGGCGTGGTGGACGCGGCGGCCGCCCTCAAGGCGGCGGCGACGATGAAACCCGAGCCCCAGCAGCCCGCCGCCGCGGCGTCGCCGCGGCGCTACTTCGGCAGCGGACCCGGCCGGACCCGGGCCTCCGGCGGCGAGGGCGGGGTCAACGAGACGGCACTGATCGCCGCCGTCGCCGGGGCGGGCCTGGTGGCCGCCGCGATCGTCCTGTGGCGCGGCTCGGGACCGCTGCGCGCCCCGCGCGCCCTGCGGCGCCTGAGCCCTCCACGCTGAGCGCCGCGAAGAGCCGCGCTCACGCCCGCAGCGCGGTGGCCGCCCCCACGGCAGCCCGCGCGGCCTGCTCCACCAGGGCCACCCCGGTGTTCATGTTCTTGCTGCCGTCGGACAGCACCGCCACCAGATAGGTGCGCCCGCTCGCGGTGACCTGGCCGATGCTGTTGACGTCCCACAGCCCGGTGGTGCTGCGCGGCAGCCAGCCGTTCTTCAGCCGCGTGCCCGCGCCCGCGTCGGCGGCGGCCGAGACACCCCAGTCCTGGCCGGTGGTGATCCGCCCCATCAGGTTCCGGATGTACGCCCGGGAGTCCGCGTTCAGCGCCGAGCCGTCCCCGAACACCGCGCGCAGCAGCTTCAGCTGGTCGGCGGCGGTGGTCCTGGTCAGCCCCCACAGCCCGGCCCGGCCGCCCCGGGTACGCGTGAGACCCAGCCGGTGCTGCGCCGCGTCGAACCCGTCCGCGCCGCCGACCGCCTTCCACAGCGCGGTCGCCGCGTCGTTGTCGCTGTGCTCGATCATCACGGTGGCGGCGTCGCGCTCCTTCGCGGTCAGCCCGCGCCGCTCGTCCTGCGCCTTGAGCAGCAGCGCCGCCAGGATGCCGACCTTGACGATGCTCGCCGTGTCGTACAGCCGGTTGCCGTACGTCGCGCTCGCCCCCGACCGGGTGTCCAGGAGCGCCACCGCGAACTCCCCGTCGCACGCGCGCGTCACCGGGGCCAGCGCGTTCGTCAGCGCCGTGCGCAGCGTACGGGCCGATGTGGCGGGCGGTGCCGCCGATGCCGTCGAGGACGCCCCGACCCCGGTCACCCGTCCCACGCCGCCTCCCTGGATGTCGCCCGCCGCGCACCGCGGGCCGGCGCTCGGCCGCAGCCGGGCGTTCGTCGGTGCACTGGTGGCCGCCCCGCACCCCAGCAGGGTCAGCGCGAGCGCCGCCACGGTCGCGATCACGGCCGGGCGGCGCGTTCTGTGACCGGGGCCGCGGCCCCGGTCCATCCCCCCTGACGTGTCGGTGCTCATGGAGGGGGAGGCTAGACGGCCCCGCCGCGCGACGGGGCACAAGGTGATGAACAACCCATGAGAGAGACCTCACGGCGGCCCCGATACCCTCGTGGAGTGGCGCTCAAGAACATTCCCGACCCCGGCTTCTCCGACGACGACGGCACCGCCGACGCCCGCCTGACCGCGGCGCTCGCCGCCTGGTCCGACGACCGCACCGCCGAACCCGAGGTGCTGGCCGCGCTGACCGGGGCGCGCCTGCTCGTCCCGGTGGTGGCTCTGCTCGGCGAGGTGGAAGAGGGGCCGCCCCATGGGCTGCGCGAAGCGTCCGCTGAGGGTGGTGGTGGGCGGCGGGCGGGCCTGCGCCGCGAGAAGACGAGCGACATGGCCGTGCCCACGCTGGAGGCGCCCGGCGGTCGGCGCGCCCTGCCCGCCTTCACCTCGCTGGAGACCCTGGCCCGCTGGCGCCCGGACGCCCGGCCCGTCGCCGTACCGCTGCGGCAGGCGCTGGAGGCGGCCGCGCACGAGAAGGCGGACACCCTGGTGCTGGACCTCGCCGGGCCCGTGCCGTACCAGCTCACCGGGCCCGCCCTGCTCGCCCTCGCCGAGGGCCGGACGAGCGCCGATCCGCTGGCCGACCCCGCGGTCGCCGAGGCGGTACGTACCGTGCTGGCCGCCGAACCGGGGGTGGTGCGCGCCCATCTGGCCCCGGCCGCGGACGCCGACGGCATGCTGGCGCTCGCCCTGGACCCGCACGCCCCGGCGCGCGAGACGGCGCGGCGGGTGGCGGGCGCGCTGGCGGCCGATGAGACCCTGCGGGCCAGGCTGGTGCGCGGGCTGACGCTGGCGCTGCTGCCGCCGGACGCGACCGTGCCCGGGGAGCCCCTCTTCAGTCGCTGACCCCGGCCCGCGCCGCTGCCACCGACCCCTGGAAACCGCCGCTGACCTGCGGCGGAACGGCCACCGGCAGGCGGAATCCCCCGATACGTCCCACAATGCATAAGGACAACTGGCGGTCCGAGCTGTGCGAGGAGAACGCCATGGAGACGAGAACGGTCGTATCGGAGTTCACCGGAACCGCGCTGCTGGTCCTCTTCGGAGTCGGTTCCCTGGTCCTGGCGGGCGACTACATCAACGCCGTCGGCATCTCACTCGCCTTCGGCTTCCTCTTCATCGCGATCGCCTACGCGTTCGGCCGCATCTCGGGCTGCCACATCAACCCCGCGGTCACCCTGGGGATGCTGCTGGCCGGGCGGATCGACGTCCGCAGGGCCGTCGAGTACTGGATCGCGCAGCTGGTCGGCGGGATCGTCGGCGCCGCGGTGCTCTATCTGCTGGCCAAGCAGGTGCCGAGACTGCGCACGGACGACGCGTTCGGCAGCAACGGCTACGGCGGCCGGTCACCGGTGGGCATCGGCGCGGGCGGGGCCTTCCTCGCCGAGGTCCTGCTGACGTTCCTGCTGGTCTTCGTCTTCCTCACGGTGACGCGGAAACTGGTGATGGCCGGTGTCGAACCGGTGCCGGTGGGGCTCGCGCTCGCCGCCGTCAACCTGGTCGGCATCCCGCTGACCTGGACCTCCGTGAACCCGGCGCGCAGCCTCGGCCCGGCGCTGTTCGCGGGCGGCGGGGCGCTCTCCCAGCTGTGGCTGTTCCTGGTCGCGCCCATGGTCGGCGGGGTGCTCGCGGCCGTCGCCCACCGGTTCACCCACCTCCACCCGGCGGGTCAGGCCGAGGAGGAGCAGGCCACGCAGCCGCGGCCCGGCCCGTGGGGGCGGATGCGCGGCGGGCGCCGCCCCGAGACGGGCGGCCCCGAGACGCGGGGACCGGAGGCGGCGTGACCCGGTTCGCCGGTCGGAGGACCGGGGTCACGCCCCCGGTCGGAAGACCGGGCCGGTGAACTTCTCGCCGGGCCCCTGGCCCGGCTCGTCCGGGACGGCCGACGCCTCACGGAAGGCGAGCTGCAGCGACTTGAGGCCGTCCCGCAGCGGGGCCGCGTGGAAGGAGCTGATCTCGGTGGCGCTCGCCGTGATGAGACCGGCGAGCGCGTTGATCAGCTTCCGCGCCTCGTCCAGGTCCTTGTGCTGCGGGCCCTCCTCGGCCAGCCCCAGGTTCACCGCCGCGGCGCTCATCAGGTGCACCGCGACCGTCGTGATCACCTCGACCGCGGGAACGTCCGCGATGTCACGGGTCATACGGTCGAAGTCGGGGGCGGGCTGCCCGCTGTTGGCGTCGCTCATGGTGGTCGAAGGCTCGCTTCCTGGTGGATGATGGGCTCCACCCTAGGACGCCGCCCGGCGGCCGCTCGTACCGGCCGGGGGAACCGGCCGTGTGACATGGGCGACGGCCCCGGCGGCCCTCGTCCGGCCCACCCGCGCGACCGCCCGGTGAGCATCCCGCGCGGGTCCTGGTATCGTAGGTAAACGACCGGCCGGTCACTCGCGTGTCCGGCCCACAAGTGGAGGCTCCGCACTCCCACCTCTCGGCTCACGGCCGACAGGTCATCGGTCAGGCTGCGCCCCGCGGTGACATCGCGGCGGTGCTCCCGGTCAGTGAGGAGCCCCGCCTGTGTACCGTCCCGGGGCGTTTTGTGCTTCTCGGCTCGGTGGTCTCAAAACAGACGTTACGCGGCAGTCCGCCAGACGGTCGCGTGGTGCAACCGAGGAGGATCCATCAGCGCCGAGCCCCGCATCAACGACCGGATTCGCGTCCCCGAGGTGCGACTCGTCGGTCCCAGTGGCGAGCAGGTCGGCATTGTGCCGCTTGCCAAGGCCCTGGAGCTTGCGCAGGAGTACGACCTCGACCTCGTCGAGGTGGCGGCGAACGCTCGCCCGCCGGTCTGCAAGCTCATGGACTACGGAAAGTTCAAATACGAGTCGGCCATGAAGGCCCGTGAAGCGCGCAAGAACCAGGCGCACACGGTCATCAAGGAGATGAAGCTCCGGCCGAAGATCGACCCGCACGACTATGACACCAAGAAGGGTCACGTCGTCCGGTTCCTCAAGCAGGGCGACAAGGTCAAGATCACGATCATGTTCCGCGGCCGTGAGCAGTCCCGGCCGGAGCTCGGCTTCCGGCTGTTGCAGCGGCTCGCCGAGGACGTCCAGGACCTGGGCTTCGTGGAGTCCAACCCCAAGCAGGACGGCCGAAACATGATCATGGTTCTCGGTCCGCACAAGAAGAAGACCGAGGCGATGGCCGAAGCCCGTGAGGCGCAGGCCGCGCGCAAGGCCGAGCGCCAGGGCGGTGGCCACGCGGAGGAGCCCGCCGAGGTGCCCACCGAGGAACCCGCCGAGGCGTGACCGCGAGGCGCGAGCCTCGACCGCCCACCCCGCCCGGGACCTCCGCCGGTTCCGGACACCAACCGAAACACATGACGCTTCCGAACGCCGGATCGCGGTACCCGCCGCGCCCGGGCCGCCCGGACAGCGCCCCGACGAGGAGTGAACGGCGACATGCCGAAGAACAAGACGCACAGCGGTGCCAGCAAGCGTTTCAAGGTCACCGGCTCCGGCAAGGTCATGCGCCAGCGCGCCGGTCGCCGCCACCTTCTCGAGCACAAGCCGTCCACGCTGACGCGCCGCCTGGAGGGCAAGGTCGAGATGGCCCCGGCCGACGCCAAGAAGATCAAGAAGCTTCTCGGCAAGTGACGCACCCGCCCCGCCGAACCGGCGGGGCGCGCGTCAGGCCGACCGGGACCTATTCGTTTCCGGGCCGTGTGAGTCACCCGCGGCCCCGTACAAGGAGTTAAACAAGTGGCACGCGTCAAGCGGGCAGTCAACGCCCACAAGAAGCGCCGGGCGATCCTCGAGCAGGCCAGCGGCTACCGGGGCCAGCGCTCCCGCCTGTACCGCAAGGCCAAGGAGCAGGTCACCCACTCTCTGGTCTACAACTACAACGACCGCAAGAAGCGCAAGGGCGACTTCCGGCAGCTGTGGATCCAGCGCATCAACGCCGCTGCCCGCGCCAACGGCATGACGTACAACCGCTTCATCCAGGGTCTGAAGGCCGCCAACATCGAGGTGGACCGCAAGATCCTCGCCGACCTCGCGGTCAACGACGCCAACGCGTTCGCCGCGCTGGTCGAGGCGGCGCAGAAGGCGCTGCCGAGCGACGTCAACGCGCCGAAGGCCGCCTGACCCTCGCGCCACCGGGCCCGCAGGTGATTCCTCACCTGCGGGCCCGCCCACGTCGGCGCCCCGCCGCCGGTTCCGTAACCGGGCGGCCCGGTGGCCGGTTCGGCGTCCCGCCGGTGCCCCCTGGGGTCTCGTCGCCGGGCGCGGCCCGGTGGCCGGGTTGTGCCCACCCGTTCCTCCCCCAGCTACCGCTGGGAGGTGCCCCCTGGCGGAACGCCTGCCCACAACCAGGGCATCACGGCGCCCGCCGCCCGGGGGCGCCGCTCCGACCCGGCTGGCGCCGGTCCGGGCGGTGCTGCTGCCCGGCGGCGGCCGGTTGACTGTTGTTCCCGGGGCCCGGGAGACCGGGGGCTTGCCCCCGGGTTCGGGAAGGGGCGGGGTGGGGGACGACCCACGCCGCGCCACCACCACACCGCACGAGAAAGCGCGCAGCCCATGGCGACCCCCGAGCTGACGTCCCTGCGATCGCCGCGCGTGACCGCGGCCAGACGGCTCGCCAAGCGCAGCTTCCGCGGCAAGGAGCGCCGGTTCATCGTGGAGGGCCCGCAGGCCGTCCGCGAGGCGATCGCGCACCTGGTCGAGGTGTACGCGACGCCCGACGCCGCCGCCCGGCACACCGGCATCGTCGAGGCCGCCCGCGCCGCCCGCGTCCCGGTCCTCACCGCGTCCGACGACGTGATCGCGGAGATGTCCGACACGGTCACCCCCCAGGGCATCGTGGGCCTCTGCCGCTTCCTGGACTCGCCGTTCGAGGAGATCCTGCGGGCCCGCCCCCGGCTGGTCGCGGTCCTGGCGAACGTACGCGACCCCGGCAACGCCGGGACCGTGCTGCGGTGCGCGGACGCCGCAGGGGCGGACGCGGTCGTGTTCACGGACGCCTCCGTGGACCCGTACAACCCCAAGGCGGTGCGCGCCTCCGTGGGCTCGCTCTTCCACCTCCCGGTGGCCACCGGCGTACCCGTCGAGGAGGCCGTCGGCGGCCTGAAGGAGGCCGGGGCGCGGGTGCTGGCCGCGGACGGGGCGGGGGAGCGCGACCTGGACGCGGAGCTGGACGACGACAGCCTCGGCGCGCCCACCGCCTGGATCTTCGGCAACGAGGCCTGGGGGCTGCCGGAGGCTACCCGCGCACTCGCGGACGAGGTGGTGCGCGTTCCGATCCACGGCAGAGCCGAGAGCCTCAACCTCGCGACGGCCGCCGCCGTGTGCCTCTACGCCTCCGCTCGTGCGCAGCGCGCTCCCACAGGGTGCCGTTCCGTGACCGGGACCTAGTAGGGTTTGCCCCCACACGAGGCCCAGGAGGGGGTGTGGGGATGGACGTCAGGACCTCCGGCGCCAGGGCGGCTGCGGCCGATGCCCACGCGCCCGGACGGACGCTGCCGGGCCCCGGCGGACACGACCGCCGGGAGCCCGGGACGGGGCACGGCGCGCACGACCCGTACGAGGCGCTGGGCGCGCTCGGCCTGCACCCGGACGATCTGCCCGACGGCTTGGTGGTGGCCGACGAGACGGGCCGGGTCACCTGCTTCAACGCGGCGGCGGGCCGCATCACCGCCATCCGCCCCGCGGACGCGATCGGCCAGCGGCTGGAGCGCGCGCTCCCGTTAGAGGACCTGGACGGCCGGCGCTGGTGGGCGCTGACCGATCCGTACGGAGGGCTGGCCACCCGCGTCGGCCAGCCCGAGCGCAATCTGCTGTTGCCCGGCGGCCACGAGGTCCTGGTCTCGGCCCGCTACGTGCGCGAGCGGCCGACCGGACCCGTGCGCCGCCTCGTCGTTTCGCTGCGCGGCACCGAGGCCCGGCGGCGCACCGAGCGCAGCCACGCCGAGCTGATCGCGACCGTGGCGCACGAGCTGCGCTCCCCGCTGACCTCCGTCAAAGGCTTCACGGCGACCCTGCTGGCCAAGTGGGAGCGGTTCACCGACGACCAGAAGCGGCTGATGCTGGAGACGGTCGACTCCGACGCCAACCGGGTCACCCGCCTGATCGCCGAGCTGCTGGACATCTCCCGGATCGACTCCGGCCGGCTGGAGGTGCGCCGCCAGCCGGTGGACGTCGCGGCCGCCGTGCGCCGCCATGTGCAGGCGCTCACCACGGCCGGGCACACCGCCGAACGCTTCATGATCAAGGTGCGGGGCCCGCTGCCCGGTCTGTGGGCCGACCCGGACAAGATCGACCAGGTGCTGGGCAACCTGCTGGAAAACGCGGTGCGCCACGGCGAGGGAACCGTCACCATCGAGGTGGCCCCCGCACCGCACCGGCCCGCGGCGGACGGCCCCGTCGTCGAAAGGACCGCCATCACCGTGAGCGACGAAGGCTCGGGCATCCCGGAGGAGTCGATGAGCCGCGTCTTCACCCGCTTCTGGCGGGGCAGCAAGCGCGGCGGCACCGGCCTGGGGCTGTACATCGTCAAGGGCATCGTCGAGGCGCACGGTGGGACGATCACCGTAGGCCGGGCCGCCGGGGGCGGCGCCGAGTTCCGATTTACGCTGCCCGTGGGCACCCCGGCCTACCTGGCCTGAGCGTTCCCACGGGCTTCCCGGGGCACAGCGGACCCGCCGCGCCCCTTAGACTCGGGCCCTGGCACCTTTGGCGTCCCTCTGTGGTCGCTCATGTGGTCGCAAGCGTCGCAGCCGTCGAGCGGGGCCGCGCAGCCTCAGGGCCCCTCCCAGCGGTAGCTGGGGGACAATCGGAAGCACAGGAAGAGATGTCGGCACCGAATAAGTCGTACGACCCTGTCGAGGTCGAGGCACTGAAACCGGAAGAGATCGCCCGGATGCGGGACGAGGCGCTGGACGCCATCGCCGCCGCGGGGGATCTCGAAGCGCTGCGCGAGGTGAAGGTCGCCCACACCGGTGACCGCTCGCCGCTCGCCCTCGCCAACCGCGAGATCGGCGCCCTGCCGCCGCACGCCAAGGCGGACGCGGGCAAGCGCGTCGGCCAGGCCCGCGGCCAGGTCACCCAGGCCCTGAAGGCCCGGCAGGCGGAGCTGGAGGCGGAGCGCGACGCCCGGGTGCTGGTCGAGGAGGCGGTGGACGTCACCCTGCCGTACGACCGCACCCCGGCCGGCGCCCGCCACCCCATCACCACGCTCTCCGAGCGCATCGAGGACGTCTTCGTGGCCATGGGCTACGAGGTGGCCGAGGGCCCGGAGGTCGAGGCCGAGTGGTTCAACTTCGACGCCCTCAACTTCCCGCCGGACCACCCCGCCCGGGAGATGCAGGACACCTTCTTCGTGCGGGGCGCCGAGGAGGGGGAGCCCTCCGGGGTGGTGCTGCGCACCCACACCTCGCCGGTGCAGATCCGGTCGATGATCGAGCGCACGCCGCCGATCTACGTGATCTGCCCGGGGCGCACCTTCCGCACCGACGAGCTGGACGCCACCCACACCCCCGTCTTCAGCCAGGTCGAGCTGCTGGCCATCGACGAGGGCCTGACCATGGCCGACCTCAAGGGCACCCTCGACCACATGGTGCGGGCGCTGTTCGGCGAGGGCATGACCACCCGGCTGCGGCCGAACTTCTTCCCGTTCACCGAGCCGTCCGCCGAGATGGACATGCGGTGCTACGTGTGCCGCGGCGAGTCCGTCGGCAACCCGGACCGCCCGTGCCGCACCTGCTCCAGCGAGGGCTGGATCGAGCTGGGCGGCTGCGGCATGGTCAACCCGCGGGTGCTCATCGCCTGCGGCGTCGACCCGGAGAAGTACAGCGGGTTCGCCTTCGGCTTCGGCATCGAGCGGATGCTGATGTTCCGGCACAACGTGGAAGACATGCGAGACATGGTCGAGGGTGACGTGCGCTTCACCCGGCCCTTCGGGATGGAGATCTGATGCGGGTCCCGCTTTCGTGGCTGCGGGAATACGTCGACCTGCCGGCCGGTGAGACCGGCCGCGACGTGCAGGCCAAACTCGTCGCCGCCGGCCTGGAGGTCGAGACGGTCGAGCAGCTCGGCGCCGGTCTCAAGGGCCCCCTGGTGGTCGGCCAGGTGCTGGCCATCGAGGAACTGGAGGGGTTCAAGAAGCCCATCCGCTACTGCCAGGTCGACGTCGGCCAGGCCAACGGCACCGGCGAGCCGCAGAACATCGTCTGCGGCGCCCGGAACTTCGCGGTCGGCGACAAGGTCGTCGTCGTGCTGCCCGGCGCCGAACTGCCCGGCGGCTTCGCGATCTCCGCGCGCAAGACCTACGGCAAGACCTCCGAGGGCATGATCTGCTCCGCCGCCGAGCTGGGCATGTCCGACGACCATGACGGCATCATCGTGCTGCCGCCGGAGCACGAGGCCGGCACCGACGCGATCGAGCTGCTGCAGCTCGTCGACGAGGTCCTGGACATCGCGGTCACCCCCGACCGCAGCTACTGCCTGTCCATGCGCGGCATCGCCCGGGAGACCGGCATCGCCTACGAGCTGCCGCTGCGCGACCCGGCCCTGCTGGACGTGCCCGCGCCCAACAGCCACGGCTACCCGGTCAAGGTCGCCGACCCGGTCGGCTGCGACCGCTTCACCGCCCGTACGGTCACCGGGCTCGACCCCGAGGCGCACTCCCCGATCTGGCTGCGGCGCCGGCTCCAGAAGGCGGGCCTGCGGCCCGTCTCGCTGGCCGTCGACGTCACCAACTATGTGATGCTGGAGATCGGCCAGCCGCTGCACGCCTACGACCGCTCCCGGGTCACGGGCACGATCGGCGTACGCCGCGCCGAGCCGGGCGAGAAGCTCACCACCCTCGACGGCACCCAGCGCGTCCTGGACGCCGAGGACCTGGTCATCACCGACGACAGCGGGCCGATCGGCCTCGCCGGAGTCATGGGCGGCGCCAACACCGAGATCGCCGACGCCGTCGCCGATCCCGAGACCGGCCGGATCCAGGGCACCACCGACGTCGTCATCGAGGCCGCGCACTTCGCCCCGGTCCCGATCGCCCGCACCGCCCGCCGCCACAAGCTGTCCTCCGAGGCGTCCCGGCGGTTCGAGCGCGGCGTCGACCCCGAGGCCGCCTCCGCGGCCGCCCAGCGCACCGTCGACCTGCTGGTGCTGCTCGCGGGCGGCACCGCCGAGGCGGGCGTCACCGAGATCATCTCGCCCGGCGCCCCGCACACCATCACGCTGCGCGCCGACCACCCGGACCGGGTCGCGGGCGTGGCGTACGGCCGCGAGACCGTGGTGCGGCGCCTCCAGCAGATCGGCTGCGACGTCTACGGCGCGGACGACCTCACCGTCACCGTGCCCAGCTGGCGGCCCGACCTGCGCGACCCGAACGACCTCGCCGAGGAGGTCATCCGGCTGGAGGGCTACGAGAACCTGCCCTCCACCCTGCCGCACCCCCCCTCCGGCCGCGGGCTGACCGAGCGTCAGCGGCTGCACCGCCGGGTCGGCCGGGCGCTGGCCGGGGCCGGTTACGTCGAGGCGCTGAACTACCCGTTCATCGGCGAGGAGGTGCTGAACCAGCTCGGCCTCGCCGCCGACGACCCGCGGCGCGACCTGGTCCGCCTGGTCAACCCGCTCTCCGACGCCGAGCCCGCGCTGCGCACCACCCTGCTGCCCGGACTGCTCGCCGCGCTGCGCCGCAACGCCGGACGTGGTGAGCACGACCTCGCGCTCTTCGAGACCGGCCTGGTCTTCCGCGCCACCGGCGACGAGCCCCCGGCCGTCCGCCTCCCCGTCGACCACCGGCCGACGGACGAGGAGATCGCCCAGCTCGACGCCGCCCTCCCGAGCCAGCCGCGGCGCGCCGCCGTCGTCCTCGCGGGCGACCGGCAGCAGGCCGGCTGGTGGGGCAAGGGCATCCCGGTCAGCTGGGCCGACGCCGTCGAGGCAGGCCGTACCGTGGCGCGCGAGGCGGGCGTCGAGCTGATCGTCCGCCAGGACCAGCAGGACCCCTGGCACCCGGGCCGCTGCGCCGCGCTGCTCGCCGTCGTCGACGGCGAGGAGATCCTCGTCGGCAACGCAGGTGAGCTGCACCCGCGCGTCACCAAGGCGCTCGGCCTCCCGGAGCGCACCTGTGCGATGGAGATCGAGCTGGACCGCCTGCAGCGGGCGGGCACCGGCCCGGTGACGTCCCCGCACGTGTCCGCCTTCCCGGTGGCCACCCAGGACGTCGCCCTGGTGGTCGACGACTCGGCCGCCGCGGCCGACGTCGAGAAGGCGCTGCGCGAGGGCGCGGGCGAACTGCTCGAATCGCTGCGGCTGTTCGACGTCTTCACCGGCGAACAGCTGGGCGAGGGCAAGAAGTCCCTGGCGTACGCGCTGCGCTTCCGCGCCCCGGACCGGACCCTGACCGCCGACGAGGTCGCGGTGGCCCGCGACGCCGCGGTGGCCGTGGCGGCCGAGCGCACCGGCGCCACCCTGCGCGGCGCCTGACGCCGTACCCCGCGAAAGGGGCGCATCCCGCTACGGGGTGCGCCCCTTCGGCGTTTCGTTGCCGGGTTTCACACGATCGGGTGGGAATCGGAGGGGGGGTGGTCCTTTTGGCAGTCGCTGTCGCGAGAATCGTTCCGGTGGCTGCGAGTGGGGGCGACGCATGATCGGGACCAGGGCGGTGTGCGGTAGGAAGCTCGGGCTCGTGCTGACGGGGGTGTGGCTGCTCTGCTGTGTGCTCGTATCGCGGTGGCACGGGCTCTGCGGTCCGCTGCTGGCCGCCGTCCTCCCCCTCGCGTACGCGGTCCGGGCCCGCCGCTCCCGGCTGGTCCGCGAGCTGGAGCGGGCCCGCGAAGTGGCCGCCGCCGCGCAGGAGGTGGTGCTGCGGCCGCTGCCGTCCCGGCTGGAGGGGATCGAGGTGGCGGGCGGCTGTCTGTCGGCCAGCCGCGGCGCCGCGCTCGGCGGCGACCTGTACGAGGTGCTGGCCACCGCGCACGGCGTCCGCGCCGTCATCGGGGACGTACGCGGCCACGGCCTCGCCGCCATCGGCACCGTCGCCGCCGTGCTCGGCAGCTTCCGCGAGGCGGCGCACGAGGAGCCCGAACTCGCCGGTGTCCTCAGGAGGCTGGACCGGGCGCTGCGGCGCCACCTCGGCGACGACCGCGGCGAGGAGTTCGTGACCGTCCTGCTGCTGGAGATCGGCCCCGGCGGCGAGGTGACCGCGCTCAACTGCGGCCACCCCTGGCCGTACCGGCTCCACGAGCAGCCCGTGGGACCGGCGTTGGCCCGGCAGACCACGCCCGGTGAGGTCCTGCCCCCGCTCGGCCTCTTCCCGCTGCCCGCCGAACTGCCCCTGGCCCGCTGCACCGCGCTGCGCCCCGGGGACGCGCTGGTCCTGCACACCGACGGGGCCGAGGACGCGCGCGACGCGCACGGCACGTTCTTCCCGCTGCGCCACGCACTCGGCGAGGCCGCGGGCAGCGGCCCCATCATCCCCGCGGCCGTCGTCGCGGCGGTGCGGACGGCTGTGCTGCGCCACACCGGAGGCCGGCTCGCCGACGACATCGCCCTGGTGGCGCTGCGCAACGACCGCTGCCCGCTGCCCGCGAGCTTCACACCCCGTGTGAAACGGACTTCACTACGCTGAGAGGCGCAGAGTCCACCGGGAGGGCGACATGGAGCCCAACACACTGCTCGACTCCGTACTCGACGAGGCCGGAATCTCCCACGCCGGTCTGGCCGCGCACATCAACGAGGCGGGCCGGGCCCGCGGCATGAAGCTGCGGTACGAACACACCGCGGTCGCCCGCTGGCTGAAGGGGCAGCGGCCGCGCGGCCAAGTGCCGGACCTCATCTGCGAGGTGCTCGGCGAGCGGCTGCACCGCGCCCTCACCCTCGACGACATCGGACTCGGCACCCCCGGCACCCCGCGCGCCCCCGCCACCTCGCTGTCCGGCTTCGTCGAGCGCGCCACCGCGCTGTGGCGCTCCGACGAACAGCAGCGCCCGCACGTCATAGGAGCCCCCGCGGTCACCGGCACACCCGCCGTGATCCCGGTGTGGGAGTGGGAGAACCCGCCGGAGGACTCCGACGTCTCCCGTCACGGCCTCACGCGCGTGTCCATGACCGACATCGAGACGCTGCGCGCCGCCCGCGCCCACTACGAGCAGATGTACCGCAAGGCCGGCGGCGTCGCGACCAGAGCCCGCGTCGTCGGCTTCCTCAACTCCGAGACCGCGCCCCTGCTGCGCGGCGCCTACGCCGACGACATGGGCCGCCAGCTGCACCGGGCGACCGGCGGACTGGTCGCCATCGCCGGGATCTGCGCGTACGACTCCAACGCCCACGGCCTGGCCCAGCGCTACTTCCACCAGGCGCTGCGGCTCGCCAAGGCCAGCGGCGACCGGGGACTTGGCGCGTATGTGATAGCGCTGCTCGTCACCCAGTCCCTGTTCATGAAGGAGTACCGGCAGGCCGTCGCCTTCGCCGAATCGGCGCTGCGCGCCGCGGGGGCCCAGATCACCCCGGCGCTCGCCGCCGACCTGTACGCGATGCAGGCCAAGTCCTACGCGCGGCTCGGCGACGGGCACAGCGCGCTGGCCTGCATCCGGCGTGCCGAGACGGCCGCCGACCGGATCAGACCCGGCCAGGAGCCCGACGAGACCGGCTATGTGCAGCCGGGCCTGGTCAACATCCAGGTGGCGGAGGCGCTGCTCAGCCTCGGTGACCTCGGCGCCGCCCGGGAACACGCCACCGCGGCGGTCGGCACGCCCACCCACGACCGGGGCCGGGTGCACCGGCTCGCCATGCTCACCCACATCGAACTGCGACAGGGAGACGCGGACCGGGCGGGCGCCACCGCGGTCGAGATGACCGAAAGGGCCCGGGGCATGGAATCCCAGAGGTTACGCGACCGGCTCCGCGCGGTACGTGAACACCTGGCCGTCAGCGAGTGCGCCGCGACGCACGAGGCCGCCGAACTCATCGACGGGGCCCTGCGCGTTCCGCTCTGACCGTGGCCGCCGCCGCGGCCCCTTCCCGTGGCCGCGCTCTCGCCAGCGGTTGGCCGCGAGGATTGCCATCTCTCCGACGGAAGGTGGCCGACCAGTGCGATGGAAGAATCTCACGGAGCAGACCGTGTACGAGAACCGATGGTTCCGGGTCAACCTCGCCGACGTCAGACTCCCCGACGGCCGTCATCTGGATCACTATCTGATCCGGCTGCGGCCGGTGGCCGTGGCGACGGTCGTCAACGAGGCGAACGAAGTCCTGCTGCTGTGGCGGCACCGTTTCATCACCGACAACTGGGGCTGGGAACTGGCCGCGGGGGTCGTCGAGGACGGTGAGGACATCGAGATCGCGGCGGCGCGCGAGATGGAGGAGGAGACCGGCTGGCGCCCCGGTCCGCTGCGCCATCTGCTGTCCGTGGAGCCGTCCAACGGGCTCACCGATGCCCGGCACCACATCTACTGGGCCGAGGAGGCCGAGTACGTCGGCCCCCCGGAGGACGACTTCGAGTCGGACCGCCGCGAATGGGTTCCGCTGAAGCTGGTGCCCGATCTGGTCGCGCGCGGTGAGGTGCCCGCGGCGAACATGGCGGCTGCCCTGCTGCTGCTCCACCACATCCGCCTGGGCTGAGCCCCACCGCGCGGACCACGGCAGGCCGCGGGGTACTGGCCGGGAACGGCTAGTGTCCCGCTGCCTGCCACACCGCCAGCGCCAGCGCGGATACCCCCGTCAGAGCGGCGATGGAGGGCAACGGCCAGCGTCCGTGCTCCAGGACGCGCATGCGCCCGGCCAGTTGGTCCAGTTCCTCCTCCGTCTGCTCTCCGCGGTGGTCGTGCAGGATGAGCCGGCCGTCGACGCGGGCGAAGCCCACATCGACGCTCCGGCGGAGTTCCGCGAGCTCCACGGCTAACGCGGTCTGCTCGGGCTCGGTGGTCACGGGTTTGCTCCCCTTCCGGATGTACGTCCGTGCTGCACTGTTCACGCTCCGAGTCAACCGCGTGACCGGGCGGCGCGGGAGAGTGTGTGGGGATTGTGTGTGAGTCACCGGCGCACACCCCGTGCGAACGGCGTCGCCACCGGAGTGCCTACCCGTACGAGTACGCCTACGCGTACTCGTAGAAGCCCGAGCCCGTCTTGCGGCCCAGCCGGCCCGCGTCGACCATGCGCAGCAGCAGCGGGGGAGCGGCGTACAGCGGCTCCTTGTACTCGGAGTACATCGAGTCGGCGATGGCCGCGATGGTGTCCAGGCCGATCAGGTCGGACAGCTTGAGCGGGCCCATCGGATGGGCGCAGCCCATCTCCATGCCGTTGTCGATGTCCTCGCGGGTGGCGACACCGGAGGAGAACATCCGGATGGCGGACAGCAGATACGGGATCAGCAGCGCGTTGACGACGAAACCGGCCCGGTCCAGGGCGTGGATCGCGTGCTTGCCGAGCATGCCCTCGACCAGCGCCTCGGACCGCTTGATGGTCTCCTCACCGGTGGTGAGCGCCGGGATCAGCTCGACCAGCGACTGCACCGGGGCCGGGTTGAAGAAGTGGATGCCGATGACCTGGTCCGGGCGGGAGGTCGCGACGGCCAGCTTGACCAGCGGGATGGACGAGGTGTTCGAGGCGAGGATGGCGTCCGGGCGGGTCACCACCTGGTCCAGGACCTGGAAGATCTGCGTCTTGATCTGCTCGCTCTCGACGACGGCCTCGATGACCAGATCGCGGTCGGCGAACTCCCCGAGGTCCGTGGTGAAGCTCAGCCGCTCCAGCGTCGCGTCCCGCTCCTCCTCGGTGATCTTGCCGCGGGCGGCGGCCTTGTCGAGAGAGGTGGTCAGGCGGGTGCGGCCGATCTCCAGAGCCTCGCCGGTGGTCTCGGCGACCTTGACCTCCAGGCCGGATCGCGCACACACCTCCGCGATGCCCGCTCCCATCTGGCCGCAGCCCACTACTCCGACGCGTTCGATGTCGGTCACATCGTGCCTTTCGCTGAGCTGGTTGTCGTCTGTGCTCCCCCTGCCGACCAGACGTTACCTCCCGGTTAGGCGCGGCGGACGGGCCGGGGCCGCATTGGCACGCCCCGGCCCGCCCGTGTTCACGGTGTGCTGATGGGTCCGTTACGACACGTCCCCGCGCAGGATCCCGCGGCCGTTCGTGCCGACGTAGACCCGGCCGTAGACCCGTGGGTCGCCGGTGATGGTGGCGCCGGTCCAGCCCCACTGACGCGTGTCGTCGTTGATCCGGGTCCAGCTCTTCCCGGCGTCGGTGGAGCGGAAGATGCCGCGCACCCCGCCGATCTTCGCGCTGGTGTAGAGCGTCTGGTACGAGGCGCCGGGGGCGGCCTTGCCGAAGCCGATGGTGTCGGCCTGCTGGACGCCCGGCAGCTTGGTGAAGGTCGCGCCGGAGTCCGTGGAGTGCCACAGCCCGTACGCGCCGTTCGCGGTGCCGCCCGCGAGCCAGATGTCGCCCTCCGCGCCCGGTACCGCCTTGAAGCGCACGCTCTCGGCGGGCAGCCCGGAGGACGCCTTGGCGGTGAAGGTGGCGCCGCCGTCGGTGCTCACGTAGAAGGTGCCGGACTTGTAGCCGTAGAACTTCTTCGGGTTCTTGCGGTCGGACTCGACCACCGCCCCGGCCGGGATGCCGCTGGAGGCCGTCCAGGAGTTGCCGAAGCCGGTGGTGCGGTAGACGGCCGACGCACCGTCGGGGCTCCAGACGAAGCCGCTGCCGTCCGCCGCCGCGGCCACCGTGCCGCCGCCGGTGACGCCGGGCGGCTCGGTGCCCTGGAACCAGTTGGCGCCGTTGTCGGTGGAGAAGGCGACGCGCGGGGCGGTGTCGTTGTTGCCCACCCGCACCACGGTGTTCGGGCTGCTCTCGGCGTAGTCCAGGCTGGTGGTCGTGGTGAACGACGGCGAGGCGTACATCTTCGCGGGCACCGCGTCGAGATCGGTGTGGCGGAAGCCGCCGATGTCGCCGAGCGCGCTCAGCAGCGGGGCGCCGGACGGCGGGCTGGCCAGGTCGTTGACCGCGGTCTCCTCCAGGCCCTTCACCATCGGCGTGATCTTCGCCTGGCCGCCGGAGTCCCACGCGGTCAGGTTCTCGGTGCCGTAGACCGTCGCGCCGGTGCCGTACATCATCCGGTTGGAGTCGAACGGGTCGATCTCCAGCGCCTCGGTCATCCAGCCCAGTTTCGGGGTGACCTCGGGCGGCGTCGGGTTGGTGCCGAAGGACAGCCAGGGGACGGAGGAGATGTCCTGGGTGTAGCGGAAGGACCGGTTCGGGTAGGTGGTGTAGTCCCAGGCGCGGGTCCAGGTGGCGCCGGAGTCGGTGGAGCGGAAGATCTGGGTGTCCGGCCACCAGGAGCTGTAGCCGGTCACCATGAGGGTGCCGGGCTTCTGGCGGTCCACGGTGAGCCCGCTGTAGCCGAAGGAGGTGTCGGCCTCGGCCATGGGGCTGATGTTCTTCCACTCGCCGGTGGCGGTCGTATACCGCCACACCTGGCCCTTGTCGCCGTCGTACGGGCCGCCCTTGTCGCTCGTGGTGAGGTACAGGTAGCCGTTCTTCGCGTCCAGGACGCCCTTGTGGGAGAGGTAGCCGGTGGGCTGTCCGGCCAGCCGCGACCAGGTGGCGCCCGCGTCGGTCGAGCGGTAGACCGTGTTGTCCTTGTCGGCCACGCCCACGTAGATGGTCTTCGTGGCGTTGCCGGAGGAGCCGGTGCGCTCGTCGAACGTCACCCACACCACGCCCTGGTTGTCGCTCGCGTAGCCGCTGGTGTCGTTCGGGTCCTGGACGTAAGTGCCGGGGTTGGGGAAGGCGGTCACCTTCGACCAGCTGACCCCGGAGTCGGTGGAGCGCCACAGGCCGTTGCCGCTGGGCGCGCCGAGGTACAGCACGCTGTTGCGGTTCGGGTCGACCGCCAGCCGTTCGCCCATGCCACGGCCCGGCATGTTGCCGCCGAGCTTGAAGGGGAGCGTGGCCGCCTGCCACGTGGCGCCCCGGTCGGAGGAGCGCAGGACCGCGCCGTTGCCCGGGTCCCAGCTGTTGGTGTACGTACCGGCCGCCGCGTACACCTTGTTCGGCGCGACCGGGTCGCTGGCCAGGCTGACCACGCCGGTCCAGCCCCAGTGGTCCCAGCCCACCGAGTCCAGCAGCGGCACCCACCGCTTTCCGGACTGGTCCCAGCGGTACGCGCCGCCGATGTCGGTGCGGGCGTAGGCGAGGTTCTTCTCCTTGCGGTTGAAGACGATGCCGGGGACGAATCCGCCGCCGTCGATGCGGACGTTCTTCCAGCTGTAGCTGTCGGCCGCGCTTCCGGCCGGGGTGGTGGGGGAGTCGTCGGGGCGGGCCGCCGCGGGGGCGGCGGCCGCGGTGAGTAATCCGCCGACGAGTGCCAGCGCGGCCATGAGCGCGCCGAGCGGGGTTCTCCTGCCTCTGCTGCGCACGGGAACTTCCTCTCCGGGCGTGGGGGTGTGAGGTGTGATTTGGGAGCGCTCCCATGCGTGCGTGCTCTTGATGTTAACGGCCGGATGGCCGTGCGAGAAGAGTGAAGTCACGGGGTACCCATTGCCGCCCGCCCCCAAGCCGCCCATCATCGGCTGGAGTTGCGCCTCAGTGAGGAGTGGGCATGGGTCGGATCACGGGCATCACACGACGGAGCGTGACGGCCGCGGCCGCCGGGGCGCTGGCCACGGCCGCCTGGCCGGGCGAGGCGGCGGCGGAGGGGCGGGGGCACGGACGTGAGTTCCGGGGGATGTGGCTGGCCACGGTCGCGAACCGCGACTGGCCCGCGCGCCCCGGACTTCCCGCCGCCGAGCAGCGGGCCTCGCTGCTGGCCTTCCTCGACACCGCCGTCGAGCGGCGGCTCAACGCGGTCGTCTTCCAGGTCCGGCCCACCGCCGACGCGCTGTGGCCGTCCCCGTACGAGCCCTGGTCGGAGTGGCTGACCGGGACGCAGGGCCAGGACCCGGGCTGGGACCCGCTGGGCACCGCGGTGCGCGAGGCGCACCGGCGCGGCCTGGAGCTGCACGCCTGGTTCAACCCGTACCGCGTCGCGAACCACGCCGACCCGGGCAGACTGCTGCCCACCCATCCGGCCCGGGTGCACCCCGAGTGGGTCGTGGGTTACGGCGGCAAGCTCTACTACAACCCCGGGCTGCCCGAGGTCCGCCGCTTCGTCCAGGACGCGATGCTGCACGCGGTCGCGCGCTATGACATCGACGCCGTCCACTGGGACGACTACTTCTACCCCTATCCGGTGGCGGGCCAGGTCTTCGACGACGACGCGGCGTACGCGCGCCACGGCGCGGGCTTCCCCGACCGGGCCGCCTGGCGGCGGAACAACATCGACCTGCTGGTGCGGGAGACCGCCGCACGTATCAAGCGGCTGCGGCGGGGCGTGCGGTTCGGCATCAGCCCCTTCGGCGTGTGGCGCAACCGTGCCACCGATCCGCTCGGCTCCGACACCCGGGCCGGGGTGCAGACCTACGACGACCTGTACGCGGACACCCGGCGCTGGGTGCGGGAGGGCTGGATCGACTACGTCGTCCCGCAGGTGTACTGGAACATCGGCTTCGCCGCAGCCGACTACGCCACCCTCGTGCCCTGGTGGGCGGAGGTGGTGCGGGGCACCGGCGTCGGCCTCTTCATCGGCGAGGCGCTGTACAAGGCGGGCGATCCGGCCCAGCCCGCGCCCTGGCAGGACCCGGCGGAGCTGTCCCGCCACCTCACGCTCTGCGCGGGGTATCCGCAGGTGCGGGGGAACGTGTACTTCTCGGCGAAGGAAGTGGCCGCCGACCGCAACGGCGCCATGGCGCGCGTGGTCGCCGACCACTATCCGTCCCGGGTACGTCCGCCTCGCTGAGCCCGGCTCGCGGCCGGGCCGCCCTCGCTACCGCTGTCCGGCGGGCAGGTGACGTACGACCGAGTCGGGTCCGGGGGAGAACAGGCACTCATGACCGTCGTCCTCGTAACGGACGCGGTACGGCGGTTCACCGTGGTCCCCGAGCACTTCGATGATCTCTGCGGTCCGGTCGTGAACTCCGACAACCCTGCCGTGCACCAGCAGCTTGTCGCCTACGGTCGCCTCCATCTGCGTGACCTCCTGTAGTGCGGCTACCCGGAGGGCGATGCGATCCCTGTGGCCAGTCTATGGCCGGTCCACCCGGATCGCGCCCGCCGGGTCCGCCCGGGTTCACCCCCGTTGCGTCACCCCGATGCACACCAGGACCGCGACGGCGGCGATCGGCGCGGCGGGGCCGATGTGCTCGCCGAGCAGCAGCACCGACCACACCAGGGTCAGCAGCGGCTGGGCCAGCTGCAGCTGGCTGGCCCGGGCCACGCCGATGGCGGCCATGCCGCGGTACCAGACCACCAGCCCCACGAACTGCGAGCCCACCGCCAGCCACAGCAGCCCGGCGACGGCGTGGCCGCCGAGCCGCACGTCCTCGCTGAGCAGCGCGACCACCGCGCCCGGGAGCGCCACCGGAACGCAGGCCACCAGCGCCCAGCCGATCACCTGCCAGCCCGGCATGCTGCGGGCCAGCCGCCCGCCCTCCGCGTAGCCCGCGGCGCACACCAGCAGCGCGCCGAAGAGATACAGATCGCCGATGGTCGGCGCGCCGCCGCTCTGCTGCACCGCGAATCCGATCACCACCGCGGCCCCGGTGAGCGCCGCCGCCCAGAACCGGCGCGAGGGCCGCGCCCCGGTGCGTACGGCGGACACGGCGGCCGTGGTCAGCGGCAGCAGCCCCACGACCACGGCGGCGTGCGAGGTGGTGGAGGTCTGCAGCGCGAGCGTGGTCAGCAGCGGGAACCCGACCACCACCCCGGCCGCGACCACCAGCAGCCCGGGCCAGTGGCGCCGCTGCGGCGGCGCCACCCGCCGCGCCGCGAGCGCGCCCCCGGCCACCAGCGCGGCGAGCACCACCCGGCAGGTGGTCACCGACCAGGGGCCGAGCCCCTCCAGGGCCCAGGCGGTGCCGGGGAAGGTGAGGGAGAAGGCGACCACCCCGAGGGCGGCCAGCAGCGTCCCGCTTTGGGTGGGAGCGGTTGCCGCGACGGTGCCGGGGTCACCGCTCACCGCTATCGTGTCGTCGACAGTAGCGCTATCCTGTGTTCTCATGCACGAGCGTAGCAGTGTCGCTGAACTGGCAGAAGCTCTCCGGCGTGAGCTGAATCGCTACTCTCCCGGTGAGAAGCTGCCGTCCAGTCGTGCCCTGGTCGAACGCCACCGGGTGAGCCCCGTCACCGTCTCCCGCGCGCTGGCCGCGCTCGCCGCCGAGGGGCTGGTCGTCACCCGGCCCGGCGCCGGTGCCTTCCGTGCCGCGCCCCGGGTCGAGGCGCCGCGGGCCGGGGACACCTCCTGGCAGGAGGTCGCGCTGAGCGTCGAGACGCCCGGCGAATCGGTCCCGCGCTCGGTCGACGCCTCGGGCGTCCTGGCCACCCTCGCCGCCCCGCCGCCCGGAATCCTGGAGCTGAACAGCGGCTATCTGCACCCCTCGCTCCAGCCCGAGCGGGCGCTGGCCGCCGCCCTCACCCGGGCCGGGCGCCGGCCCGGCGCCTGGGGCCGCCCGCCCATGGAGGGACTGCCCGAGCTGCGCGCCTGGTTCGCCCACCAGATCGGCGGCCGCGGCGGCACGGTCACCGCCGCCGACGTCCTGGTCACCGCGGGCGGCCAGTCCGCGCTGACCTGCGCGCTGCGCGCCCTCGCCCCGCCCGGCGCGCCCGTCGTGGTCGAGTCGCCCACCTACCCCGGCATGCTCGCCGCCGCCCGCGCCTCCGGGCTGCGCCCGGTCCCCGTACCGGCCGACGCCGACGGCATCCGTACCGATCTGCTCGCCGAGGCGCTGCGGGCGGGCGGCGCCCGCGTCGTCGTCTGCCAGCCGCTGTTCCAGAACCCGACCGGCGCGGTGCTCTCCGCCGAACGGCGCCGCGAGGTGATCCGGATCGCGCGCGAGGCGGGCGCGTTCGTGATCGAGGACGACTTCGCGCGCTACCTCGTCCACGAGGACGCGCCCCCGCTGCCCGCGGCCCTCGCCGCGGACGACCCCGACGGGGTGGTGGTCCACGTCTGCTCCCTCACCAAGGCCACCTCGCCCAGCCTCCGGGTCGGCGCGCTCGCCGCCCGCGGCCCGGCGCTGGAGCGGCTGCGCGCGATCCAGGTCGTGGACAGCTTCTTCGTCCCGCGCCCGCTGCAGGAAGCCGCGCTGGAACTGGTCGGCGCGCCCTCCTGGACGCGCCATCTGCGGACCGTCGCCGCCGAACTGCGCACCCGTCGCGAGGCTCTGGTCACCGCGGTCCGCCGCGAGCTGCCCGGCCTGCCGTCCCCGCACGTCCCGCCCGGCGGCTACCACCTGTGGCTGCGCCTGCCGCACGGCACCGACGAGGGCGCGCTCGCCTCCGCCGCGCTGCGCGCCGGAGTCGCGGTGGCCTCCGGCCGCCCGTACTTCAGCGCCGAGCCGCCCGCCCCGCACGTCCGGCTGAGCTTCGCCTCGGTCGCGGGCACCGGCGAACTCGCCGAGGGCGCACGGCGGTTGCGCACCGCCTGCGACGAGGTGCTGGGATAGGAAACGACGCAACCACGCGGCGGACCCGGACCTCTCACTTCTCGCACAGGACCCCTCCCGCGCGGCCACCGAACCGTACGATGCGCGAATGACGTTTCGGCTGACGCTGGTCGCCGCCGCCTCGACCTCCTCGCGGCTCGGGGAACGCTTCGGCGACGACCGGCCGCTGGATCCGGAGGGCCGTCGCGCCGCCGAGCGCGCCGCGCCCGTCCTCCTGCCGCTGGCCGCGGCCGAGCTGCGCTACTGCTCGCCGTCGCCGCGCAGCCGGGAGACCGGCCTCGCGCTCGGGTTCACCCCGCTCGTCCAACTCGCCCTGCGCGACTGGGACATGGGCCGCTGGGGCGGCCGTACGTTCGCCGATGTGATGGCGCGCGAGCCGCGCGCGGTCGACGTGTGGCTCGCGGACCCCCGCTCCGCGCCGTACGGCGGCGAGTCGCTGCTGGCGTTCATCACCCGGGTCGGCGGCTGGCTGGACACCCGGCCGGTCGAGGAGCACGTCAAGGTGCTCGCGGTGGCCGACCCCGGGGTGATACGCGCCGCCCTGACGTACGCCATCAAGGCGCCGCCGCACTGCTACTGGAACGTCGACGTGACCCCGCTGTCCACCGTCACCCTCACCGGCCGCGCCGGGCAGTGGCGGCTGCGGGTGGAGGGTGGCGCGCCGGGCTGAGCCGGTGACGTTCACTCGGATGATCTTGTGGAGTCGCCGGGCCCCGCGCGACCCGCGACGCTGATGCCGGAGCCCCTACGACCCGATGGGAACTGTCATCATGCGCCACCTCCGCCGCCTTCGCCACCTCGGCCTGAGCGCCGCCACCGCCCTGACCGCCGCCCTCCTGTGTGCCGCCCCCGCCGCGGCCGCCGCCTCGGCGCCGACCGGGGGCGGCGGCGATCCGCTGTTCCCGGGCGGGCGCGAGCGGGTCTTCGATCTCGTCGCCCACCAGACGCAGTTCAGCTTCGTGGATGTGGGCACGCCCGGGCCCAGCCAGGGGGACGAGTTCGTCCTCAGCGGGGACCTTCTCCAGGGAAGCACCACGGTGGGGACGTTCGGCGAGGTGTGCACGCTGACCCGGGTCGGGCCCGTCGTCGACTCGTTCGACCAGCAGTGCGTGGGCACCCTCAGGCTTCCCGGCGGGGACATCACCATCCAGGGGATGATCTCCGTCACCGCGGCCGGTCCCGAGCCCGACATCAACCTCGCGATCACCGGCGGCACGGGCCGCTACCGCACCGCCCACGGCTTCGTCCACGCCGTCAGCGTCACCGGGCTGGACACCAACTTCACCGTGCACCTCATCTTCTGACGCCCCGCTGACCCGCTCAGGCCGCGCCGTGGAAGCGGCGGTGCAGCGTCCGGACCTCCTCGGCGAGCGCGGGATACGGGCCCGCCACCACCGCGCCGGGCACGACCTCCCGGATCGGCAGGGTCCGTACCGGCGGCGCCGGCACGCCGAGTTCGGCGAGCCAGCCCGCCAGCTGCTCCGAGGAACTGGCGTACACGATGCGGCCGAGCCCGACCCAGCCGTGCGCGGCGGCGCACATCGGGCAGTGCTCGCCCGAGGTGTAGACGGTGGCCGCGGCCCGCTCCGCGGGCGTCAGCCGCCCCGCCGCCCAGCGCGCCAGGGCGAACTCCGGGTGGCGGGTGTGATCACCGCCCGCCACCCGGTTGTGGTCCTCGGCCAGGACGGTCCCGTCGGCGGCGACGAGCACCGAGCCGAAGGGTTCGTCGCCCGCCTCCAGGGCCTCGGTCGCCAGCTCCACACAGCGGCGCAGATGCCGCAGGTCGTCGTCGGTCGTGTTGTCGGCCACGATGCCTCCCCCAGTGGTGATCCAAGGGCAGCATGTCAATCCGTCAGCTCCTCGGCCAGCAGGTCCATCAGCAGACCGTCGTGCCAGGTGCCGTCGGGCCCGCGCTCGTAGCGGCGCATCACGCCGACCGGACGGAACCCGGCCTTGCCGTAGGCGCGGATGGCGGCGGCGTTGTCCGCGGCCGGATCGATCACGATGCGGTGGTGGCCGTGGTCGCGGACGAGGTGCCGGGCCAGGGTGCGCACGGCGTCGGTGCCGAGCCCACGGCCGTGTACCGCCGGGTCCAGATAGATGTCGATGCTCGCGTGCCGGTAGTCGGGGTCCGTTTCGGCCGACCACTGGATCATGCCGACCACGGCCCCCTCGTGCACCACGGCCAGCGTCTCGGTGTCCGGCTCGGCCAGGTCCTCCGTCACCGCCGCCACCAGGTCCTCGCCGCCCCGCCAGCGTGCGTACACCTCGGGCTTCGCGCGGATGGCGGCGAGCGCGGGGATGTCGGCGGGGACGGTGGGCCGCAAGCCAACCCGGGCGCCGTGCAGAGTCGTCCGCATGGACGCCGACGATGTCAGGAAGCGGGGGTGAGCACCAGCGGGGCGAATGCGTTTCAGAGCCGCTCGGCCCTCTCCCGCAGCAGCCGGCGCTCGGCGGCGTTGCGGGTGAGGGAGGCGGCGCGCTCGAACTCGGCGCGGGCCTCCGCCCGCCGCCCCAGGCGCTCCAGCAGATCGCCGCGGACGCTCGGCAGCAGGTGGTAGTCGCGCAGCGCGGGGTCCGCGACCAGGGCGTCGACCAGTTCCAGCGCGGCCGCCGGGCCCTGTGCCATCGAGACGGCCACCGCCCGGTTCAGCTCCACCACCGGGGACGGGGTGAGCGCGGCCAGCCGGTCGTAGAGGGTGGTGATGGTTCCCCAGTCGGTGTCCTCGTAGCGGACCGCCCGCGCGTGGCACGCGGCGATCGCGGCCTGGAGGGCGTACGGGCCGTGGCCCGCCCGGTGCAGGGCCTCGACGCCACGGTGGATGAGCAACCGGTTCCACCTGGCCCGGTTCTGGTCGGCGAGCAGCACCGGCGCGCCGTCCGGGCCGGTGCGTGCCGGGATGCGGGAGGCCTGGAACTCCAGGAGCGCGGCCAGCCCGTGCACCTCGGGCTCCTTGGGCATGAGCCCCGCCAGCACCCGGGCCAGGCGCAGCGCGTCCTCGCACAGGGCGGGGCGCACCAGGTCGTCCCCGGCCGTCGCGGAGTAGCCCTCGTTGAAGATCAGGTAGATGACCTCCAGGACCGAGGAGAGCCGGGCGGTGCGGTCCTCGCCGTACGGCACCTCGAAGGGCACCCCGGCCTTGGCCAGCGACCGCTTCGCCCGGACGATCCGCTGGGCGACGGCCGCCTCCGAGGCCAGGAACGCGCGGGCGATCTCCTCCGTGGTCAGCCCGCCCAGCAGCCGCAGGGTCAGGGCGATCCGGGCCTCCGGAGACAGCACCGGATGGCAGGCGGTGAAGATCAGCCGCAGCAGATCGTCGTCGATGCCGTCGGGGTCGTCGAGGTCCGCCGGATCGGGTGGCGGCACGTCCTCCAGGGCCCGCCCGACCTCGGCCAGCTTCCGCGCGTACGTCTCCTTGCGGCGTACGAGGTCGATCGCGCGGTGCTTGGCGGTGGCCATGAGCCAGGCTCCCGGCTTGTCCGGGACGCCCGACTCCGGCCACTGTTCCAGCGCGGCGATCAGGGCATCCTGCGCGAGTTCCTCGGCGATGCCGACATCCCGCACGATGCGGGCGACACCGGCGATGATGCGCGCGGATTCGATCCTGAAGACCGCTTCGACCGTTTCGGTCGCGTTCGCTGCCGTCACGGCCACCCATCAGAGCAGCCGCCCGGTGGTGCGGCAAGCGGAACCGGATCGGTCCGGGAGCCTGATCAGCCCTCGTCGATCTGGCGGACCTCGGCGGTGACGGTCCAGTAGTCCTCGTGGGTCTCCAGGAACCGCTTGGTCCACTCCAGCGCCTCGGCCTTGTCCTTGGCCTGGATGAGGGAGTAGCCGCCGATGACCTCCTTGCTCTCGGTGAACGGCCCGTCGGTGTAGCTGATCTTGCCGCCGGACCAGGTGACCCGGGTGCCCTCGGAGGTGGGCTTGAGCCCGGCCGTGTCGAGCATGACGCCCGCCTTGGTGATCTCCTCCAGCAGGGCGCCCATGCGCTCCATCAGCTCGGGGCTGGGACCCTCGGCGGGGGCGTTCTTCTCGTCGATGCGGATCAGGGTCAGAAAGCGCGGCATGGTGACTCCTCGGTCGCCGGGCGGGGCCACTCCCCGCCTCTCACCCTTACGTCGAACGGGAGACACCCGGATCGACAGCTCCCCGGAAAAAACTTCCGGCGATTTCTCCGGGGGTGCCGTCGGTCCCTCGACGCGCGAGGGAACCGGCATTGTCCGGGCGGTGTCTGGGCGAGCATGGCGAGCTTTGTGTTGCTGACCCTGGTCTTCGCGCCGCTCCTGATGCCGCTCGTGTGCGCGGGCGCCGCCCTGGGGCTCGCGCTGCGGGCCTCCAGGCGGCTGCCGGGCAGCGGGTGGCATCTGCCGAGCGTCACGACGTGCGTGCTGGTGATGGTCATGGCGGGCGCGGCGGCGTTCGGCGCGTACACATGGGGGGTGGTGTCGGGGTTCTATGTCCTGGATCCGGATCAGATGTGCGCGGTGGAGGGGCTGCCGGGAGATCACATCGTGACGCGGGCGACGCTGCCGATCAGCGCGCAGTGCGTCACGGAGGGCGGTTTGGCGTCCGAGCTGGTGCCCGGCTGGGTGAATCCGGTGATCATCGGCGGACTGGCGCTTTTCGTGCTCGCCCTCATCTTGGGCATCCTCTCGGTGGCGCGTCGGCGAGCGGGGTGAGGCTGCCGCGTCCGGCCCCGCTGTCGGCGCCCTGTGTCATTATGCGGACGCGTCCCAGGGGAGTGGGCCGCGTTCTGCTGAGTGCCAGGGGGCTGGGGATGGGTGCGGGTACGGAGCCGGACGGCTCGTCCAGATCTGACGAGGAGTGGCAGCGGTTTCTGCGCGAGTCGGTGGCGGGTGCCGCCGACGCGCCCAAGGAGCCGTCGGCGCGGGCCCGCGACGTGGCGAACCGGCTGCGCGCGGAGCCCGGCCGGGAGATGGAGGGCCGGCGCGGCCACCCGCCCGCGCGGCCCGGGCGGCGCACGGGCTGGTACGTGGCCGGGCTGCTGGCCTCGCTGGTGCTGCTGGTGGTGGCGCTCGCGCCGGGGTGGGTAGTGGACCTGTTCGCCGGCGCCGACTCCCCGCCGTCGGCGGCCGAGACCGCCCGCCCGGCCGGGGCACCTCCGGCGGAGGCGGCCCTGCGCCCCACCACGAAGGAGCCGTTCCGCGGCTCGCCGGCGGCGGGCTGGGCGAGCGGAGCGGCGGGGATCACCGTGCCGGAGGCCGGGGCGGTCGGCTGGATGAGTGCGGCCGAGGTCGAGCGGGCCCTCGCCCGCAGCCGGGACTTCCTCGTCGCGTCCGGCCTGGACCGCGGGGTGCTGCGGGGTGAGCGCCCCGGCAAGGCGATCGCACTGATCAACCCGCACCAGAAGGACGTCCAGGACCTTCTGAAGACCGCGTTCCGCACTCCGAGCGAGAAGAACGACCCGCTCCTCCTCTTCAGCCGCTTCCAGCCCTCCCGCACCCGCCTGGTCGGCGACGTCGTGAAGACCCGGGGCCGGCTCACCTACCGGGAGGGCGAGCGCGGCGCGGTCCAGGTGACCGCCGATGTCACCTTCGTCTACCCGGTCACCCGCGCGGACGCGGGCGGCGGCGACGACGAGATCGTGCGCACGATCGTCCGGCGCGAGCTGATCCTGAGCTGGGACGACCCGGACAAGGTGATCACCGAGCCGGGCACGTTCTCGGTCGTCTCGTACAAGTACGCCATGACCAACGGCGGCTGCGGCGCCCCCACCGGCTACTTCGTCCCGCCCTTCGGCACGGACCGCCGGGCGGACGAGACCGGCGCGGAGGTCGACCCGTACGACCGCAGCACGCCGGTCGGGCGCGGCGAGTCCGCGGCGGACGAGTGCGGGAGGGCGACGCGGTCCTAGGGGGGCTCCCGGCGCGCACAGGGAGGTTAAGCCCTGCCTGAATATTCTTTGCATAAAGCTGCCGTCGAACGTATAGTCATGCCATCCATGAGGGAGGATGGCAATGGCGATACGCGCAGCGGTGGCGGGAGCGAGCGGATACGCGGGCGGTGAGGTGCTGCGGCTGCTGCTCGCGCACCCCGAGATCGAGATCGGCGCGCTGACCGGCAACACCAACGCCGGACAGCCGCTCGGCTCCCTCCAGCCCCATCTGGTCCCGCTGGCCGACCGGGTGCTGGCGCCGACCGGGGCCGAGGCGCTGGCCGGGCACGACGTGGTGTTCCTCGCGCTGCCGCACGGGCAGTCCGCCGCCGTCGCCGAGCAGCTCGGCGACGAGGTGCTGGTGATCGACTGCGGCGCGGACTTCCGGCTGGAGGACGCGGCCGACTGGGAGAAGTTCTACGGTTCGCCGCACGCCGGCACCTGGCCGTACGGCCTCCCCGAGCTGCCGGGGGCCCGCGCCGCGCTGGAGGGGTCCAAGCGCGTCGCGGTTCCCGGCTGCTACCCCACCGCCGTCTCGCTCGCGCTGTTCCCGGCGTACGCGGCCGGGCTGGCCGGGCCCGACGCCGTGATCGTCGCCGCCACCGGGACCTCGGGCGCGGGCAAGTCGCCCAAGCCGCATCTGCTGGGCAGCGAGGTCATGGGGTCCATGAGCCCGTACGGCGTGGGCGGCGGCCACCGGCACACCCCGGAGATGATCCAGAACCTGTCGGCCGCGGCGGGGGAGCGGGTCTCGGTCTCCTTCACCCCGACCCTCGCCCCCATGTCCCGCGGCATCCTGGCCACCTGCAGCGCCCCGGCGAAGCCCGGCGTGACGGCCGGGACGCTGCGGGCCGCGTACGAGAAGGCGCTGGGCGACGAACCGTTCGTCCACCTCCTGCCGGAGGGGCAGTGGCCCTCCACCGCCGCCGTGTACGGATCCAACGCCGCCCTGCTCCAGGTCGCCCTCGACGAGGCGGCGGGCCGGGTCATCGTGATCAGCGCGATCGACAACCTCACCAAGGGCACCGCGGGCGGCGCGGTCCAGAGCATGAACATCGCCCTCGGTCTCCCCGAGGAGCTGGGACTTTCCACGATCGGAGTCGCTCCATGAGTGTGACGGCAGCCAAGGGCTTCACCGCCTCCGGCGTCGCGGCCGGGATCAAGGAGAACGGGAACCCCGATCTCGCTCTCGTCGTCAACAACGGACCGCGGCTGGCCGCCGCGGGCGTCTTCACCTCCAACCGCGTCAAGGCCGCCCCGGTGCTCTGGTCCGAGCAGGTCCTGAAGGGCGGCCAGGTCTCCGCCGTCGTCCTCAACTCCGGCGGCGCCAACGCCTGCACCGGTCCGCTCGGCTTCCAGGACACCCACGCGACCGCCGAGAAGGCCGCCGACGTCCTCGGGCACAGCGCGGGTGAGATAGCCATCGCCTCCACCGGGCTCATCGGCATCCGGCTGCCCATGGAACCCCTGCTGTCCGGCATCGAGACGGCCGCCGCGGCCCTCGGCGAGCACGGCGGCGAGAAGGCCGCCATCGCCATCAAGACCACCGACAGCGTGCACAAGACGGCCGTCGCCACCGGCCCGGACGGGGCGTGGACCGTCGGCGGCATGGCCAAGGGCGCGGGCATGCTGGCCCCGGGCCTGGCCACCATGCTCGTCGTGCTCACCACCGACGCCGACGTGGAGGCCGCCGCGCTGGACACCGCGCTGCGCGACGCCACCCGCACCACCTTCGACCGGATCGACTCCGACGGCTGCATGTCGACCAACGACACCGTGCTGCTGCTGGCCTCCGGCGCCTCCGGGGTCGCCCCCGCCGCGGACGACTTCGCCGAGGCGGTCCGCGCCGTCTGCGCCGACCTCGCGCGGCAGCTGATCGGTGACGCCGAGGGCGCCTCCAAGGACATCCGCATCGAGGTCGTCGGCGCCGCCACCGAGGACGACGCGGTGGAGGTGGGCCGCTCCATCGCCCGTAACAACCTCCTCAAGTGCGCCATCCACGGCGAGGACCCCAACTGGGGCCGGGTGCTGTCCGCGATCGGCACCACCTCCGCCACCTTCGAGCCCGACCAGCTCAACGTCGCCATCAACGACGTATGGGTCTGCAAGAACGGTTCGGTCGGCGAGGACCGCGAGCTGGTCGACATGCGCTACCGGGAGGTACGGATCACCGCCGACCTGGCCGCGGGCGGCGCGTCCGCCGTCATCTGGGCCAACGACCTGACCGCCGACTACGTCCACGAGAACAGCGCGTACTCCTCATGAGCCGGCCGAACCCCTCTCCGAAGACGGACCAGCCGACCGCCCGCAAGCACACCGCCCAGCCCAAGGCCCGCATCCTCATCGAGGCGCTGCCCTGGCTGACCCGCCACCACGGCAAGACCGTCGTCATCAAGTTCGGCGGCAACGCCATGGTGGACGAGGAGCTGAAGGCCGCGTTCGCCCAGGACGTCGTCTTCCTCCGGCACGCCGGGCTGCGCCCGGTCGTCGTCCACGGCGGCGGCCCGCAGATCAGCGCCCAGCTCGACCGGCACGGCCTGGTCAGCGAGTTCAAGGCGGGCCTGAGGGTCACCACCGACGACGCGATGGACGTCGTACGGATGGTGCTGGCCGGGCAGGTGCAGCGCGAGCTGGTCGGGCTGCTCAACCAGCACGGCCCGCTCGCGGTCGGCATGACCGGCGAGGACGCCCATCTGATGTCCGCCACCAAGCACTTCGCCGAGATCGACGGCGAACAGGTGGACATCGGCCGGGTCGGCCAGATCACCGAGATCGACACCGGCGCCATCCAGGCGCTGCTGGACGACGGCCGCATCCCCGTCGTCTCCTCCATAGCGCGCAGCTCCGACGACGGCCACGTCTACAACGTCAACGCCGATACGGCGGCGGCCGCGCTCGCCGCCGCGCTGCGCGCCGAGACGCTGATGGTCCTCACCGATGTCGAGGGCCTGTACGCGGACTGGCCCGACAGCGACGAGGTGATCAGCCAGCTCGGCGCGAGCGAGCTGGAGAAGCTGCTGCCGGACCTGGCCAGCGGCATGGTGCCCAAGATGGAGGGCTGTCTGCACGCCGTACGCAACGGCGTCACCACCGCGCGCGTCATCGACGGGCGGGTGCAGCACTCGATCCTGCTGGAGATCTTCACGGACGAGGGCATCGGCACGATGGTCGTGCCGGACGCCGACGATGAGGGGGCGGACCAGTGAGCAACGCGGAGCTGACGCGGCGCTGGCAGGGCGCGATGATGGACAACTACGGGACGCCGCGCGTCCCGCTCACCCACGGCGAGGGCGCCACGGTGTGGGACGCGGACGGCAAGGAATACCTCGACTTCGTCAGCGGTATCGCCGTCAACTCCCTCGGCCACGCCCACCCCGCCGTCGTACGGGCCGTATCCGGCCAGGTCGCCACGCTCGGCCACGTCTCGAACCTCTTCGTCGCCGAGCCCCCGGTGGCGCTCGCCGAGCGGCTGCTCCAGCTCTTCGGCCGCAGCGGGCGGGTCTACTTCTCCAACTCCGGCGCGGAGGCCGTCGAGGCCGCCTTCAAGATCGGGCGGCGGACCGGCCGTACCCATATGGTCGCCACCGAGGGCGGCTTCCACGGCCGCACCGTGGGCGCGCTCGCCCTGACCGGCCAGCCCGCCAAGCAGGAACCGTTCCTTCCGCTGCCGGGCGACGTCACCCATGTGCCGTACGGCGACGCCGAGGCGCTGCGCGCGGCCGTCACCACCGACACCGCTCTGGTCATCGTCGAGCCCATCCAGGGCGAGAACGGCGTCATCGTCCCCCCGGCGGGCTACCTCGCCGCCGCCCGCGAGATCACCCGGGCCACCGGCACGCTGCTCGTGGTCGACGAGGTACAGACCGGAATCGGCCGTACCGGACACTGGTTCGAGCACCAGGCGCAGGGCGTCGAACCCGATGTCGTCACCCTCGCCAAGGGCCTCGGCGGCGGCCTGCCCATCGGCGCCACCGTCGCCTTCGGCCCCGCCGCCGACCTGCTGACCCCAGGTCAGCACGGGTCCACCTTCGGCGGGAACCCCGTCAGCTGTGCCGCCGCCGTCGCCGTCCTCGACACGATCGCGGCCGACGGAATCCTCGATCGCGTCAAGCGGGCGGGGGAGCGGCTGCGTGACGGAATCGAATCGCTCGACCACCCTCTGATCAGTCAGGTCCGTGGCGCGGGGCTGCTGCTCGGTATCGTGCTCACAGAGTCCCTCGCGCCACAGGTGCAGCAGGCGGCTCAGGACGCGGGACTCCTGGTGAACGCGACCGGGCCGGACGTGGTCCGGCTCGCGCCGCCGCTCGTCGTCGGCGACGACGCCGTGGACACCTTGCTCCGGGAGCTGCCCGCCGTCCTGAACGCCGCACACGAGGGCCAAGGGGAACGATGATCCGGAGACTGACGAGACGATGACCGAGGCCCAGCACACCGAGGCGGGGCACGACGCCGACGCGAACCACAACGGACCGTCCGTGCCGCAGACCCGCACCGCCCGCCACCGCCGGATCGTGGACATCCTGAACCGGCAGCCGGTCCGCTCCCAGAGCCAGCTCGCGAAGCTCCTCGCCGACGACGGACTCTCCGTCACCCAGGCGACGCTCTCCCGCGACCTGGACGAACTGGGCGCGGTGAAGATCCGCAACACCGGCGGCGAGCTGATCTACGCGGTGCCGAGCGAAGGCGGCGACCGCACGCCGCGCGCCCCGCTCGGCGAGTCGGCGAGCGAGGCGCGGATGGCGCGGCTGGCGGGCGAACTCCTCATCTCCGCGGAGGCGTCGGCCAACCTCGTCGTCCTGCGCACCCCGCCCGGCGCGGCCCAGTTCCTGGCCTCGGCCATCGACTCGGCGGAGCTGCACGTCATCCTCGGCACGATCGCGGGCGACGACACGGTGCTCCTCATCAGCCGCGACCCCAGCGGCGGCCAGGCCCTGGCCGACCACCTCCTCCGCCTGGCCCAAGGCGCCCGCTGACGGGGCGGCGCCCCCCTGGGTTTCGCGGTGGGGTGCGGCCCGGTGGCCGGTTGTGCCCACCCGTCCCGCCCTGCGGGACGCCTGCCCACAACCGGGAACGACCCACCCCCTCCGGGCAGTACCGCCCAGCCCCTCCGGCGTTTGAGGAGCGGGGTCCGGGGGCGGAGCCCCGGCGGGGGTGTGGGGGCGGAGCCCCCACCAAGGGGGGCCGGGGGGCTTGCCCCCGGATTCGGGAAGGGGCGGGGTGGGGGCTAGGCCTCGCCCACCCGCCGCGCCCGCCGCGCCATCCACGCCGCCACCACCGACCCCGACACGTTGTGCCACACCGAGAAGACGGCCGCCGGAAGCGCGGCAAGCGGGCTGAAGTGGGCCGCAGCAAGAGAGGCCGCGAGCCCGGAGTTCTGCATTCCGACCTCGAACGCCATCGCCCGGCTCGCCGGCGCACCCAACCGCGCGACTTTCCCCGCCGCGTACCCCAACGCCAGCCCCAGCCCGTTGTGCAGAACGACCGCCAGCAGCACCAGCCCCGCCGCCGACCGAATCGCCTCCGCGCTGCCCGCGACGACCACGGCCACGATCACGCCGATCGTCACGGCGGACAACCACGGCAGGGCCCCCATCACCCGCGCGATGTAACGCCCCGCCACCAGCCGCACGACCAGGCCGCCCACCACCGGCAACAGCACCGTCTTCACAATGTCGGTGACCATCGACTGCGCGTCCACCGGCAGGAATTCCCCGGCCAGCAGCAACGTCAGCGGCGGCGTGACGAGCGGTGCGAGCACCGTGGAGACGGTGGCGACCGAGACCGACAGCGCCACATCACCCCGCGCCAGATACGTCACCACATTGGACGCCGTCCCGCTCGGCGCGCAGCCGACCAGGATGACCCCGGCCGCCAACTGGGGCGACAGCCCGAGACCGTTGGCGATGAGCCACCCCAGACCGGGCATGATCACATAGTGGGCGACCAGCCCGAGCGCCACCGCCCAGGGCCGTTTCACCACACCCGTGAAGTCGGACGGGGTCATGGTGAGCCCCATGCAGAACATGATGACGCCGAGCAGGTAGGGAACGCTCGGCGCCCAGCCGGTGAAGGTGCCGGGCGTGCTCAGGCCCGCCACTCCGGCGGCGAGGACGAGCAGGGGGAAGACGGTGACGGCCCGCCGGGCCGCCCGGTCGGCGGACCCGGCAGCGGGCTCCGCTGATGAAGAGGGGGAGTCCGTCGCGGGGCTCTTGGATTCGGATCGCACGGCGTGATCGAACGCTGCGCGACCCCCGCCACGCAAGACCGTCTCGATATCTGGTCGCTACAACCAAAGCGACTACAGCGAAAGCGGCGGCAACGGCAGCGGCAACCCCGGCAGCCCGTCCAGACTGCTGGCGACATGGTCCTTCCGCTCGCAGTAAGCGGTCAGCTTCTCCTCGTCGTCCTCGCGCCGAAACCGCTGGGCATGCAGCGTGCGGTCCTCGCGGTAGTCCATGAAGGGCACCGCGTACCCACACGTGTCCCGGATCAGCTCGGCCGTCACCACGATGACCGCCCGCAGCCCGTGCGAGCGCACCTCGACCCCCGGAAAGTGCTTGACCAGCTCCGCGAAGCGCGGATCGTCGCGGAACACCGCCTCACCCCGCCCGTGCACCCGCACGATGTTCGGCGGCCCGTCAAAGGCGCACCACATCAACGTGATGCGGCCGTTCTCCCGCAGATGGGCGATGGTCTCCGCGTTGCTCCCGGAGAAGTCCAGGTAGGCCACGGTTCGCTCGTCGAGCACGGCGAACGAACCGGACACCCCTTTGGGGGACAGGTTCACGGTGCCGTCCCCGGCCAGCGGCGCGGTGGCGGTGAAGAAGATCTTCTGCTGTTCGATGAATGTGCGAAGTCTGCCATCGATACGTTCGTACACCTTTCCCATGTGGCGCATTATCCGCCGGGGTCGACGCCGCAGGGATGATTCGATGGAGACATGGCAGAAAACGGTCGGCGGCCCCGCCCCGGGATCCGGGTCCGCCGCGTGTACGACACCCCGGAGCCGGACGACGGCACCCGCGTCCTGGTGGACCGGATGTGGCCGCGCGGCCTGGCGAAGGAAGACGCCCATCTGGACGAATGGGCCAAGGCCGCCGCGCCCTCGACGGAGCTGCGCCGCTGGTACGGGCACGAACCGGAGCGGTTCGCGGAGTTCGCCCGGCGGTATCGCGCGGAGCTGGCGGAACCGGAGCACCGCGAGGCCGTGGACCGCCTCCGCGAGCTGGCCGGACAGGGCACCCTCACGCTCCTCACGGCCGTGAAGGACCTGAGCCACGGCCACGTGGGCCTCCTGGCCGACGCGGTACGCGGCCACCGCTGACCACCAGCAGGCGCACTCCGGTCACGAAGCGCACAGCTCAGCCGAAAAACGCGCGAAACCGCTCGTCTGCCACGTCGTCCCTTCTGCCGTCACCGCGAACGCCTCCGCGCCCGGCTGCCGCTGCAGCCACGGGCGGGCGCGCTCGGCGCCCATCGCGCAGGCCGCCGTCGCCCAGGCGTCCGCCTCCGTCAGGCTGGTGCCGACCACCGTCACCGAGGCGAGGCCGTCCGCCGGGGGGCGGCCGGTGTGGGGGTCCAGGATGTGGCAGCCCCGCTCGGCCGGGCCCGAGGTGGCCACGGCCAGCTCGCCGTGCGCCTCCACCACCGCCAGCAGCTCACCGCGCCGCATCGGGTCGGCGATGCCCACCCGCCACGGACCGCCGTGGACCTGCACGTCGCCACCGCCGTTGACGCACACCGAACCGGCGCCCGCCGAGGCCAGCATCCGGGCGGCGCGCTCGACGGCCCACCCCTTGACCAGGCCGGTCGGATCGGCCCGCCGCCCGGCGTAGCGCGCGGTGAACCAGCCGTCGCTGCGGTACGAGACCTCCTCGCACAGGTCCAGCACGTCCCGTACCTCCGGTTCGCAACTCGACAGCGTCAGCTCCCCGCGCCCCAGACGGCTGATCTGGCTGTCCTGGCGGTACGTGGAGAACAGCTCGTCCACCCGGTGCAGCCCCACCACGGCCCCGTCCAGCGCGGCCAGCACCCGGGGCCGGTCGGCGTCGTGGACCTCGCGCAGGTCGAAGGAGAAGACGGTGCCCATGACGTGTTCGACATGGCGCAGGGACTGGTCATCGCCGTACGTCATTGGGTACCCGCCTTGTCGAGAGCGCTCTGCAAGGACTTGGAGTAGCCCTCGCTGGTGTACGTCGCACCGGACACGGTGTCGACCTTCGCGGCGGACACCGCCTGCTGGTTGAGCTGCGGGATGGAGTCCTTGGCGATCTGCTCGCTGCGCGGTCCGGAGTTCGGCGTCTTGACGGCCTGCGCGGCGGTGATCTTCCCGCCGCTCATGGTCACGCTGACCTGTACCGGCCCGTACTGCGTGTCGACGACGTCACCGGTGACGGTCTGCCCGCCCCCCGCGCCCCCGCCCGCGCCCGGCGCGGTGGCCGCGACGGGCGGCGGGGCCTGCCCGGCCGGGGGCCCGGCGACGTTCTGGCCGCCGGCGGGCTGCTTCAGCGCGAGCAGCGCCACGACACCGGCGACGGTGGCGGCCGTGCCCAGGACGATGCGGCGCAGCGGATGCTTCCTCTTCATGGCTCCACCTCAGGTCACAGCTCGAAGGATTCATGATGGATGCGGCGGTCGGGGACCCCCGCGTCGTGCAGCGCCTCGTACGCGTGCTCGGTCAGGCCCGGGGGCCCGCACAGATAGACGTCGTGCTCGTCGATGTCCGGCAGCAGCGCCCGCAGCCGCTCCGCGCTGATCTCCGGCCGGGCCCCGTCCGGGCCGTTGACGGCGTACAGCAGCCGGGCGTCCCGCTCGGTCGCGATCTGCTTCAGCTCGCCCCACAGCGCCAGGTCCTCGACGGTCCGGGCGCGGTAGAGCAGGGTCAGGTCGCCGCCCTTGCCGGGCAGCGTCTCGAACAGGGCCCGGATCGGGGTGATGCCCGCCCCACCGGCGATCATCAGCACCTTGCCCTGGCTGCGGCGGGACGCGGTCATCGCCCCGTACGGCCCCTCGGCCCACACCCGGGTCCCCGGCTTCAGCTCGGCGAGCCCCGTGCTGTGCCCGCCCACCGCCTTCACCGTGATCCGCAGCAGGTTGGGCCGCGGCGGGGCGGACAGCGAGTACGGATGGGAGCCCCACCGCAGCCCCGGGGCCAGGAACCGCCACCGGAAGAACTGCCCGGCCTCCGCGCCGATCCGGTGCAGCTTGCGCCCCTTGATCAGCACCGAGACGATCCCGGGCGCCTCCTGGACGACCGCCTCCACCCGCATCCGGTGCCGAAGGTTCAGCCGCAGCGGCACCAGCAGCCGGTACCAGATCGCCAGCGCGCTGACCGCGCCGTACAGCACGTACCACGCGGTCTGCGCCGTCATGTCGCCCACGAACTCGGCGCCGTTGCTGAGCTGGTGCCAGAAGGTCAGGAAGACGGCCGCGTAGGTGAGCAGATGCAGGTAGTACCAGACCTCGTACGGGAGCCTCCGGCGCACCATCCCGGCGGAGACCAGCCCGATCACCACCAGGGTCACCGTGCCGACCGTCGCTTCGAGCATGTCGGGGAAGGTGAGCACCATGGTCTCGGTCTGCGCGACGAACGAGACGCCGCCCTGGGTGGCGTACCCCGCGATGATCAGGCCCACATGGGCGAGGATCAGGCACAGCGCGTACCGCCCGCTCATCGCGTGCCACCGCGCCACCCGGTCCGACCCCACCCGCCGCTCCAGCGCGGGCACCCGCGCCATCTGCAGCACCACCAGCGCCAGGACGTACCCGGCGAGCAGCCCGCTGAGCCGCCCGGCACCGTTCAGCCAGGCGGCGTTGCCGGTGACGTTCGGGGTGTTCATCCACCACAGCGACAGCACCGCGGCCGCCCCCGCCCAGCTCAGCAGCACCAGCGGCACGGCGGGGGAGCGCCGTGGCCGAATCTGGCGCAGGGCCAGCCGCCGACCGGCCCGGCTGTTCAATAGCGTCGTCACGGCCCGTCCCCTTCCTATGGCTCCGGTGCACAGGGGTACGGCTGGGAACGGACGATGACTCAAAGGCCGGAGGAATTCACAAGTTTGCGGTACGCGCCGTCGACAGCGCCGCGCGCTGCGCCGGGCTGAGGCGGTCGGGTCTCGTGGTGAGGGAGTACGTCTCGGGCCCGACGGCAAGCAGGGCGAGCGGATCGGCGAGGGCCGGTTGACACCGGACCGCCTCCAGGGCGGCGGTGGCCCGCTCCCGGGGCCAGCCGAGCGCGGTGGCCAGCGTGCCGAGGGTGAGCGGCCGACCGGCGTGCACGAGGGCGGCGAGCACGGTCAGCCCGTCGTACGCGACGGCCTGGCCGAGGGGGCTGCCACTCATCTGCTCGCTCAGCCGGGCGAAGAACCGGCCCATCGCGCCGAGCCGGGCGCCGACGGCCGTGTCGGCACCGAAGATCTCGATGCCCCGCTGTGCCGCGGTCGCGATCTCGCCGTGTGCGCCGGTATCCGCCTGCCAGGCCCGGAGCCACACGTCGTCGTCGATGAGGTACCGCTCGCGACGCCCACCGGTGTCCGGCCGGCGCACGACCAGCTCCATGGCTTCGAGGGAGCCGATGGACTTGGACACCGACGCCGGGCTGACCCGCAGCCGCCGCACCAGGTCGGCCGCCGTCAGGCCGCCGCCGTCGGCGGTGAGCAGACAGACGAACACCCGGGCGGTCATCCGGGGCAGGCCGGTCGCGGCCAGCAGGGTGGCGAAATCGTCCACGAAACCCCGGACCACCTCGGTCGGCTGCCCGTCGGTCACCGGCTCGGCCGTCCGGCCCGGCTTGCGCCGCCGGGCGCGGTGTCCGGCGGCCTGCTGCGCGGGGTCGGCCAGGTAGGTGCCGGTTGCGCCGTTGCGGGCCACCTCGCGGCTGATCGTGGACGTCGGCCGGCCGAGCCGTCGGCCGATCTCGGCGTAGCCGAGCCCGTCGGCGAGCCATGCCGCGATCTGCCGGCGGTCGTCGTGGGTCAGCCTGCCTCCTGGCACCGGCGCACCTCCTCGCTTTGCGTTCACCAACAGTACGTTGCAACGGACCGGCTGCGGAAGTTGCGTTCATTCACAAGTCTGTTGCAACGATAGGCTGTTGGGCTTCTGATTTGTGGTTGACCACGTTGACGCCCTCTAAAACGCAACGTAGCTTTTCCTCATCTTGAAAGAGGGGGGACACGATGATGCACGTGATGGCCGTCTCCACCGTCTCGGACGGCGGCAAGTTCTGGAGTGGCCTGAAGAAGGCATACGCCGCGCTCCCCAAGGGCGCCGAGTGGAAGGTGGCGGTCGCGAGCAAGGACGGGGCGAAGGCGGTGAACATCCTCACCCACGACTCCATCGAGGGCGTTCGGGACTTCTTCGAAGCACACGCCGGCGCCTACGCCACGACGGACTACTTCGAGGCGGACGCAGCGAACGCGGTCGGCCTCCCGCGATGAGCATCGAAGTGGCGGGGATCCGGGCCCGGGTCGCGGAACTCCTGGTGGAGTACGGCATTCCGAGCGCCGCGATCGGCGTGCTCCACGACGGGGAGATCGCCGAACTCGCGGTGGGCGTCAAGAACGTGGAAACGCGGGAACCCGCCACCACGGACACCGTGTACCAGTGCGGCTCGATGACCAAGACATGGACCGCCCTGGCCTTCATGCAACTCGTCGACGAGGGGAAAGCCGATCTGGACGAGCCGGTACGGACCTATCTGCCCGGCTTCAGGGTGGCCGACCCCGAGGCGAGCGCCACGGTCACCCCTCGCCACCTGCTGTGCCACACCAGCGGTATCGAGGAGGCCTACGGCGACCCCGGCGAGGACGACGACGTCTACGAGCGCATGGTCGAGAACATCGCCGACGCGCCCCAGCTCTTCCCGCCGGGCCACACCCACGGCTACAGCCCGGCGCTGGGGTACGCCCTTCTCGCGCGGATCCTGGAGGTGTGCGACGGCAAGCGCTGGGACGACGTCATGCGGGATCGCCTCTTCAACCCCATGGGGCTGACCAGCACGAGCAGCCGGTACGAGCAGGTGGACGCCGCCCGGGCCGCGACCGGGCACCTGATCCGGACCCCGGGGGAGGGCCCCACCGTCACACCGGTGGACCGCCTTCCGCGTGCCTTCGGCCCCGGCGGCAACGTCACCTCGACGACCCGGGAGGTGCTCGCCATGGCGCACGTGCTGCTCGACGAGGGCGTGGCGCCGAGCGGACAGCGCGTCGTCTCGGCGGAAGCCATCCGGGAGATGACGCGTTCGCGGGTGCCCGTACCGGATCCGTACATGTTCGGGCCCGCATGGGCGCTCGGTCTCGTCGTGTGCGACTGGCATGGCGAGACCGTCTACGCGACCGACGGCAGCACGATCGGCCACAACGCCCGGCTACGGCTCCTGCCGGACTCGCGCACCGCCATCACGATGCTGACGAACGGCGGACCACGGGAGAGCTTCTACCGTCAGGTGTTCAACGAGATCCTGACCGGCCTCGGCACCGTCACCATCCCGGACCTGCCCGCACCGGACGCGTCGCCGACCCTCGACCCGTCCAGGTACGAGGGCGTCTACGGGCGCCCCGGCACACGGTACGAGGTGTCGGCCGAAGGCGGAAAGCTGTACCTGACCTTGGTCCTCGACCCGGTGCGGGCGGCGTTCCTCCAGACACCGGACCGCATCAGACATGAACTGCTCCCGGTGAGCGAGACGCACTTCCTGGTGCCTCCGGCGGACCCGTCGGAGGACACCCAGACCGTCGCGATCTACGACTTCACACACGGCAACGCCCGATACCTCCACACCAACTGCCGGGTGCACCCACGACTGGACGGCTGATCAGTCGAACTTCACATACCGGGTGACGTTGCCGGACATGTTCGGGGTCAGCGATCCCATGTAACCGGAGCAGCCGGCCGAAGCGTAGTAGTGCACGGTCGAGTCGGTGACGTTGATCGCGTAGAAGGGGGGCTGACTGCCTCGCAAGGTGTAGCAATGGCCGGACTGCGGGTTCGCCAGCGAGGCGGACAGGGTTCCGCTGCCGTCCGGGCTCCAGTAGAAGCCGCCGGTGGCCGCCAGGGCGGTGGTGGGCAGCAGGGCGACGGCGCCCATCACGGCTGTGGCGACTGAAGCACTGAGTTTCACGTCGGACACCTTTCGGCAGGGAGAAGCCGCGCCAACGGGCGCCAGCTTCCCAAGTGTGCGAGCCTGGCCGCCCGTTGAGCGGGGAACCGACCGGAGATTCACCCGAATCGGTGGCCGCCGCGGCCCCTGACGCGGTCCCGTCGCGCCGGGTCGTTCGGGCTGCGAGTGCTCCTGGTCACACCTGTCTCCTGCTTCCGTAGCACTCCACGGAAGTGTACGTTCGTACATATTTTTTGTGCATGTACTGCTTCGGGCGCGCGCCTTGTCCCTTCGTCTGAAAGATCGGCCACGATGACGGACCACGCGGTGCGACGCCGCCGAACGGCCCTCTTCATCCTCTTTCTCATACCGGGCCTGGCCCTGTCCTCCTGGGTCACCCGCACCCCCGACGTCCGCGACGCGCTGCACGCCTCGACCAGCGAGATGGGCCTCGTCCTGTTCGGCCTCTCGGCGGGTGCCATGATCGGCGTGCTCGGCTCCGGACGGCTGGTGGCGCGCCTGGGGACCCGGCCGGTCATCGGCGCCGGAACCCTGCTCATGGTCCTGAGTCTCGGGGTGATGGGATGCGGGGCGTTGGCCACCTCAGCACCGTTCGTCACCGCGGGGCTGTTTCTCTTCGGCGTCGGCATGGGCGCCGGAGATGTCGCGGTCAACGTCGACGGCGCGGACATCGAGAAGATCAGCGGGCGCACGCTGCTGCCCACCATCCACGGCTTCTTCAGTCTCGGCACCGTCATCGGCGCGTGCCTGGGCATCCTGTGCACCGCCGTCCGATTCCCCGTGCACTGGCATCTGTTCGCCGTCGTCGTGGCCACGGCGGCGCTCGCCGTCTACGCCTGCCGCGCCATCCCCGCGGGAATCGGCAGGACCGCTGCTGCCGCCGACCGCGACGCCGCGTCCGCGAGCCCGGTGTGGAAGGACCGGCGCCTGCTGCTGATCGGCGGCGTCATCCTGGCCCTGGCCCTGGCCGAGGGCACCGCCAACGACTGGCTCCCGCTCCTGATGGTCGATGACCACGGCCTCGACGCGTCCCTCGGATCGGCGGTCTTCGCCGGGTTCGCCGCCGCGATGACCGTGGGCCGGATCGGTGGCGGACTCGTCGTCGACCGCATCGGACGCGCCCGCACCCTGCGCATCAGCGCCCTCAGCGCGGCCCTCGGACTGGCCGTGGTCATCTTCGTCGACTCTCCCGTGCTCGTCGTCCCTGCCGTGCTGCTGTGGGGTCTTGGCACCTCACTCGGCTTTCCCGTGGCCCTCTCCGCCGCGGGCGATTCCGGCCCCGACTCCGCCGCCCGCGTCGGCCTGGCGGCAACGATCGGCTACATCGCCTTCCTCGTCGGCCCACCCGGTCTGGGCTTCCTCGGCGACCACTACGGACTGAGCACCGCCATGATCGTCGTCCTCGGCATCATCGTGATCGCGGTTTTCCTCACCCCCGCGGCCGGAGCACAGCACACCCAACCCGTCCGGAGCCACGAGACCGCGCCCCCGACACCGCCCCGAACACCGCGCTGACTCGGACGGCGCGGGTCAGCCGAACCGCAGGACACGCGGGGCGAAGGTGCCCTCGGGGCCGTCGGCGCGGCCGACCGACCACACCGTCGCCGTGCCCGGCACCGGTGCCAGCCGCAGCACCCGGGAGTCGCCCTCCCCGGCCACCGCCGGTTCGCTGTGCTCGGTGAACGACTGCCCGTTCCACTTGAGGAAATCCGGCCCGGGGACGAGCGGCGGAGAGCCGCCCGGCGGGCCCCACTTCTGCGAGCGGTCCACCGAGACCCAGGCCAGCTCGCCCGACATGCCGGGCGCCAGTGAGTCGATGGAGCCGAAGTCGGTGGGCACCGTCACCCGGTTCCACGCCTGCCCGTCGAAGCGGACCAGCAGCGGCGGAATCGGGCGGCCCGGCGGGCCGCCGACGAACCCGGCCGTGCCACCCGCCCACACCTCCGTCGGCGAGACCGCCAGCACACTGCCCATGGCCGACCGCGGAAACCCGTCCACGATCGTCTGCTGCCACGCCTGACCGTCCCAGTGCGACACGGCCGCACCCGAATCGGCGGCGCCCGCGGCCCAGACGTCGTCGGCCGCCAGGATGTGCAGGCCGTAGACGGATCCCGGCGGCGCCGGTACGTCGCGCCAGCCGTGTCCGTCCCAGCGCAGCAACGCCTGCGCACCGTCCCGTGAACCGATCAGCCACGTCTCCCCGCCACCGGCGACGGCCTTGGTCGGCACGACACCGCCCGGCGGCCGGCTCCCGGACCAGGCGGTGCCGTCGAAGCGGAGCAGGCGGGCGCCGCCCGCCGCGTCGCGGCCGACCGCCCACGCCGCGGTCGGTGAGGTCGCGGCGATGGACAGCAGCTCTCCCTGCCAGTCGATCCCGGGCAGAGCCTGGCGCTGCCACGCGGTTCCGTCCCAGCGCAGCACCAGCGGGAAGCCCGGCGCCACGCGACCGACGGCGTCGGCACCCACCGCCCACGCCCGGTCCGGCCCGAGCGCCACGGCCTCGTTCAGCCCGGCCTGCGGGCGCACCCGCGCCGGGACCGGAACGTGCTGCCAGGACGGAGTGTCCGCCGAGGCCGAGCCCATGAGAGGCATGAGGGCTATGAGGGTCAGGGCGGCAGCGAGCGCCGCGACGAGGAATCGGCGTGCCATGGTCAGCCTCCCCGCCGCTCGCTCATCAGATTCGGTTTCGACCCGTAGATCTCGGCGGTCCCGAAGGACAGCAGTGCGGGCCCGGTCCTCGCCAGCGCACGCGGTTCGACGTCGATCGCGTCCGTGCGCCGCGGGCCGTAGGAGAAGGTGGTGCGGTGGCCGCCCACCCGCGCGTACTTCGACTGGAACGCGCGGTCGCTGCGCACCGGCAGCCACAGCGCGCCGTCCGGGCCGCGCACCATGGCCTCGGTGGAGGTGTCGCCCAGCGGTGGGTAGGTGGTGCGCCAGGCGTGCCCGGCGTGCCCGTTCCAGGTCATCAGGTAGGTGCGGGCCACGCCGTCGGTGTACTGGCTGCCGCCGATCGTGACCCGGCCGGAGGGTTCGGGCAGGATCGTGTGCACGTTGGCGTTCGGCGGCAGCGGCACCTTCGCGTCCCGCCACTCCGTGCCGTCCCAGCGCAGGACGGCGGGCCCGGTGGCGGTGTCCGCCCAGGCCCAGGCGTCGGTGGCGGTACGCGCGGCGATCCCCATCAGGAACAGCACACCGTCCGGGGTGGACTGGGTGGTCCAGCCGGAACCGTCGTAGTGCAGCACCTTCAGCCCGGTGTCGTCCTCACCGACCACCCACGCGGCACCCGGTACCGCGGTGAAGTCCTGGTAGGTCCACAGGGTCCGCGGCAGCGGGACGGCACTCCACCCGCCCGCCGACCGGCGCAGGATCTCCCCCGCCCCCGCCCGGTTGTGGAGGGTCCACACCTCCTCGCCGACGAACTGGACCTTGCCGAGCCAGCCTGGCTCACCGGCGCCGGGGAAGGTCGTGTCCCGGCTCCACGCCGTGCCGTCCCACCGGTACAGCATCGGCCGCATCCCATCGGCGGCCTGTTCGTAACCGGTCGCCCACGCCTCGCCCGGCCCGCGTGCGGCGAGGTCGGACACGGTCACCGGCGGGGCCGCCGCCGGTACCGGCAGCGCCGACCAGCTCGGCGTCGCGGCCGCGGCGGGCGACACCACCGCGGCACAGGCGAGCGCAAGGCAGATGATGACCGCACGGAGACCGTTCACGAGAGCCCCCCACAACGCGAAGGCCGCTCAGCTTATGGGCGTTCGCCCGCCCGTGAACAGGTGGGTGCACCGCCTACGGGCCGGATCCGGTCAGGTCGACCCGCGTCCGCAACACGACTCCTCAGCCGCCGGAACACGTACGGCAGGCGTCCCCCCGAGCGGGGTCGTAGGGGGCGCCGCACGCGCAACGGGGCCAGCCCAGGCAGGCGGGGCACTGGGTGTAGGGATCGGAGACGGGGCGGCCGCAGGTGCCGCCCCGGCCTTCGCATTCGCGGTGCGGCGGGCGGTAGGCGACCGCTTGGGCCGGGGTGCGGTTGGTGGCCGTGGGCGCGGCCTGCGCCTGGTCCTCGGCCCGGTCGTCATCCTCGTCGGGGTGGCGGTCGGGGCCGTGGCCGGGCAGGAGCCACCCGCCACGGCAGACGCCGCACGGCTGGTCGTCATCGGTCGGCCGGTCGGCCGGGGCCGGGTGCCAGCCGTCTTCGCACCAGCCCGCACACGAGGTGGCCGCCAGCAGCCACATCGCGACGTCGTCGGGCCGGTACCCGTCCTCTCCCGCGTCGGCTTCACGTTCGAGGGGCCGGCCGGCCCACGTGGTCCACCAGCGGCGCTCGATCCGCGCGATCAGCCGGGCGGCGGACTGCCGGAGCAACTCGTCGCGCACGGTCTGCACAACGGCCGGGGGCACACCGCCCCCGCAGGCGCGCAGCAGCTTGCCCGGCAGCGCGGAGAGAACGGCCCGGACGGGGTCGGTGGTGGTGGCCGTGCGCCGGCAGGCATCGCACTGGTCCCAGGCACGGGGGTAGTAGGTGCGCGTCCAGCGGCGGTGCTTGTCCTTGCGCTTGTCGGGCTCGACGCGAGTGGTGGCCTCGGCGGAGGCCGGGCGCTCGGACAGCGGCGCGGAGCAGGTGCGGCAGCGGCCCTGGCAACCGCGGCAGGGCCTGCCCTCCTGGTCGGTGACCGCCTGGCACACCGGGCACTCCCGGCGGCAGACCGTGCACAGATGGTCCTCCGGATGCGGCTGCGGCAGCCAGCGGTGCTCACCCTGACACCGCACGCACTTCCGGGTGTCGATGTCCTCGAGGTGGGTGGGGAGGATCGGCCGGCCAGGGCACTGGTCGCACTGGACGATGGCCCGGTCGGTGTTGCGGTGCAGGATCACGCGGCGCTCCCGGCGTGGTGGACGGAGGCGAGTCGACCAGCCTAGCGGGTGGGCGGGGAGCACCCGGTCGCGGTCGGACACCGCGTCCGCGGCCCGCCCGTGCGGCCCGGTCCTTCAGAGCCCGGAAGTGGGCGGATTTCGGGGCCGTATGATCGCTGACCACGTCGTTCGTTGTAAGGAATCCCATGTCCATGCCGCCCCCGCCGCAGGGGAACCCGTACGCTTCCGCGCCGCCGCAAGGGAACCCGTACGCCGCCGCCCCGCCCCAGGGGAACCCGTACGCCGCCGCGCCGCCCCAGGCCCCGTACGGGCACCCGCAACCGGCGCCCGGCTACCCCCAGCCACACCAGATGCCCGGTTACGGCCAGCCGATGGCCGGGGTTCCGCAGCCGCCCACCTGCCGGATGTGCGCGGCGTATCCGGCGGCGGAGGTCACCATCCGCGGCCACGTCGGCATGCTGCTGATGATGCGGTTCCTGAAGTGGCAGGGCCCGTTCTGCCGTACGTGCGGTACGGCGATGCGTCGGCAGGCGACGACCAACACGCTGTGGCAGGGCTGGTGGAGCCCGTTCTCGCTGTTCATCTTCAACCCGTACACGATCATCAACAACCTGGTGGTCCGGGGGAAGCTCAACAAGCTCCCGGAGCCGGGACCCGCCACCCATGTGGCGCGCCCCGACCCCGGAAAGTCCGTGCTTCACCGCCCGGCGGCCTACGTCGCGCTGGTGCCCATCCTCTGGTTCCTGTTCCTCATCGTCCGAGGCGGCTAGCCAACGCCGGCCGCGCCAGACCCGCCACGGCGAAGGCCAGCGCCACCAGCAGCGCGCTCACCCAGACCGGCGAACGGTAGCCCAGCCCCGCGCCCAGCGTGAGCCCGCCGAGCGCCGGACCGACCGCCGCGCCCACATTGAGCGCGGCGGTCGCGAACGCCCCGCCCAGCGCGGGCGCTTCGGCCGCCGCGTACAGCGCCCGCGTGATCAGCGTGGACCCCACACCGAACGACAGCGCGCCCTGTACGAGGACCAGCACGATCGCCACCCCGGGCCGGTCCGCGCCCACCGACAGCAACAGCCAGCCCATCAGCAGGGCCGCCCCGCCCGGCACCAGCACCACCAACGGCCGGGCGTCCGACCACCGCCCGGCGACCGTCACCCCGGCGAACGACCCGAGCCCGAACAGCGCCAGCACGACCGGCACCCAGGTCTCGTTCAGGTCGCTCACGTTCGTGATGAGCGGCGTCAGATAGGTGAAGGTGCAGAACGTCGCCGCGTTCACCAGCATCCCCAGCCCCAGCGTCACCAGCAGCCGGGGATCGCGCAGCGCCCCCAGCTCACCGCGTGCGCTCGGCGCCTTCGTGGCCTGCGGCCGGTGCGGTACGGACCGTACGATCGCGAAGAGGGCCGGTACGGAGACGAGCGCCACCGCCCAGAACGCCGAACGCCACCCCCAGACCTGCCCCAGCACGGCCCCGGCCGGAACCCCGGCCACACACGCGAGCGTGACCCCGCCCAACAACGCGGACGTGGCCCGCCCCTTGGCACTCGGCTCGACCATCCCGGTCGCCGTAGCGAGCCCCACGGCCAGGAACCCGGCATTGGCCAGCGCCCCCAGCACCCGGGTGGCCAGCAACACGGCAAAGCTGGTGGTGAGGGCACCGACGACATGGACGGCCACGAAGGCCGTCAGGAACACCAGCAGCGCGCGGCGCTGTGGCCACCGCATGCTGAGGAGCGCCATCAGGGGCGCCCCCACGATCATCCCCACAGCAAACGCTGACGTCAGCGCGCCCGCGGCGGGGAGGGACACCTGCAGATCGCTTGCGATGTCCGGCCCCAGACCGGACAGCATGAATTCGGATGTCCCTTGGGCGAAGACCGCCAGTCCCAGGACATAGATGGCATAAGGCATGAAGGCTCCATGCATCGGCTCGAAGAAAGAGAAGAGGGCCGATGACCGGATGGTTCGGTGAAGGCGCCACCGAACGAACCGGTGGCTAGAGCCTGGATGCCTCGGGACTGGACATGCGGGCCACCCTAACAGCCAGGGCCATCGCAGGTCGTGCGGAACAGGCTCAGATCCTGGCCATGTGCATGCGTTGGCAGCCGCGAAGCCGGTGCTGTCGACCGGAGTCGCAGACTTCGAACCACACGTTCTTCATGCCGTAGTGGACGCTGTCCTTGCCTGCGTCCGGTTCGCCGTCGGGGTTGTCCGTGAGAACGGTGGTGTGGGTTCCAAGGCGGTCCTCGTAGTGCATGCGCAGGGTTCCGCCCCAGCCGTCCCGCTCGGTTTCGTGTTGGTCCCGGGAGTACGGCATGACGTACTCGATGCCGTACCAACCGTCCCGGGTCTCCCAGTTCCGGTAGCCGATGCTGGCTGCCGTCGAGCCGTTGGCACTACTCCCTTCGAAGAGGGTGAATCCGCCCTCGGCCTCTTGAGCCGTTCCGGGGGGCAAGGGAGTCGTCGCGCTGGTGGGGGGCTTGAGCGTGCCGTGGCGATAGAGGATCGCCATCCCCCAGGCACCCAGACCCAGCGCTGCCACCAGCGCCGCACTGAGCGTCAGAAGAGCTCTGCCCCGCGGAAGAACCGAAGGGGCGGTGTGCTCGCGCATCGCCTCGACTTCCTGAGAGCCGTCTGTCCGGCCTTCGCGGGAGACCGCGGGGGTGGCGTCGTCGTCTCCCGGCGGTGCCGATTGCTCGCGCACGGCGATTCTGTCCCGCGCCTCCAGCCACACCTCCATCAGCTCCCCGTCTCCGCAGGCCTTCACGAAGGCGGCCAGTTGGCCGCGGCTCGGCACGGCGTCCCGGCTCAGCAGCACGGAGGCGGTGCTGCGCGGCAGCGCGTCGCCAGACGCTGCCGCGTGCTTTTCCAACTGCCGGTAGGACAACCGGGAATCGCTCTTCAACTGGCGCAGTGCCTTCATGAAGGCGGACAGGTCGGCGATGTCTTCAAGAGCCTGCCGTCGAGAGGGACTCATGAAGCCGATGGTCACGTTCTCGTGTGCGAGAGAGCAACGTAGATATCCGCCAATCACGACACGAATAGGGATTGCCGTGAATCCACCGCTTTACCCATCCTTCACAGGCGGAACCCGGCACCGCCGCTGAACGCGGTCCCGGGACAGCGGCCTGACCAGCATGGACACCCGCGCGGCGTCCTGGACACGTCCCGGACGTCCAGGACGTCGGATCTCTATTCCTTCCCGACCGCTCCTGCCCTCAGGATCGGACCGGCAACAGCGCTTCGCCTGAAGGGGAAACAGGCGAATTCGATTCCTGTTCGCCGGTGCCGCGACGGCAGCCGTCCTGCCGACCGGCAGCGGCGTCACTTCCCATCGAGCGTCCTCCTGCCGGGAACGGCCTCGGCAGGCAAAAAGAAGAGGGAGAAACCATGCGCACCACTGTGAAACGGTCCTTCGCCGCATTCGCCACCAGTGCGGCCGTCGTCATGATGGCCACGGTGGGAGCCTCGGCGGCCACGACTTCGGCTACCCCCGGTGCCGCGCCTGCGACCCCGGCACCCGCGGGGGCCACAAGCTGGGAGTACATCGGTGAGTTCAGCCGAGCGGAGTGCATAGACCTGCGCGACTCATATGCCGGTGACGCCAAGTGCGTCCGGAACGCTGGGGGCCTGTACGACCTCTACGTCTGGGTGGTGTGATCCACCGCTCTCCCGGGCCCGGCCCCCGCGATCTCGTCGCGAGGGCCGGGCCCGCCGTCGCCTCGCTGCGGTTTTACGACACGCCCTGATCTGCAACCCTGTTCACAATGAACGCCGTCCACGCGGCGGGGGAGAAGGCGAGCTGGGGCCCCTGCCGGTCCTTGGAGTCCCGTACGTGGATGGTGTCCGAGCAGGTGGCGACCTCGACGCACTCGCCGCCGTCGCCTCCGCTGTAGCTGCTTTTGAACCAGGCCAGTTCGCTGCTCATAGCGCTCCTCGGATCTGCTTCAGCAGGCTCACGGAGTGTTCAGGAGTGAGAGCCTGTGAACGCAGTTTCGCATACCGCATCTGGAGCACGCTGACCTCTTTGCGCTCAGAGATCAGCTGACCGCTGCGCTGGCCTTCCGAGTAGCCGTACCAGTCGTTGTCCGGGGTTTCCAGCAGTTGAATGGAACCGTCCAGTCCCGCATGTTCTTGGCAGACCTGCGGCATGATCTGGATCTCGACGTTGCGAAGTGCCGCGTGCTCCAGCAGGTGATCGATGAGCCCGCGCGTGACGTCCGCGCCTCCGGTAAGGCGCCGGATCAATGCTTCCTCAATGATGAAGCTGAACGCCGTGTTCGGCCGCTCCCGAAGCAGGCGCTGCCGTTCCTGGCGAGCGGCGAGCTGAGCTTCGATCTGCGCGTCGGCCCCGCCCGGTCCACGTAATCCCGTTGCGGGAACCGCCTACCCTGTTCGATCGAGGCTTGCGTCTGGACGGAGTACTGGAGCAGCGGGGCCAGTTGCTCCTGGGTGTAGCCCGCGCGTTCCCGGAAGACCTTGACGATCGCCCCGAACGTCTTGAGGCTGTCCGAGGTCTCCGGTTCGTTGTTGCTGCTCAAGTTGTCGGCCATCGTCGGCCACCTCCGGTGGTGCCATACGTATCTGAACCTGACTATCGGCCCAACTCGGCCATGGTCACGGTCCGTTATCCGTACAGTCCACCATCGGTACTCGTACACTGACGCACAGTACGAGAAGGCGATCTGGCCTGGTCATTCGCCGAACCGCAACGGTGACGCCATGTCAATCCCAGCGCATCCCGGAACGACTTCCGATCAGATCGCCCAACGCTTCAGCTCCACCCGACGCGGCGCCCGCCTCGCCCGGCTGCTCGTGCTCCAGCAACTCGACGCATGGGGCTTCCCCTACCGCAGCCGGCCCTCCGACCTCATCGCCGCCATCGTGGCCGAACTCGCCGCCAACGCCGTCCTCCACGGGCGCGTCCCCGGCCGGGACTTCGAGGTGCGGCTCGCTCGCACCGCCACCACGCTCCGCGTCGAGGTCGCGGACACCCGTACCGAGGGGCGGCCGCCCGTCGAGGACGCGCCCACCGCGCCCCCGCCGGACTCCGAGACCGGGCGCGGGCTGCTGCTGGTCGCGGGGCTCGCCGCGCGCTGGGGCGTGGCCGGGCGGCAGGGGCCGGGGAAAACGGTGTGGGCCGAGATCGACCTCACTTGCCGTGGTGGTCGAACTTGATCGGATAGGAGACGGTCGAACGCGGCACCGGCTTCTTGGTGCCCTTCTTCTTGTCGTCCTTCTTCGCTTCGTCCTTCTGGAAGTGGACGGGATACCGCCCCGTCTGGTGCGGCTGGGGCGACTTGCCGCCGCCCTTGTCGTCGCCGTCGCCCTGGCCGTTGATCCACAGGACCCCCACCACGACCACGCCGAATATCAGCATCTGGTTCTTCTTGTCCGCCACCGACTCCCCCTCGGTCCGCAGATCGCCCGTCCCCGCACCGACCATGCTCCCACCGACGTCATGTCTCCGAACAGATCAGCCGGGCGTCGGCCCAGTCGCCGTGGTCGTTGGCGTTGGTGTCGCCGCCGTCGCCGATGCGCAGGTCGAGTCGGCTCACGCCGCTGACGTCCACGGACAGCGGGTACGGCTCGGCGTCGTTCCGCAGCAGCGGCGTCGTCGCCAGCTCCTTGCCGTCGCCGACGACGGTGAAGACGGCCGATCCGTTCGGCGCGACCTCGTCGTCGACGCCGACGACCGCCGTGAAGCGGGTGCAGTTGCCGCCCAGGGAGAGGCCGACCTCGCCGTTCGCGTGGACGCCGAGCCCCTTCGCGTGGACCGTGCCGCCGAGGGTGAGCGGATGGCCGTCCCCGGCCTGGCGTTCGCCGTTGGACTGGTCCCGTTCGACCGGTCCCCAGCCGTTGGTCTGCGCGACGAAGGCCAGATCGCTGACGGCGACGGTGCCGGTCGGCGGCGGGATCGGGACGGTGACCGTGGCGCTGCCGTACGACCAGTGGGGTACCCCGGAGCGTTCGTAGGCCGCCGTCGCCGTCAGCACGTTGTCCACCGGGGTGTCCCGCGCGTCGGGGGCGGTCGCGCGCCACTTCACGCTGACCGTCTGGCCGGGGCGTACGCGGGGGAAGCGGACCGCGCCGGGCGCGAACGTCCAGCCGGGCGCGGCGGCGGACGGGGTGAGCGTCACGTCCCGCGCGCCGGACCCGGCGGCGGTGGGGACCGTGAACGCCGCCCGTACGAGCCCGGTCTCGCCGCGTTCGATCCGGGTCGGCGCGGTGACGTGCACGGCGGCCGGGGCGGGAGCCTTCGCGGCGGGGGTGACGCGGAGGTTGTCGAACTGGTCCGTCTGATAGCCGGCCACGCCGAGACCGGCGATCCCACGGGAGTACGCCGTGTCGTCGACGGCACCGAGCGGTTCGCCGTCCAGGGCGGCGGTCAGCGTCGTACCGGACATCGTCAGGGCGAGGTGGTGCCAGCGCCCGGTGCCGAGGGCCTTGGCCGTGCCCGAGGCGAGCGGGGTGAGCCGGGCCTCGGTGTCGGAGCGGGACAGGGACCAGGCGCCCTTGTCGTCGACGCGGAGGAAGTAGCCCTCCTGGCGGTTCTGCGGCCGGGCTTGGCGGCCCGCGCGGCCGATGAGTTCCACCGGCCCCGGCCGGTCCAGCAGCACATCGGCCGAGACGGTGTAATCGGCCCACGAGCCGTCGCCGATGAGCGCGTACGCGTCGGAGTCGTCCTGCCACTCGATCGGCTTGACCGGTGCCATCTGGCGCAGGCAGGTGCCCCGGCGGCCCTGGCAGCGGACGGTCTCGTAGGAGCCCTGCATATCGGCGAGGTAGCGCGCCTCGCGGCCCACCGGATAGCGGTCGAAGTCATCCGCGTACGGGAGGGTGAGCGCGCGGGCCGCCGGGCTGGTGGCGCGGCCCTTTCCACCGCCGTCGAGGGTGGTGAGGGTGTAGACCCGGCCGGGCCGTACGTCGAGGGAGTACCGCCCGTCCCGGTCCGGCACCAGGGTCGTGGTGTGCGCCAGGCTCTCTTTCGCGTCCGGCGCCGAGACGTCCGTCTCCCACACCTGGACCGGCGTGCGCGGAAGCCCCTCGCCGACCGACAGGTCGAGCCGCTGCGCGCGGGTGGCGGTCGTGGTCTCGACGATCGTGCTGTACGCCGTGTTGCCGGGGGAGCGCAGCGATACGTACGAGCCGCCTCCGCGCTCCCCGCCCAGATAGCCCGAGGCGTGGTCCATGAACGCCCAGCCGGGCCGGGTGAACTGGGTGACCTGCGCGGTCGTCCACAGGCTCTTGCCGAGCCGGTACGCCCCGGACCACGGCTGGGCGGCGACGGCCAGCCCGACCGTGTCGTAGGGCAGGCCGGGGTAGACCGACGCGATCAGCGGCCAGTTGAGATACGCGGTCATCTCGGCGTCGAGGTAGCCGCGGGTGATCGAACGGATCAGCTCGGGCGCGCCCGCGTCGGTGTCCAGCGAGCCGTTCTCGCTCGCCCACAGCGGCTTTTTGGTGTCGCGGGCGGCCTGGGTGGTGGAGCAGGACAGCGCCGTTCCGCCGTCGCCGCCCTCGCAGGGGTAGTGGGCGCCGATGATGTCGACGGAACCGGCGAAGGCGTCGTCCTTCAGGATGTCGTCGGCGACCTCCCAGCCGGAGTCGGCGCCGACCAGCCGGGTGGCGTAGCCGTGCTCACGGAGAGCGGTGTGCGTCCGCTCGTACCAGGTCTTGTCGTAGCCGCGCTCGTTCCAGCCGCCGAGGTAGTCGATCGAGAGGTGGTGGCGGGAGGCGCAGCCGAGCCACTTCAGCAGGTAGTCCGTCATGTCCTCGGACCAGAACTCCCCGCCCCCGATCCACCCGGGGGCGCCCCAGGCGAGGCCGTACAGCTTGATGGCCGGGTTGCGCTTCTTGGCCTCGGCCATGAGCCACCATTCGTAGCCCCGGTCGCAGTTCAGGTCGTCCGCGGTGTGCATGTGGCTCGGCTCGGCGCCGTCGGTGGAGTTGGTGTCGCCGCCGATCTCGGCCTTGAGGATCTGGAGATTCGCCCCGTAGCCGGGCTTGAAGAGATAGTCCAGGATCGCCGTGCGCTGCGGCTCGGGATAGTCGATCAGCAGCCGGCTGTTCCCGCCGCCCCCGCTGATGGCCCCGATGCCGTCGAAGGTCCGGCCGGTGTCCTCGCCGTCCAGGGCGATGGCGGTGGCCGACGGCGCCGGGCCTTCGTCGGCACGGGCCCCGGGGGAGGCGGCCATCGGCAGCAGGGCGCACAGCAGGCCGAGGACGATGAACAGGCGGGTGAGGCCGCGCATGACCGGCTCCTCCGGACGGGACGGCTGAAGTCTTCTGCGCGCCGTTCCTCGCCGAGCCGTGTGTGGATGCGGACGTGGAGGAGTCTGGAAGTCGGGCGTCCGATTGTCAAGACAGTCATCCGATGAATCACGGTCACCTGCTGCGATGAGCGGCGTCTCTGCCGTCTGTGCCAGCCAGGCATCCCATCTATCAGGCCGGAAATCGCCCATGAGCACCCTGGGTCACTCAGGTCACTCTTGACGCTGTGTCTTTATGTTCGATTTACTCGCCGCATATTCGAAGATTCTGTGACTCCGGGGTGGGGACTGTGGAGTTGGGGTGGAGTCGCCGCATGCGCGGCGACGGGACACGTGCGTCGCGTCGCGCCATGGCGGGGACGTCGGTCGGGGCGATCATCGCCGCATCGCTGGTCCTGTTACCGGCCGCACGTGCGGACGCGTCGCCGGTGCCGAAGGCGATGAGCGCATCGGAGCGGGCCGCCGCATCGGGTGAACCGGTGGAGGTGACTGACCAGCGGTCCGAGTACTCGCAGACGTTCGCGAACCCGGATGGGACGTTCACGCTGGAGCAGTCGTCGGTTCCGCAGCGGGCAAGGGCGGATGACGGGTCATGGCGCGCCGTGGACGCCACGTTGGAGCGCCGTCCCGATGGGAGCGTCGAGCCCAGGAGCGCGGTGGTCGATCTGGCGTTCTCCGGCGGCGGAGACGGCAAGGACCTGTTGCGTCTGGGGACAGCGGACAAGACGATTCGCCTTTCATGGCCCGGGCAGCTTCCCGTGCCCAGGCTGGACGGGCCCACCGCCACCTATCCGGATGTGCTGGACGGCGTGGACCTTCAACTGACGGCGACGGCAGAGGGATACCGTCAGGTCCTCGTCGTGCGGACGGCCCAGGCGGCCGCCAACCCCGATCTTGAGCAGATCAAGCTGTCGGTCTCCGGTGCGGGGCTCGACGTCGCTCCCGGCGCGGGTGGCGGGCTGCGCGCGATCGATGATGACGGCAACGCGGTGTTCAAGGGCCCGGCCGGTCAGATGTGGGACTCGGCCGGGGGCACCGAGGACGTCGCCGCGAAAGCTCCGAAGGCTCCGAAAACTCGGATGGCGACGGCACCGGAAGAGACAGGCACGCAGACACGGCCCGGTACCGGTGACGCGAGCGCTCTGCTGCCCGTCACGGTGCAGGACGGCGCGGTGATCGTGAAGCCCGACCTCGGGCTGTTACGCGGGGGCAAGACCGTCTACCCCGTTTACATCGACCCGCCGGTCGGCCTCGGTGCCTCGGAGCGCACGAAGCTCTCGTCCGACGGGGACAGGTTCTGGCAGTTCGACGGCAGCCTCGGGGTCGGCAAGTGCGGCAGCGCCAACGGGTACTACTGCGGCTCCGGCTATGTGGACCGCATGTACTTCGAGTTCGCACCGTCGAAGCTGGTCGGCAAGTATGTGCTGGACGCGACCTTCCGGGCCCACGAGACATGGTCGTTCGACTGCGATCCGCACTGGGTGGACCTGGAGCGCACCGACAACATCTCCGAGGGCACACGCTGGCCCGGACCCCGGCAGCTCGATCAGATGGGCGACCGCTACGTGTCCGCCGGACGCGGCAAGAACTGCAGTCCGGAGCAGCCCGACGCGTGGATCGAGTTCAACGACAACCCTGACGAGTCGGACGAGAACCTTGCGGGCACGGTCCGGTCCTTCGCCGACGGCAAGATCTCGCGGCTCACGCTGATGCTGCGCGCCAAGGACGAAGGTGACGCCACCGCGTGGAAGCGGTTCGAGGACAACGCGACCCTGAAGGTCACCTACGTTCCCCGGCCCGGGGTGCCCACATCGGTGGGCGTGATACCAGGCGACGGGACCTCCGGATACTGCCGGACCTCCTCCTCGAATCCCCTGGTCGTCACCCGCAGGGACCCGATGGTCCAGGCACGCGTCCAGACGAAAACACAACCGAGGAGCGGGGAGGACAAGGGCTCGCTGCAGGCCGAGTTCTGGATGGAGCGCAAGCAGGACGACGGGTCATGGGACAAGGTGTGGAGCGGCTACCGGCCGGACAGCGGCTGGGACCCCGACGGCACCTTGGAGAAAATGCGTACGACGGACCGTGCCGACGGTGGCCTGTACCGCTACAAGGCACGGACACAATCGCACTGGGCCTACAGCGGCAGGTCGGGCGATCTGTTCTCCTCCTACACCTCCTGGTGCTATCTGAAGATCGACTCCACCGCTCCGAAGGCACCGCAGATCACGGCGGGCAAGCCCTACACCGAGTGCCTGCCGAACCAGTGCGTGGGTAAGGGCGGTCCCGGGGTGGCCGGCACCTTCTCCGTCAAGCCGAACGCCGCCGATACGGACATCACCGGCTACCGGTGGCGGCTGCTGACCACGACGGCCGCGAACACCAAGCAGAGCACTGGTGCGCGCGGCACCTTGAATGTGACGCCGCCGCTCTCCGGAACCCAGGTGCTGTCCGTGGAAGCCAAGGACGTACGCAACCGTTGGGGCACCCCGGCGGAGTTCACCTTCGCCGTGGCACCAGCCGCGGGTCCGGTCGGCCGATGGCACTTCGCGGACGGGGCGCCGGGCTCAGGCGTGACCAAGGCCGTGGACAGCGCCACGGAGGGGACCCGGCATGACGCCACCCTCTACGACGAGGCGGGCACGGGCTGGTCGACCTTCGGGCGCCGGGGCGACGCCGACTATTCGTTGTGGCTGAACGACACGTCGGCCACCAACGGGTATGCGGCCACCGCTTCGGCGGCAGTGAACACACAGGACTCCTTCACCGTCTCAACCTGGGTGTATCTCAGTGACACCGCTGACAACAGGGTGGTGCTGACCGAGCCGGGGGAGGAGGGGTCGGGCTTCACCCTGTACTACTCGTCCGCGTACAAGAAGTGGATCTTCAACCGTACGGACAAGGACAAGGCCGATCCCACGTACATCCGCTCCCTCGCCAATGCACAGAACCCTCCGCTGAAGGTCTGGACACATCTGGCCGGTGTGTTCGACACCCAGGGCGATACGGACAAGTCGAACGACACCATCCAGTTGTTCGTCGACGGGCGGCCACAGGGCGCCCCGGTGGTGCTGTCGAAGGCGGCCTCCGGCTATGAGCCGTGGACCGCGAACCGTGGGTTGCAGTTCGGCCGTTCCAAGGTGGGCGGTACGTACGGTGAGTACTTTCGCGGCCGTATCGATGAAACGGCGGTCTGGCAGCGCGCGCTGACACCCGACGAGATACGCACCGAGGCACGCTTCCTGGGCGGCGAGACGCCTCCCGCCGAACTGGTCGCCAGGTGGGACGCCTCGGCCGCGAAGGGGGCCGAGATCGCTGAAGGTACTCCATACCCGCCCGCCGCGATGAAGCTGTCCTCCTCCGGGGCCACCCTCGACGAGGACGACAACGCGCTCCTGCTCGACGGAGCCTCCGGCTACGCCGCCACGACGGGGCCGGTGCTCGACGAGAACGGTTCCTTCACGGCCTCGGCTCGCGTGCGCCTCGACAGCGCCAAGCTCGCGGGCAAGCCCGTCGGCTACGAAGCGCAGGTGGCCGGGCAGCGGACCGGAGCCGAGTCGTCCTGGGCGCTGTGGGTGACCAAGTCCGCCGAGGGCGCCTATCGCTGGCGCTTCACCCGCACCGGCGTCGACGGCACCGGGAAGGTCACCCAGAGTGCCTCCGTCCCCGGTGAGGAAACCGCCGAGCTGGACACCTGGGTGCAGGTGACCGGCGTCTTCGACGCGCAGGAGGCGTGGGAGTGGATCGACCCGGACGACCCTGAGAAGACCGAGACCCGGTACGGAAAGGTTCGTCTGTACGTCGGCGATTCCGATCAGGCGGCCGTGGACCGGTCCGGGTTCACGGCGGAACAGCAGGGCACCGGCGAGCTTGCCCTGGGCCGTGGAGCCGAGGGCGGCAGCACTGCCCACTATCTGCCCGGGGCCGTGGAAGAACTCCGGGTCTGGGTGGGTGCCATGAGCGCCGAACAAATTCGCTCCCAGGTCCTGGACGCCGGACCACTGGAGAACGCATGATGCCCGGCCGCCGTACGGAACGGCCGATGACGTGGGACAACGAACGCGGTGCGGACCGCACACGGCGTAGATGGGGTGTGAAACGGATCGTGTCAGCCCGTGGTGTCTTAGGCAGCGGATCAGGCAGAGGTCCGGCCCGGCGCAGCCGCTGGTGGGGGCGCGTCGCAGTGGCGGCCGGTCTGTCGTTGCTGCCGGGACTGCTGTCACCGATCACCTTCGAGTCGGAAGCCGAAGCACTCGGCAGGCCCAAGCTGGAGGCACCGCGAGCCGACAAGGTCGTACCGCTGTCACCGAAGGCGGACCGCAAGGCCGCCGCCCTGGTCAAGAAGGGCGAGGCGGCGGACCGTTCGGCTGCCGAAGAGGCCCGTCGTGATCAGGCCAGGAAGGTGGCCTGGCCGAAGGCGGGCGCCGCTCGCCTCACGGCACCCGCCCATGGCTCGGCCACGGCCAGACCGGGAGGACTGCCCGTCGCCCTCGGTGCGGTGGGTGGGAAGACCCCCGCGGCCCCCGGCCTGAGCGTCCAGGTCATGGACCAGGACCGAGCGCGCGACGCCGGGGTCAGGGGCGTACTGCTCAAGACCGTCGGCTCACCCGAGGGCGGGAAGGCCCGGCTCGACATCGGCTACGCGGACTTCGCCTCCGCGTATGGCGGCGACTGGGCGGGGCGTCTGAACCTCGTACAGATGCCGGCATGCGTGCTGACGACACCGCAGAAGGCCGGCTGCCGTACGCAGACCCCGCTCCGGGCCGTGAACAAGCGGCACCAGGAGCAGCTCACCACACCGCTGACCTTCGCCGCGGAGCCGGGCGGTGAGGTGAAGGTCCTCGCGGTGGCGGCCGCCGCCAAGTCCGGTGGCGGAGACTACAAGGCCACGCCGCTCTCCGCGTCGTCCACATGGGAAGCGGGAGGCTCCTCGGGTTCCTTCACCTGGACATACCCGTTCACCTTGCCTCCGGCGGCAGCCGGACCCGCGCCCGACCTGTCCCTCGCGTACGACTCCGGCAGTGTCGACGGCCGAACGGCGAACACCAACAACCAGGGCTCGTTAATCGGCGAGGGATTCGATCTCACCTCGTCGTACATCGAGCGCAAGTACGGCAGCTGCGACGACGACGGGCAGGACGACAAGTTCGACCTGTGCTGGAAGTACGAGAACGCCTCCCTCGTGCTGAACGGCAAGGCGACGGAGCTGGTGAAGGACGACACCACTGGTACGTGGCGGCTGAAGAACGACGACGCCTCGACGGTCCAGCACTCCACCGGGGCCGACAACGGCGATGACAACGGCGAATACTGGACCGTCACCACGGGCGAGGGCACCAAGTACGTCTTCGGGCAGAACAAGCTGGACGGCGCGGGCGCGGACGACCGCACGGAGTCGGTGTGGACCGCGCCCGTCTTCGGCGACGACGAAGGAGAGCCCGGCTACTCCTCGGGCTCGTCCTTCGGCGAGCGGGACAAGAAGCAGGCATGGCGCTGGAACCTCGACTACGTCGAGGACACCCACAACAACGCCATGACGTACTGGTACAACGCTGAGCACAACAACTACGCCAAGAACGGCAAGGACGACCCCGGCACCGACTACATCCGAGGCGGCTATCTCAAGGAGATCCGGTACGGGCAGCGCGCTGACGCCGTCTTCTCCGCGACCCCCGCGGCGTCGAACAAGGTCACCTTCACGGTCGCCGAACGGTGCATGGCCTCCGGTAGCGGCTGCGACACGCTGAACGAGGATCACCGCGACAACTGGCCGGACGTGCCCTTCGACGCGGTGTGCAAGGACGGCGACAAGTGCACCGGCAACGTCGGCCCCTCTTTCTTCACGCGCAAGCGCCTGACGGGCATCACCACCCACTTCTGGAACGCGGCCGCGTCCACACCCGGCTACGAACCCGTCGACTCCTGGGCGCTCAAGCAGACCTATCTCGATCCGGGTGACACCGGTGACTCGTCCGACCAGTCCCTGTGGCTGGACGAGATCAAGCGCACCGGAAAGCGCGGCAGCGACATCTCGCTGGACCCGGTGAAATTCACCCACACCTGGCTCACGAACCGGGTGGACGGCGCGACGGACGACATCCTGTCGCTGGACAAGCCACGGGTGAAGACCATCACCTCCGAGGCGGGCGCCCAGACCATCGTCGACTACGCCGAAGCCGACTGTGTCGCGGGCCGGACCATGCCGAAGGCGGACGAGAACACCAAGCGCTGCTTCCCCGTCTACTGGTCGCCCAATGGCGGAGCCGACCCCCAGCTCGACTGGTTCCAGAAGTACCCGGTGACCGGTGTGCGCACCACCGACCCCAAGGGCGGCTCCGAGGCCGTCGCGCACTCGTACTCGTACGAGGGAGGCGCGGCCTGGCACTACAACGAGGATCCGATCACCCCGGCGAAGCAGCGCACCTGGTCGGAGTGGCGAGGCTTCGGCAAGGTCGTGCATCGCACCGGTGCCGGTGACCACACGCAGTCCAGGACGGTCACGGTCTATCTGCGCGGCATGGACGGCGACCGCGTGCTCAAGTCCGACGGCAAGAGCGTCGACCCGGACAAGCGGAAAACGGCCACCGTGACCGGAGTCAAGGCCGCCGAGATCACCGACTCCGACGTGTACGCCGGCTTCACCCGTGAGTCGGTGACGTACAACGGCGACGCCGAGGTGTCCGGGACCATCAACGACCCCTGGTCGAAGCGCACCGCCACGCAGCACAAGTCCTACGCGGACACCGAGGCGTACTACGTCCGAACCAAGGCCACCCACGACCGCGCCAGGATCACCAGCGGCATCACCCCGGTGGACCGGGTCCGCACCCAGACCACGACCTACGACGACTTCGGCATGCCCGAAACCGCCGAGGACAGCGGCGACACCGCCGTCAGCGGCGACGAGACATGCACGCGCAAGTGGTACGCGCGCAACGACAAGGCGGGCATCAGCTCCCTGATCTCCCGCACTCGGACCGTTGCGCGGAAATGCTCCGTCACCGCCGCCGACCTCGATCTCCCCACCGACAGCTCGCGCCAGGGCGATGTCGTCTCCGACGTCGCCACCGCATACGACACCACCACCTGGTCGGAGAGCCAGACCCCCACCAAGGGCGACATCCGCTGGACCGGCCGCGCCAAGGGCTACACCGACGCAGGCGACCCCAGCTGGCAGAAGGTCGAAACCACCACCTACGACACGCTGGGCCGACCGAAGACGGTCAAGGACGCGCTCGACCGCACCACCGCCACTACGACCTACGCCCCTGAAACGACCGGTCCGCTCACCTCCAGCATGACCGCCGACGCCAAGGGCTTCACGACCACCACCACGGTTGATCCGGCGCGGGGCTCACCGCTCAAGGTCACCGACCCCAACAAGAAGATCACCCAGACCGAGTACGACGGCATCGGCCGGGCGACCAAGGTGTGGCTCCCCAACCGCTCCAGCGCCCTCGATGACAAGCCCAACTACGTATACGCCTACAAGGTAGGAAACTCCTCGCTTCCCTGGATCTCCACGGGCACACTCAAGGGCGACGGCTCCGGGTACAACACCACCTACGAGATCTTCGACAGCCTGCTGCGCCCCCGCCAGGTGCAGAAGCCCTCACCGGTCGGCGGCCGCGTCATCTCGCAGACCTTGTACGACGACCGCGGTCTGGCCGTCTCCTCCCAGGACGACATCTGGGACGAGAAGAACGGACCGTCCGGCGAGGCGGTACAGACCGACGGCGGTCAGGCGCCCATTCAGACGGACACGAAGTACGACGGCGCGGGTCGCCCGGTCCAGGCCGTCACCAAGGTCCGCGGCGCCGACCGATGGACCACGACGACCACCTACACCGGCGACACCACCGCCACCACGGCCCCCGCGGGCGGATCGGCCACCGCCGAAGTCACCGATGTCCTGGGGCGGGTCACCGAGCGCCGAGAGTACCCGGGTACCAGCCCGACCGGCACGAAGTACACGGCCACAAAGTTCACTTACACACCGGACGGTGATCAGAAGAGCATCGTCGGTGCGGACAACGCCACGTGGACGTACACCTATGACCTCTTCGGGCGTCTGAGCATCGCTGACGATCCCGACAAGGGCAAGACGTCGACGCGGTACGACGAGCTCGACCACATCAGCTCCACGGAGGACGCGAACAAGAACACCCTGCTGTACGAGTACGACGAGCTGGGCCGCAAGACCGGCATGTGGCAGTCGTCCAAGACGGCCGCCACCAAGCTGGCGTCATGGTCCTTCGACACCCTTGCCAAGGGGCAGCAGGACTCGTCCACACGCTATGAAGGCGGCTCCGACGGCAAGGCGTACACCCGTAAGGTCACGCGCTACAACAGCCTGTACGAGCCGACCGAGTCCCAGCTCCTCCTGCCGGGCAACGAGGCGCTGGTGCAGGCAGGCGTCCCCGCCACGCTGACCTTCTCCACCGACTACGGTTTCGACGGCACGGTCAAGAAGACCGGGGAACCGGCCGTGGGCGGGCTGCCGGGTGAGTCGGTCTCGTACACGTACAACGCGACCGGCCAGCAGCTCACCGCCTCGGGTGCGGCCAACTACCTCCTGAGCGCGGTCTACGCTCCCGTTGGCGACCTGCGTCAGTTGGAGTTGGGTACGTCTCCCGCCTCGGACAGCAAAAAGCTCTACACGAGCTATGAGTACGAGGACGGCACCCGGCGCCTGACTCGCGGCTTCACCCGCGACGAGACCTATGGGTACCTGCTGCAGGACCTGAGGTACACACAGGACGACGCCGGGAACGTGACGTCGATCTTCGACAGCACGAACCTGGGCGGCACCGGCAAGGCCGACTACCAATGCTTCGGCTACGACGGCCATCGCCGCCTCACCGAGGCATGGACGCCGAGGACGGCGGACTGCACGGCCTCCGGCCGCACCACCACGAACCTCGACGGCGCCGCCCCGTACTGGACGTCCTACTCCTACAACGCCTCGGACCAGCGCGATTCCGAAACACAGCACGCGGTGGCGGGCGACACGACGACTCGCTACACATACGGCACGGACAAGGGCCAGCCACACCCCTTGGCCGAGACCCGCACGACCAAGCCGGGCAGCACATCATCCGTCACCGCCACGTACAACTACGACCCGGTGGGCAACACCACCACGCGACCGGGCGCCCAGGCCGAACAGACGCTGGCCTGGAACACCGAAGGCAGACTCGCGGCCTCCTCGGAACCGGCGAAGGACGGAAAGGCGGCGAAGGGGACCGGCTACCTCTACGACGCCGACGGCGAACTCCTCATCCGCCGGGCCACGACAGCGGACGGAGACACGGTCCTCTATCTGGGTGCCACCGAGGTCCGTCTCACGGTCCAGGGATCGGTAAAGACCCTGACCGGCACTCGCTACTACACCGGCGCCGGTCAGACCATCGCGGAGCGCACCGGGACCAAGGGCCAGTCGACCACCAAGCTGACCTTCCTGGCCGCCGACAACCACGGCACCGGCACCCTGGCTGTCGACGCGGGCTCCCGCGCGGTCACCAAGCGCTACACCACCCCCTTCGGCGCGCCACGCGGAACCAAGCCCACCATGTGGCCGGACGACAAGGCGTTCCTCGGCAAGCCGGCGGACACCGTCACGGGCCTCACTCACCTCGGCGCCCGCGAATACGACCCCGCCATCGGACAGTTCATCAGCGTCGACCCCCTCCTCGTGCCCGATGAGCCCGGGTCCCTCAACGGGTACGCCTACTCGGCCAACAACCCTGTCACCTTCAGTGACCCGACCGGCCTGATGTTCTGCAGCGGCGGAATCTTCGACACCTGCGGTAGTGGTGGCGGCGGCGGGCCTTCCTGCGGAGTGCCGCCGCTCAAGCCGTGCGGCGGCGGTGGCGGCGGTGGTGGCGGTGGTGGAGGAGGCGGCGGTCGCCATGGCGGCTGGGGCGGTGGCGGTGGCTGGGGCACGGCCTCCACCTCCTCGTCGTACCCGACACCCGCGCCGAGCCCCGGCCCCGCGCCGGTGCCGGGCCCGTACGACGAGAAAGCGGGCACGGGTTTCTTCAGCGTCCTCAAACTGGCCGTGGAGATCTTTGGGCCCGACACATCGCAGTGGACGAAGTGCGGAGACTTCAAACTCTCCGGGTGTGCCATGTCGGCCTTGGATCTACCGCTGCCGGGTCCAGGGAAGCTTTTCAAGGGCGGTTACAAGATCTGGAAAAAGGCCAGAAAGGCGGAGAAGAAGGCTGACGACGCGGCCGACGCGGCCGACGCAGCCAAGAAGGTCGAGAAGTGCCACAGTTTCACCGAGGAAACTCAGGTAGAACTGGCGGACGGCGATCACCGCGACATCGAAGACGTCAAGGTCGGCGACAAGGTACTCGCAACCGATCCCGCAACCGGAAAGACCGAGGCCCGCCCGGTCGTCGCGACGATCGTCACCAAGGACGACAAGGACTTCACCGACCTCACGGTGAAGACCGGTGACGGCTCGGCGTCCATCATCGCCACCGACACCCACCCGTTCTGGGTGACCAGCGAGGCCCGCTGGGCGGACGCCGGCGACGTCATCACCGGCATGAAGCTCCGCACGGACAAGGGCACGGCCGTCACGGTCACTGCCGTGCGCCACTTCACCAAGCTGCAGCGCACTTATGACCTGACGGTCAGCAGAACCCATACGTACTATGTACTCGCTGGTCAGACACCGGTACTGGTTCATAACAGTGGCGGATGCCTTCCCGCTCTCCGGGACTGGAGTAGCCAGCGGTTCCAGTTCGGGAATCAGTCCCTCTTGCTGGATAAGAAGGGAATGGAGCACATCCTCACTCGTCATCACCCGAAGTATTGGGATGGCTCGGTGAAGAAAACGCAATCCTTCTTTGATTCGAGCATGAGTGTTGATGACGTCCAAGGTGCTATCGGTCAAGTCATGCGACAGAACCGCGATACGCTGGTTCAGCGAGGCAGCCAAGGCATGTATCAGATTCGTGGGAACGTCAACGGCGTCGATTACGTACTCGGCATGAATAGAGGTCGAGTGGGCCAGTTCTATCCGGAATAACCATCATCGAAGGACCTGAGACGTGGTTGAGATTGAGACGTTCCTGAAGGGTGCGGACGGTGGGTTCGTGCAGGTGGAAGCCTGCCGTACCCCGCCGCCCGACCTTGACTACATTGAAGGTGCCATTCGGCTGTCCGTTGATGGATTGGAAATCATCGGCACTGAAGAGTGGGACTACGTTGACCAGCTCTGGTGTTATATCGCCGAGATGGTGACGAAAATGCAGTCGTCAGGTTATGCGGAGACGTATTTCCCGGATCAGCCGATCAAGCTCTCTTTTCGGGTCGCAGGGTCTCGCGTCTTGGTGACCGCCAAAATTGGCGAAGAAACGAAGACAGCAAATGCCTCATCCGTGGATTTCCTGGAGGCTGTCAAAGCGGCTGGGATGATCTTCTTCAGGAAGATGTCCGAGCTTGTCCCGGCTAATTCATACGCCGAGGCGCAGCAGGAGCTGTCAGTTTGAACAAGCCAGAGGCCCCGTCGGAGATTTTTGAATCCGGCGGGGCCTCTGTGGCTCTTGACGGCAGTAGTTGACGGCAACGTCAGCGGACGGGTGCGGTACGGAGGGGCGATTCGTCGCCTTCATCGGGCCGGTTGACGGCTTCGGCGGGGCTATGGAGGGAGCGGCCGAGGAGATCGATGGCATCCCGCTGGAGGCGGAGTCGGACGTGGGCGTAGACGGTGGCGGTGACGCCGATGTGGGCGTGGCCGAGGAGTTCCTTGATGACGACGAGGTCGACTCCCTGTTCCAGGAGGAGGGTCGCGGTCGAGTGCCGGAGATCGTGGAACCGGATGCGGCGGAGCCTGGCACGACGGAGCAGGGCGGTGAAGTGCCGGGTGAGCGTAGTTCCTTCGATCGGGGCACCGTTGGGCCGGGTGAAGACGTAGCCGCTGTTCTGCCAGCTTTCGCCTGCCGCTTCACGTTCCTGGAGTTGTCGGCTGCGGTGCTGTTCGAGAGAGCGCAGGCACGGTGTGGGCAGTGCGATCCGCCGCTCCGAGCTTCGCGTCTTCGTCGGTAGGGCAGTCAGGCCGCTGCTGTTGGTGCGCTGGAGGGTGCGGCGGATGCTGGCGGTTCCGCCGGCGAGGTCGAGGTCTTCCCAGCGCAGGCCGAGGAGTTCGCCCTTGCGGAGCCCGGTACGCAGGGCGAGTTCGAACAGTGCGCTCAGCGGATGGTTGCTGGTCGCGGCGGGGAACGCGCGGGCCTCTTCGGCGGTGAGTGGTTCGAAGCGGCGCGGTCGTGGTGCGCCGGTGCGGACGTTGCGGGCGATGTTGCGCGGGATCTCCTCCTCGCGCACCGCGTGCTCCAAGGCGGACTTGAGCACGGAGTGCACGTAGGCCAGGGTGAGCGGCGAGAGCCGCTTGGAGCAGCACTTGCTGGCGGCGCAGCAGCGGGGCTCATCGCGGGCCGCGTCGAGGCCGCGCGTGCAGCACTGGCAGGTGGTGCGCAGCTGGTTGAGCCAGGTGCGCACCCCTTGGCGGTGAGCTTGGCGAGCTTCTTCCGCCCGAGACCAGGGATGAGATAGATCCTGGCGACGGCGGTGTAGCGGGTGGGGGTGTTCTCGCGGAGCTGATGGACGGCGACGTTCTCCAGCCAGTACGTCAGGTATGCCGCCAGGCTGCCCTGCGCGGACGGAGCGGGGACACCACGGTTGCTGGCGGCGATCTTCTCGGTGAGCTTGGCCAGGGCTTCCTTGCGGGTGGTGCCGTAGACGCGAATGCGCTTGCGGGTGTTGCCCGGGGCGAGGACGTATCCGGCGGCTTCCCAGCGGCTGTCCTTGCGCTGGTAGACGGTTCCGTCGCCGTTGGCGCGGACGCGGCGGGAGGCGGGGGTGTCGCGGGGTGCGGTCATCAGGCGGCTTCCTGTTCCAGGCGGGTGCGGATGAAGTCGGTGAGGGCGTGGGTGGGGATGCGGCGGGCGCGGCCGAGGGTGATCGAGGCGAGCTGCCCGGAGCGGAGCAGGTCGTAGACGGCGGAGCGGCCGAGCTGGAGACGAGCCATCACCTGGGGCACCGTGAGCAGATCCAGCAGCGGTGCCGCCTCCGTGTGGAGGACGGCGAGCGGGGGCGAGGTCATCAACAACTCCCTTCGGCCGTGAACTGCCGTTCCAGTTCGCTGCAATGCCAGACGTTGGCGGCGAGGAGTGCGGCGCCGGGGCTGTAGCCCGAGCCGAGGTAACTGAAGCAAGCAGGTCGGGAGGCCTCACCCGCCGCGTTGACGAAACATACGGGCCAGTGCATACTTATGCCAGTCAGTGCATGAACCGTAAGGAGAAACCCGTGACCGAGCGCGTCGTACTCGCCTATTCGGGCGGCCTGGACACCTCCGTCGCCATCGGCTGGATCGCCGAGGAGACGGGCGCCGAGGTCATCGCCGTTGCCGTGGACGTCGGCCAGGGCGGCGAGGACCTGGACGTCATCCGCAAGCGCGCGCTCGCCTGTGGGGCGGTCGAGGCGGAGGTCGCGGACGCCAAGGACGAGTTCGCCGACGAGTACTGCCTCCCGGCGATCAAGGCGAACGCGCTGTACATGGACCGCTACCCGCTGGTCTCGGCGCTTTCCCGGCCCACCATCGTCAAGCACCTCGTGGCCGCCGCCCGCAAGCACGGCGCCACCACCGTCGCCCACGGCTGCACCGGCAAGGGCAACGACCAGGTGCGGTTCGAGGCGGGTATCTCCTCCCTCGCGCCCGACCTCAAGTGCATCGCACCGGTCCGGGACTACGCGATGACGCGGGACAAGGCCATCGCCTTCTGCGAGGCGAAGAGCCTGCCGATCGCGACCACCAAGAAGTCCCCGTACTCGATCGACCAGAACGTCTTCGGGCGGGCCGTCGAGACCGGCTTCCTGGAGGACATCTGGAACGCGCCGATCGAGGACGTCTACGAGTACACCTCGAACCCGGCCACCCCGCGGGACGCCGATGAGGTCATCATCTCCTTCAAGGACGGCGTCCCGGTGGCCATCGACGGCCAGCCCGTGACCGTCCTGCAGGCCATCCAGCAGCTCAACGAGCGGGCCGGGGCGCAGGGCATCGGGCGGATCGACATGGTCGAGGACCGGCTGGTCGGCATCAAGTCCCGGGAGATCTACGAGGCCCCCGGCGCCATCGCGCTGATCACCGCCCACCAGGAGCTGGAGAACGTCACCGTCGAGCGCGAGCTGGCCCGCTACAAGCGGCAGGTCGAGCAGCGGTGGAGCGAGCTGGTCTACGACGGTCTGTGGTTCTCGCCGCTCAAGCGGGCCCTGGACGGCTTCATCACCGAGGCGAACCAGCACGTCACCGGCGAGATCCGGATGACCCTGCACGGCGGCCGGGCCGTCGTCACCGGCCGGAAGTCGGAGCAGTCGCTGTACGACTTCAACCTGGCGACCTACGACACGGGCGACACCTTCGACCAGTCGCTGTCCAAGGGCTTCATCGAGCTGTTCGGCATGTCCAGCAAGATCGCCGCGAAGCGCGACCTGGAGCAGTAGGCCGCAGTAGCCTGCGTAAGCGACGTAACGACACCGCCTTCCCGCCCGCGCGGCGGGAAGGCGGTGTCACACCACCCACCACCACAGCCTTGAGGAGCAACAGCGTGAGCAACGGCAACAGCGGCGACGTCCGGCTCTGGGGCGGCCGCTTCGCCGACGGGCCGGCCGAGGCACTGGAGAAGCTCAGCGCGTCGGTGCACTTCGACTGGCGCCTGGCGCCGTACGACATCGCCGGCTCCCGTGCCCACGCCCGGGTGCTCCACGCCGCCGATCTGCTGACCGCCGACGAGCTGGAGCGGATGCTGGCCGGGCTCGACCGGCTGGAGGCCGACGTCGCCTCCGGCGACTTCACCGGCACCATCGCCGACGAGGACGTGCACTCCGCGCTGGAGCGCGGGCTGCTGGAGCGGCTGGGGCCCGACCTCGGCGGCAAGCTGCGCGCCGGGCGGTCCCGGAACGACCAGATCGCCACCCTCTTCCGGATGTACCTGCGCGACCACGCCCGGATCATCGGCGGCCTGATCGCCGACCTCCAGGAGGCCCTGGTCGGGCTCGCCGAGGCGCACCCGGACGTCGCGATGCCCGGCCGCACCCACCTCCAGCACGCCCAGCCGGTGCTCTTCGCCCACCACGTCCTCGCCCACGTCCAGGCGCTGTCGCGGAACGCGGAGCGGCTGCGGCAGTGGGACGAGCGGACGGCCGTCTCGCCGTACGGATCGGGCGCGCTGGCCGGGTCCTCGCTCGGCCTCGACCCGCAGGCCGTCGCCGCCGACCTGGGCTTCGAGCGCGGCTCGGTCGCCAACTCGCTCGACGGCACGGCGTCCCGTGACTTCGTCGCCGAGTTCGCCTTCATCACCGCGATGATCGGCGTCGATCTGTCGCGGATCGCGGAGGAGATCATCATCTGGAACACGAAGGAGTTCTCCTTCGTGACCCTCCACGACGCCTTCTCCACCGGCTCGTCGATCATGCCGCAGAAGAAGAACCCGGACATCGCCGAGCTGGCGCGCGGCAAGTCCGGCCGTCTCATCGGCAACCTCACCGGGCTGATGGCCACGCTGAAGGCCCTGCCGCTCGCGTACAACCGCGACCTGCAGGAGGACAAGGAGCCGGTCTTCGACTCCTGCGACCAGCTGGAGGTCCTGCTGCCCGCCTTCACCGGCATGATGGCGACGCTGACCGTCCACCGGGAGCGGATGGAGGAGCTGGCCCCCGCCGGGTTCTCGCTGGCCACCGACATCGCCGAGTGGCTGGTCCGGCAGGGCGTGCCGTTCCGGGTGGCGCACGAGGTCGCGGGCGCGTGCGTCAAGGAGTGCGAGCGGACCGGGATCGAGCTGGACCAGCTGACCGACGAGCAGTTCGCGAAGATCTCCCCGCATCTGACGCCCGAGGTGCGCGGCGTGCTGAACGTGCCGGGCGCGCTGGCCTCGCGCAGCGGGCGCGGCGGTACGGCCCCGTCGGCCGTGGCCGCGCAGCTGGCCGAGGTCAAGGACGATCTCGCCGCGCAGCGCGCGTGGGCGGACGCGAAGCGCTGATGTCCTCCGGCCTTCCTCGTCTTGCCGAGGCCGCCGCCACGCCGGTGTCCCGCATCGGGCTCGGCCTGGCGGCGGTCGGCCGCCCCGGCTACATCAACCTCGGCCGGGACCGGGACCTCCCCGCCGAGCGCACCGTCGAGGCGATGCGGCGCCGTTCGCACGAGCTGCTGGACGCCGCGTACGCGGCAGGCGTGCGCTACCTGGACGCGGCCCGCTCCTACGGGCGGGCCGAGGAATTCCTCGCCGACTGGCTGCGTGCCCGGCCGGACGCGGCGCGGGAGGTGGTGGTCGGCAGCAAGTGGGGCTACACGTACGTGGCCGACTGGCGCACGGACGCCGAGACCCATGAGGTCAAGGACCACTCCGTCGCCACGTACGAGCGTCAGCGCGAGGAGAGCCGTGCGCTGCTGGGCGACCACCTGGACCTCTACCAGATCCACTCCGTGACCCCCGACAGCCCCGCCCTCACCGACCCCGCCCTCCACACCCGGCTGGCCCGGCTCGCGGCGGAGGGCGTCACGGTCGGCATCTCCACCAGCGGCCCCGCGCAGGGCGACGCGATCCGCGCCGCGCTGGAGGTCGAGGCCGACGGGGTTCCCCTGTTCCGTACGGTCCAGAGCACGTACAACGTGCTGGAGCCGTCGGCCGGGCCCGCGCTGGAGGAGGCCCACGCGGCGGGCCGGACCGTGATCGTCAAGGAGGCCCTGGCCAACGGCCGCCTGGCCGCCCCCGACCGGGTCCCGCCCGCGCTCCGCCGTGCCGCCGAGGCGTTGGGCGCGACGCCGGACGCCCTCGCGCTGGCCGCGGTCCTGCGGCGCCCGTGGGTGACGGTGGCCCTGTCGGGCGCGGCGACGGAGGCCCAACTGCGCTCGAACCTGACCGCGGCGGCGCTCCGTCTCCCGGAACCGCTGGAGGACGTGGCGGAGCGCCCGGAAGCGTACTGGCGCCGGCGCTCGTCCCTCCCCTGGACCTGACGAGGCCGTCTTCCCCCACCCCCGCTCCGCAAAGGCCGGGTGGGGGCTGGAAGGTGCGGCTCCCGCCTATGCGGTCCGGCGGGTGTTGAGGCGGGCGGCCTGGAGAGTGAGGTAGTCGCGTTCGGCGGCGTTGGGGGCCTTCCGGGCGGCCTCGGCGTAGAGGCGGGCCGCCGTCGGCAGGTCGCCGTCGCGTTCGTGGAGGTACGCGGACGCGGCGGTGTGGCGGGGCAGGGAGGCGTCCAGGGGGGCCAGCGCCGCCAGTCCGGCGCGCGGGCCGTCGGCCTCGCCCACGGCCACCGCGCGGTTGAGCCGGACGACCGGGCTGTCGGTCAGGCGCGCCAGCTCGTCGTACCACTCGACGATCTGCACCCAGTCGGTCTCCTCGGCGGTCGGCGCGTCGGCGTGGAGCGCCGCGATGGCGGCCTGGGCCTGGAACTCGCCCAGCCGGTCGCGGGCGAGGGCCCGCTGGAGGACGGCGACGCCCTCGGCGATCGACTCGGTGTCCCAGCGGGCGCGGTCCTGCTCGGCCAGGGGGATCAGGCCGCCGTCGGGCGCGGTCCGGGAGGCGCGGCGGGCGTGGTGGAGCAGCATGAGGGCGAGCAGCCCCGCCACCTCGGGGTGGTCGTACGCGGCCGCGAGCTGCCGGGTGAGGCGGATGGCCTCGGCGGCGAGGTCGACGTCCCCGGAGTAGCCCTCGTTGAAGACCAGGTAGAGGACGCGCAGCACGGTGGCGACGTCGCCGGGCTGGTCGAACCTTCCCCGAGCTCTCGGCTTCGCTCGAGCAGGGGAGACCCCATTGCCGGAGACGGTGCGCTTGGCGCGGCTGATGCGCTGCGCCATGGTCGCCTCGGGCACCAGGTAGGCCTGGGCGATCTGGCGGGTGGTGAGCCCGCCGACGGCGCGCAGGGTGAGCGCGACCGCCGACGACGGCGTCAGCGACGGATGGGCGCACAGGAAGTAGAGCTGGAGGGTGTCGTCGGCGGTGGGGGCGGGGCCGGGGGCCGGTTCCTCGTCGAGCAGGTCCTCGCGCCGGCGGCGGGCGGCGTCCGCCCGGGTCGCGTCGAGGAACCGGCGCCAGGCCACGGTGACCAGCCAGCCCTTCGGGTCGCGCGGGGGCTCGGTGGGCCAGACGCGGACCGCCTCGACCAGTGCGTCCTGGACGGCGTCCTCGGCCGCCGCGAAGTCGGCTCCGCGGCGGACGAGGATTCCGAGCACGCTCGGCGTGAGGCTCCTCAGCAGGGCCTCGTCCATCGAGGAGGTCACTCCGTGATGGTGGGCGGCGCGGTCAGGAACGGGCGCAGTTCGAGCCATTCGTGGATCGGCTCCCCGCCCGCCCCGGGGGCGGCCGACAGCTCCCCGGCCAGCTCGACGGCGCGCTCGTAGCTGTCGACGTCGATCACCATCCAGCCCGCGATGAGGTCCTTGGTCTCGGCGAACGGGCCGTCGGTGACCGGCGGGCGCCCCTCACCGTCGTACCGGACCCACGTCCCCTCGGGCGCGAGCGCCTGACCGTCGACGAACTCGCCGGTCCCTTCCAGCCGGGCCGCGAAGTCCTGCATGTACGTCACGTGCGCGGAGATCTCCTCCGGCTTCCACTGGTCCATGGGCACGTCGTTGGCCGGGGCCGGAGCGCCACGGTAGTGCTTGAGCAGCAGGTACTTGGCCATGGTGTGTCTCCTCGGTGCTGATGCGACCCATTGTGGTCGCGTTCACCCCGGGGACGGAGCCGATCCCGTGTTCTCGACATCCCCGCCGAAGTTTTTTTCGGGAAGGGGCGGGGTGGGGGAAAAGCCCAGCACACGCGCGCTACGCGTCCGGTGACTCCGCTCAAGCACCGCAACCACGCACGGGGTGGACGAGTACGGCCGCGGCGGGGCCCGCCAGGGTGAGCACGTGCTGGAGGGAGGAGGCGGCTGCGTATCCGGCGGATGCCTCCGCGGTCGCCCAGACGCAGGCCGCCGTGACGCTGTACGGCGCGATGTGGTGGTAGGGCAGATGGGCAGCGCCCGCACAGTGGGGGGCAAGGGTGCGGAAGTCACCGGCCACGACGGCGCCGGCCGCCACGGCGATCTGCTTCGATCAGAAACTTCCAGCCGTCGGCTTCGCGCTGCGCCAGGACACGTCGGTGGGAGGTGGTCCAGTCATCCATGCATATGACGCCAGGAATCGCCGCCCGGTGGCGTATCCGCCGTTCTTCGACGGCTTTCCCCGACGAAAGTAGGGGGTGGGCGTCGCCGGTCGTCGAGGGGCGGCAGGCGGCTGTCTGCCTAGGATCGTGACGGTGAACAGCAGCAAGATTCAGGCGTGGGTGGTGGCCGTCGGGCGCGGCGCGGTCGTGACGTTCTTCGCCACCGTCGCGGCGGTGAGCGCCGCGCAGCGGGTCAGCGACGGCCGGTATGTGGTTGCCATCAGTGCCTCGGCCGTGGCGTGCGCGGTGGTGCTGCTGGTGCCGCGGCTGCGGTGGCCCGTCGCGCCCGTCGTGGTCGCCGCCGTCACCGCGTGGTGGGGGTGGGTCGGCACGTTCCTGCTGACTGTTGTCCTGTACGACCTGGCGGCGGCCCGCCGGACGCGGGCGGCGGTCCTCTGCGCCGCCGCGCTGGGCGCCAACATCGTTGGCTATCCACCGACCCGGCTGTGGGACGGGCAGGCGTACGTCACCGCGCTGTTCATATGGGCCTTCGCGTATGTCGTCGGCATGTGGATCGGCAGCCGCCGGCGTCTGGTGCGGGCGCTGGCCGCCGATGTGGAGCACCTGCGCGTCGAGGCGCAGCTGCGCGAGGAGGCCGCGCGGGTCACGGAGCGCTCCCGGATCGCGGCGGAGATGCACGACGTCCTCGCCCACCGGCTCAGCTTGATCGCCCTGCACACGGGCGTGCTGGCCACTCGCGGCGACACCCTGCCCGGACCGGTCGCCGAACGACTGGCCCTACTGCGGGGCGCCTCCACGGAAGCGCTCGCCGACCTGCGGGACGTGCTCGGTGTGCTGCGTACTCCCGGCGCCGCACCGAACGGTGCCGGCGTGGTGCCCGCGCCGGTTCCCGGAGACGTCCAGCAGCTGGTGGACGACGCCCGCGCCGCCTCCCAGCCCACTGCCCTGACGATCCACGGCCGGCCGGAGGACGCGCCCACCACCCACCGCCTGGCCGTGTACCGCATCGCGCAGGAAGCCCTGACCAACGCCCGCAAGCACGCCGACGGCGCCCCGGTGACCATGACGATCGACTACCGGCCGCCGACCACCCTGGTGGAGGTCGCCAACCCCGCCGGTTCCCCCGGGCCGACGGCCGCCGTCAGCTCCGGCTACGGGCTCGTCGGCCTGCGCGAACGCGTCAGCGCCCTCGGCGGCCATCTGAACGCGGGACCGGCCGGCGCGGGCTCCTGGCGCCTGGCCGCCCGCATCCCCCACCCGGCCGGCACGGAAGAGAACGGCCCTCCCGCATGACCCGCGCAATGATCGTCGACGACGACGCCCTGGACCGCTGCCCCCGGACCGTGATCGTTCTCAGCGTCAACCGCTGTACCGATGTTCCCCGAGGCCGGCGTCCGCGCCGACCGACCCCAGAAACCGCCCCACCGCCCACGCGTACTCCTTCGGCGCGTCGTCGTGGATCCAGTGCCCGCACCCCGCGAACTCCCGCAGCGTGGTGCGCGGCCGCCGCCGCGCCATCTCGCGGGCGTGGCCGGGCGGCAGCAGGGGGCTGTGCTCGCCGTGCATCAGCAGGGCCGGGCAGGCCGAGCCGAGCCACTCGGACCAGAAGTCGCCCCGCATCGCCTCCTGGGAGGCCATCATGTGGGCCGGTTCGAACAGCAGCCGCCAGCCACCCGTCGCCCGGTCCCGCTCGGCGCTGTCGAGGAAGTACGAGGCGTCCGGGATGCCGCGGGACTCGATCTGGTCGCGCAGGGTCTCCCGGTCGGCGGCCCAGGTGGGCCAGCCGGTGACGTCGAGCACGGGGTGGGCGACCACCGGACGGTCCGTCACGGCGCCGATGTCCTCGACGACGAGGGCGCTCACCAGTTCGGGGTGGCGCGCGGCGAGGGCGTACGCGGCGACCGCGCCCGTGGAGTGGGCGACGACCGGCACCGGGCCGGGGCGCAGCTCGTCCAGCAGGGCGGCGGCGTCGGCGACGTACTCGTCCAGGGTGAACGGCCCGCCGCCCCCGGTCAGCCCGTGTCCCCGCTGGTCCAGGGCGATCACCCGGTACGCGGGGGCCAGGGCGGCGGCCAGCGGCGCGTACATCCGGCCGCGGCCGAAGTGCCCGTGCAGGGCGAGGACCGGGGTTCCCGGGCCGCCGAAGTCGGTGAGGGCGAACCGACGACCCCGGAGGGATACGAAGTCGGGGGAAGGCACGGTCAATGTCGTCACCCGCGGCACGGTAGTGGCCGTCCCGGGCGCGAGACCAGTACGACGGGGCGTCCTACCGACGGTGACAGGACAGTGACCGGAACGGTACGAAGAAGGGCGGATGCTGACACTTCGGTGTCGGCATCCACCCGTATCGGCCCGGTCGCGGGCCCGCCAGCGGCGGCGGGAAGCATCAGGCCGCGGTCTTCGTCTCCGCGGCCTTCGCCTTCGTGGCGTAGATGTCCACGTACTCCTGGCCGGACAGCCGCATGACCTCGCTCATGACCTCGTCGGTCACCGCCCGCAGCACATACCGGTCGCGGTCCATGCCCTCGTAGCGGGTGAACTCCAGCGGCTCACCGAACCGCACCGCCACCCGCCCGGGCCGCGGCAGGCCCTTGCCGCCCGGCTGGAGCCGGTCGGTGCCGATCATCGCGAACGGCACCACCCGCGCGCCGGTCATCAGGGCGAGCCGGGCGATGCCGGTGCGGCCGCGGTAGAGGCGGCCGTCGGGGGAGCGGGTGCCCTCGGGGTAGATGCCGAAGACCTTGCCCTCCTCCAGCACCCGGCGGCCGGTCATCAGCGCGGCGACGCCGCCGTGCCCGCCGTCCCGGTCGACCGGGATCATGCCGACGCCGGTGAAGAACCAGGCCATCAGCCGGCCCTTGAGGCCCTTGCCGGTCACGTACTCGTCCTTGCCGATGAAGAAGACCTGGCGGTCGCAGACGAGCGGCAGGATCACCGAGTCGATGAAGGTGAGGTGGTTCCCGGCGAGGATCACCGGACCGGAGCCGGGAATGCGCTCCGCGCCCTCGACCCGTGGACGGAACATCAGGCGCATCAGCGGACCGAGTACTGCCTTCAGGAACACGAAACGGGACAACGGGCCCTCCGGTCGGCGTCAAGGTCGGGGGCGCCTCGCCCACGGTCCGTCAGCCCGGTACCGCACAGAAGCGCCGATGAGGACGATACTCGCCGGTCATGTCACGGCGCACACCGGGTTCACCCACCTGATACGCAGTGTTGACACCCGTTTCCCACGCGTTTCGCCGCAGGTCTCCCGCCGATAAGGCACACCCCCCTACCATCAGCCCGTTCGCTGACAGGAATTGACGGTGCTGGACACCAGAGCGAGGAGTGCTCATGGAGCGCGAACAGCGCGAGCAACAGCCCGGGCGGCGCGCCCTTCTGGGGGCCGCCGCCCTCGGCGCGGGAGCGGTGGCCCTGGGCGGCGCGGGCACGGCCACCGCCGCGGAAGCGGGCACCGCGACGGCGAGCGGGCCCGTGCGCGGGCTGCCGGTGCCGACGGTCATCGGCCACCGCGGCGCCTCCGGCTACCGCCCCGAGCACACGCTCGGCTCGTACCAGCTCGCGCTGGACATGGGCGCGGACATCGTCGAGCAGGACCTCGTCCCCACCAAGGACGGGCATCTGGTGTGCCGTCACGAGAACGACATCACGGCCACCACCGACGTCTCCGCCCACCCGGAGTTCGCCGACCGCAAGACCACCAAGACGGTCGACGGCACCAAGCTGACCGGCTGGTTCACCGAGGACTTCACCCTCGCCGAGCTGAAGACGCTGCGCGCCAAGGAGCGCATCCCGGGCAACCGCCAGCGCAACACCCTCTACGACGGTCGCTGGGAGGTACCCACCTTCGAGGAGGTGCTGCAGTGGGCCGAGCGTGAGGGCCGCAAGCGGGGCCGCCGGGTCTGGCTGTACGTCGAGACCAAGCACCCCACCTACTTCCGGGGGATCGGCCTCGGCCTGGAGGAGCGGGTCGCGAAGCTGCTCCGTAAGTACGGACGCCACAAGAAGGACGCGGCGCTCTTCCTCCAGTCCTTCGAGCCGAGCAGCATCCAGCGGCTGCGCAAGCTGGTCGCCACCCCGGCGGTCGTGCTGCTGTCCACCATCAACAGCCGCCCGTGGGACTTCGTCGAGGCGAACGACCCGCGGACGGTCGCGGACCTCGTCAAGCCCGAGGGCCTGAAGTGGATCGCGAGCTACGCCCAGGGCATCGGTCCCGACCTGTCGGTGATCATCCCGCGCACGGCCGACGGCAAGCTCGGCACCCCGACCAGCGTGGTCAAGGACGCGCACGCGGCCGGGCTCGTCCTGCACCCGTACACCATGCGCAACGAGAACACCTTCCTGCCCGCCGACTTCCGCCGGGGCAGCGACCCCAACGCGTACGGGGACGCCTTCGGCGCCTTCAAGGCGTACTTCGGCACCGGCATCGACGGGATCTTCTCCGACAACCCGGACACCGCCCTCCTCGCCGCGGCGGACTTCCGCAAGCAGTAGGGACGTGGCGGGCCGCGCCACGGGCGTCAAGGCGCGGCCCGCCGTCTCCCCGGACGGGTGAGAGACCCGCGGCCCGGCAACCACCCGCCGAGCGCGTCTCGTCCCGCCCGGCATGGAGCTTGTGGAGCAACTGCGTCCGCTGCTCGCCGCCGAGGCGGCGGCCGAGGCGTACGGAGCGGGCGTCGAGCCCGCCGAGCTGGAGCAGGCCGTCTGGCTGCGGCTGCTGGAGCGCACCCGGGACGGCGGCCCGCCGCCCCAGCCCGCGCGCTGGCTGCGCCACGCGGTCCGGGCCGAGGTGCGCGGCGCCCGGCGCCGGGCGCGCCGCGAGGTCCCGTACGACCCGGTCGGCGACGGCCCGCCGAGCGGCCCCGAGCCCCGCCCCGCCGAGCACGCCGTGCTCACCGCCGAGACCGGGCGGGTGCTGCGCGCCGCGGTGCGCCGGCTGCCCGGCCGCTGCCCGAGGCTGCTCGGGGCGATGCTGTCGCGGTCGGACCTGACATATCGCGAGATCGCGGTCGAGTTGGGTATCTCACAGGGCAGTCTCGGCCCGGTACGTTCCCGATGTCTGGGTTGCCTGCGCAGAATGCTCGCGGCGGAGGTTGCGGCTCCTGAACCGTGGGGAAAGGAGCGTTAGACAATCGGCGCCCGGGAGGCGGCCACAACCATGTGGCGTCTCCTTTCCAGGCAATGAACCCCGGTCGCTCCTACCCTCAGGCGGCCGGCGGACCGAAGAAAAGGGGAGGCATGCGCACATGGGCATGAGCGTGACCATCTCCGCGGCGACCGCGGACGACGCCGAGCAGATCCTCAAGCTGCAGTACCTGTGTTATCAGGGTGAGGCCGAGCTCTACGGGGACTACTCCATCGAGCCGCTGACGCAGACGCTCGACGACCTGCGCGCCGAACTGGGCGAGGGCTGTGTGCTGGTGGCCCGGCTCGGCGAGGAGGTCGTCGGTTCGGTCCGGGGCGCCGTCGACGACAAGGGCACGGCCGCCATCGGCAAGCTCATCGTCCACCCGCGGATGCAGCGGCACGGGCTCGGCGGGCGCCTGCTCGCGGCGATCGAGGCCCGGCTGACGGAGGAGCGCGCCGCCAAGCGGTACCGGCTGCTCACCGGGCACCGCAGCGACGGCAACCTCCGCCTGTACCGGAAGTACGGCTACGCGCAGGTCGGCACGGAAGAGGTCAACCGCCGCCTGAGCCTGGTCACCCTGGAGAAGGACGCCTCCATGTCGGCCTTCGCGGCCAGCGCGTAACGCCTGCGACGCGGCGGGGCCCCACCCTGTGCGGGGCGGGGCCCCGCCGCCGGGTTTCGCTGCCGGGTGCGGGCGAGAACCCAACCTCTCCGGGCAGTACCACCCAGCCCCTCCGGCGTTTGAGGAGCCGGGTCCGGGGCGGAGCCCCGGTTCCGGGAAGGGGCGGGGGTGGGGGCTCAACCACCCCGCCGCCGCAGCCACAGCAGACCCGTCACCGGCAGGAAGATCGGGATGAACAGGTACCCCATCCCGTAGTCCGACCACACCGTCTGGTCGGGAAAGGCCGAGGGGTCGGCCAGGGTCCAGGTGCCCACGGTCAGCACACCGACCAGCTCCGCCCCGCAACACACCAGCGCCGCCTTCCGCGCCCCCTCCCCACCCCGCACCAGCGAGACCGTGATGAAGGCGTACACCACGGCGGAGACCGCCGAGAGGACGTACGCGAGCGGTGCCTCGTCGAACTGGGCGATCAGCTGGTAGAGCGAGCGCGACGCCGCGGCCACCGTGAACACCCCGTAGAGCATCACCAGCAGCCGCCCGGGCCCCTGCCCAATCCCCGTACGCGCCGACTCAGCCACCCACGCCTCCCCAGATGTCGTACAGCCGTACCTCCAGCACCGCCAGCACCACGGCCGCCGCGGCGACCGTGGCCGAACCCCAGCGGGTCCGCTCCGCCAGCGACATGAACGCCGCGATCGGCACGGCGAGCGCCGAACCGACCAGATACGCGATGAAGATCGCCACACCCTGCTCGGGGTCTTGGCCCTGCGCCAGCCGCACGATCCCGATGATCAGCTGGACGATCGCCAGCAGGGACACCACGGCCATGCCGATGAAGTGCCAGTCCTTGGTGGGCTGGTCGCGGTAGGCGGCGAAACCGCACCACGCGGCGAGCGCGAGGGCGGTCGCACCGAGCACGGCGGTCAGCGGGTCGATCAACGGAACCTCCGCCGACGGAGGGGACGGAACCTCCGCGCGGTGCGGTCCCGCACACAGGGGGTGACAAGCATGGGACGACTGTAATCGGCCCGAATGACCGCGTTGCGATCGGCCCCGTACGCTGCGCCCCATGAAGATCACCGCTGACGCGCTGCTGTTCGACAACGACGGAACCCTCGTCTCCTCCATGGAGTCGGTGGTCCGCTGCTGGACCCGCTGGGCCGCGGAGTACGGCGTGACGGAGGAGTTCGCCCGGGTCGAGCTGCACGGCCGCCCGGCGGCCGACATCATCGGCGATCTGCTCCCCGCCGACCGCGTCGCGGAGGCCCGCCGCCGCATCGACGAGCTGGAGGTCGAGGACGTCCCCGGCGGGGTGCGGCTGCTGCCGGGCACCCTCGACCTGCTGGCCGGGCTGCCCGCGGAGCGCTGGGCGGTGGTGACCTCCGCGGGCCGCGCGCTGGCCGAGGCCCGCCTCGCCGAGGCCGGGATACGCCCGGGGCTGCTGATCACCGCGGACGACATCACCCGCGGCAAGCCGGACCCCGAACCGTTCCTGCTGGCCGCCGGGAAGCTGGGCGCCGACCCGGCCCGCTGTGTGGTCTTCGAGGACGCCCCGGCCGGGCTCGCCGCCGCCCGGGCCGCCGGGATGCGGACCGTGGCGTTGACCACAACGACCAGCCGGGCGGAGCTGGAGGCCGACATCGTGGTGGAGGACCTGTCGGCCGTGTCGGCGCGGGTCGTCGACGGGGGAGTGGAGATCGTCGCGGGGGAGTAGGGGAGTAGGGGAGTAGAGGGGCGTAACGGGAAGCGGCCGGACCGTGGATGACACCGCTGTCCACCCATTGGTCATCGACGTCCGCCATGCGGACACGCTTGATGGGTCCGTCAGGGTCTCTGGTTTACTGGCGGCCATGACCACGACGAGCTGCCGCACCCCTGCGACCGAGGCGATGACGACGCCCGGTGCTCGTTGTCGGTGTCGAATGTGTGACCGCTGAGGGCCCCCGTCCTGAGCCTCGCGCCCCGAAGCGAGACCCGCTGAGCCATGCCCGCGCCGCCGCGCGCGGATCCGGCCCGCCCCGCGTCACCGGCCCCGAGCCGCGCCCGCGCCCACACCCGCGCGCGCACGCCCTCGGCCCGCCCACGCCGCTTCCGTAAGGAATGGAACCGTGCCCGGCGGCACAACCGCCTGCACTCAACAGTGACGGAAACCCTGTGATCACCACTACGGACCTGACGAAGGTCTACCGCTCACGAGGCCGCGAGGTCACCGCCCTCGACGGCGTCGATCTGCACGTCCGCGAGGGCGAGGTGTACGGCGTCGTCGGCCAGAGCGGCGCCGGGAAGTCCACCCTCATCCGCTGCGTCAACCTCCTGGAGCGCCCCACCTCCGGCACGGTCACCGTGGCCGGTCAGGACCTCACCGCGCTCGCCGGACGGGGACAGCGCGCGGGCTCCGCGCTGCGCCAGGCGCGCAGCCGGATCGGCATGGTCTTCCAGCACTTCAACCTGCTCTCCTCGCGCACCGTGCGCGACAACGTCGAGCTGCCGCTGGAGATCCTCGGCGTCTCCGGCAAGGAGCGCACCCGCAAGGCCCTGGAGCTGCTGGACCTGGTCGGCCTCGCCGACAAGGCCAAGGCGTACCCCGCGCAGCTCTCCGGCGGCCAGAAGCAGCGCGTCGGCATCGCCCGCGCGCTCGCGGGCGACCCGAAGGTGCTGCTGTCCGACGAGGCGACCTCCGCGCTGGACCCCGAGACCACCCGCTCGATCCTCCAGCTGCTGCGCGACCTCAACCGGCAGCTGGGCCTGACGGTGCTGCTGATCACGCACGAGATGGACGTCGTCAAGACGATCTGCGACTCGGCCGCGCTGATGAGCGGCGGGCGGATCGTGGAGTCCGGCAGCGTGGGCGAGCTGCTGGCCACCCCCGGCTCGCAGCTGGCCCAGGAGCTGTTCCCGGTCGGCGGGGTGCCCTCGGGCGCCGACCGCACGGTCGTGGACGTGACGTTCCAGGGCGAGGCCGCGGCCAAGCCGGTGATCTCCCAGCTGTCCCGTACGTACAACATCGACATCTCGATCCTCGGCGCCGCGATGGACACCGTCGGCGGCAACCAGGTCGGCCGGATGCGCATCGAGCTGCCCGGCCCCTTCGAGGAGAACGTCGTGCCGATCGGCTTCCTGCGGGAGCAGGGCCTCCAGGTCGACGTGGCGGACGTGGCGTACGAGGCGGGGACGCAGCCCGCCGCCACCGCCGCCGGCGCCACGGACGCCACGGACACCGAGAAGACCGCCGTGCTCAAGGAGGGCGCCAAGTGACCTGGTCCGAGATGCAGCCCCTGTTGCAGCAGGCATGTCTGGAGACGCTCTGGATGGTCGGCTGGTCGGCGGCCATCGCGATCGTCGGCGGGCTGCCGCTCGGCGTGCTGCTGGTCCTCACCGACCGGGGCGGCGTGCTGCCGAACGTGGTCGTGAACAAGGTCGTCGGCCAGGTGGTCAACATCGCGCGCTCGATGCCGTTCATCATCCTCATGGTCGCGCTGATCTCCTTCACCCGCGCGATCGTGGGCACCACCATCGGCCCCGCCGCCGCGATCGTGCCGCTGGCGATCGGCGCCATCCCCTTCTACGCCCGGCTCGTGGAGACCTCGGTGCGCGAGGTCGACGGCGGGCTGGTGGAGGCCGTGCAGGCGATGGGCGGCTCCACCTGGACCGTCGTGCGCAAGGTCCTGCTGCCCGAGTCGCTTCCGTCGCTGATCTCCAGCGCCACCACCACGATCGTCGCGCTCATCGGCTACTCGGCGATGGCCGGCACCGTCGGCGCGGGCGGCCTGGGCGACCTCGCCGTCCGCTACGGCTACCAGCGGTTCGAGACCCAGCTGATGTGGGTCACCGTGGCCATCCTCGCGGTGGTGATCTCCGTGATCCAGTTCGCGGGTGACATCGCGGCCCGCGCCCTCTCGCACCGCAGCCCCGGCTCGGCCGCGCCCCGGCTGATGCTGTTGCGCTCCCGTACTGGGAGCGCCTTTACCGCCGGCACCCAGGCCGCCGGCACGGCCGAGCCCGCCGAGCCCGGCGAGCCCGCCCAGCTGACCAAGACTTCCTGACACCTCGACACCGGAAAGGCACTTTTCGTGCGTAACGTCCTCAAGACCGCCACCACCCTGCTCGCCGCCGCCGCGCTCGCCGCCGGTGCGTCCGCCTGCGCCCCGCCCAGCTCGGGGAAGGCAGACAAGGACGGCCCGCTGCTCGTCGGCGCGAACCCCGTCCCGCACGCCGAGATACTGAACTACGTCAAGGACCACCTGGCCAAGAAGGCGGGCCTCAAGCTGGAGATCAAGGAGTTCACCGACTACAACTCGCTGAACCCCGCCACCCAGGACGGCTCGGTGGACGCCAACTACTTCCAGAACAAGCCGTTCCTCGACGACTACAACAAGAAGCGCGGCACCGACATCGTGCCCGTCGTCACCGTGCACCTGGAGCCGCTCGGCCTCTACTCGCACAAGGTGAAGAAGGCCGACGACCTCAAGAAGGGCGCCACCGTCGCCGTCCCCAACGACGCGGTGAACGAGGCCCGGGCGCTCCAGCTGCTGGACGCCCACGGCGTCATCAAGCTCAAGAAGGGCGCCGGTACCGAGGCCACCCCGAAGGACATCGCCGACAATCCCAAGGACCTGAAGTTCAAGGAGCTGGAGGCGCCGCAGCTGCCGAGGTCCCTGGACGATGTGGACGCCGCCGTCATCAACGGCAATTACGCCATCCAGGCCCACCTCAAGCCCGCCAAGGAAGCGCTGATCCTGGAGTCCCCGGACAACAGCCCCTACGGCAACTTCCTCGCCGTGAAGAAGGGCAACGAGGACGACCCGCGGGTCGAGAAGCTCGCCAAGCTCCTCACCTCTCCGCAGGTGAAGAAGTTCATCAAGGACAAGTACGACGGATCCGTACTCGCGTCGTTCTGATACACACCATTCCGAGAAACGACCGACCGAACACGCAAGGCTCCGCATCCGGGCGACAATCGGATGCGGAGCCTTCCGTTTCCGCACCCCGTGCTGCATTTCGCCCGAGCGATGCTGCATGCTGGGCTCTTCGCCACGACTTTGAAACGACCCGGTTACGGAGCGGCGCATGACATCCACTTTCCCGGACATCTCCATCAGCACGGAACGGCTGGTGCTGCGCCCGTTCGAGGAAGCGGACCTGCCCGCGCTCACGGACATGATGAACGACGAACTCGTCATCACCTGGAGCCGGGCTCCCCACCCGTACACCCACCGCGACGCACGCGACCAGGCGATGCGGCTCGCCCCCGCCGAACGCACCACGGGGCGTGGAATCGTCTTCGCGGTCGCCGAATTCCTCACCCAGCGGCTCGTCGGAATCATCCATCTGCGCAACACCGACTGGAAGGTCCTGGGCACCGAGATCAGCTATATCACCGCCCCCTGGGCGCGCGGCGAGGGCTACGCCGTGGAGTCGGTGCTGGCCGTCGCCCGCTGGCTGTTCCACGACCAGCGGTTCGAGCGGCTGGAGCTGCGGACCGCCGCGGGCAACACCGCCGGTCAGCAGGTCGCCCAGAAGGTCGGCTGCATCAGCGAGGGAGTGCTCCGCAACGCCTGCATAGCCCGCACCCAGATGGAGGACGGCGGCTGGACCGATCTGCGCACCGACCTCATCGTCTGGAGCCTGCTCCCCGAGGATCTGGAGGGCGCGCCCGACCGTACGGCCGGGAACGATGCCTTCAACATCTTCCCCACCTACTCCGAGTACACCGCCGGCGTCGACCGACGCTGACCGGCGCTCATGTGTGCCGAACCCCGGCGCGCCACGCCTCCCGAGCGCCCCCGGCGCGCCACCTCCGCCCCTGCCCCCGGTCCGGCGGTCCGGACCAGGCGGGGTAATCTCTCCGGGCCGAGCACCTGCGGGCCGGCCCGCCCACAGCCGCGACACGCGTCCACGGCACGCGCACCGCGGCGCACCCGCCACGGCACGCCCCCCGGGGCAGGCCATCCGTGGCACCGCCCGCGTGCACCACGCACCGCGACCGCGCGCATCAACCCGCGACCGAACTGCGACACATTGGGGAGACAGACGACGATGGCCGACCGCGTCACGGTGATCGGTTGGGACGGCTCCCCGCTCATGGACGTGGCCCGGTCCGCCCTCGGCGCGGCCACCCTCGTGGCCGGGGCCGCCCACCACCTGGCGCTGCCCGAAGTCCCGCCCGGCGCCGAACGCATCCGGCTCGGCAGCGTGGACCTCGCCGCCCGCCGCATCGCCCAGCACCGCGGCTCGGCCGTGGTCCTGGCCGACGGCGACCCCGGCTTCTTCGGCGTCGTCCGCGCCCTGCGCGCCCCCGAGCACGGCCTGGAGGTCGAGGTCGTGCCCGCCGTCTCCTCCGTCGCCGCCGCCTTCGCCCGGGCCGGGATGCCCTGGGACGACGCCCAGGTCGTCGTCGCCCACAGCCGCGACCTGCGGCGCGCCGTCAACGTCTGCCGCGCCCACACCAAGGTCGCCGTCCTCACCTCACCGGGCGCCGGTCCCGCCGAACTCGCCCTGCTCCTCGGCCCGGTGCACCGCACCTTCGTCATCTGCGAGGCCCTGGGCACCGAACGCGAGCAGGTCACCGTGCTGACCTCCGACAAGGCCGCCGACCACACCTGGCGCGACCCCAACGTCGTCATCGTCATCGGCGGCTCCGGCGCCGCCTCCGTCCGCAGCGGCGCAGCCACCGGCGCCGCCCGCGGCGCACTGCAGAGCGGCGGCTGGATCGCCGGCCGCGACCCGGGCTACCCCGGCTCCGTACGCGGCTGGGCGCTGCCCGCCCCCGCGTACGCGACCGTGCTCGGCGAGAGCGAGTCGCAGCAGCTGCGCTCCTTCCAACTCGCCCGCCTCGGTCCCCGCGTCGGCGACCTGGTCTGGGACATCGGCGCGGGCAGCGGCGCCGCCGCCGTCGAGACCGCCGGGTTCGGCGCCGCCGTCATCGCCGTCGACCGCGACCCGGACGCCTGCGAGCGCGTCGACACCCTCGCCCGCCGCTTCGGCGTCCAGCTCCAGGTCGTCCACGGCACCGCGCCCGATGTCCTGGAGGACCTGCCCGAGCCGGACGTCGTCCGCATCGGCGCCGGGGGCGCGCCCGTCGTCGCCGCGTGCGCCGCGCGCCGCCCCGAGCGCATCGTCACCCACGCCGCCACCCGTGACGAGGCGGAGGCCATCGGCGCCGCCCTGGAGGACGGCGGCTACGGGGTCGAGTGCCTGCTGCTGCAATCAGTCGAGTTGGACACCCGGGTGTGGGCCGAACGCGAACGCGCGGTGGCCTTCCTCCTCTGCGGACACCGCCCGCACCAGTGATTTTGCCCCTGTGACGTTCGCCCCGAGCTTCGCCCCGGTGACCTTCTGGAAGCGTCGCGCGGGGTAGGCTGGCGGATCGTTGTACTGCCTGTACCGCTGCCCGGTGTTAGGCGCTTTATCGGCCAAAGGCCGGAATGTGACCCTTTCTTACCGGGCCGCGGTGGGCAAGCCTCGGGCGTGCTACGTGCCGCGCACGGCGCACGCTCGTTCTTGCTCACGGGGCTTGCTCCCGGCGGTAGGCGGTTGGAAGGAGCACTAGCGATGGGCGAGGGGTACGCATGACCGACACCGGCCAGGTCCCGGGAGAGGGACTGCCGGAGAACGCAGGCGGACGACTCGGACAACCGCACCCGGCGGATGTCCACGCCCCGCCTGCCGACGCCGGTTACACCTTCCTCGACGGCCCCGAAACCGGCGGCGAGGAGGACGACCTGCTGCTGATGCCGGGCGCCCAGGGCGCGTGGAGCGAGCAGCAGGCGCAGTACGACCAGCAGGCCCAGTACCAGCAGCAACTGCAGTACGACCAACAGGTCCAGTACGACCAGCAGCTGCAGTACGAGCAGCAGATGCAGGCCGCGATGCAGCCGCCGTATCCGCAGCAGCAGGGCCAAGGGCTGTACGAGGGCGGAGTGCTGGACCCCGGCATGGCCGCCTACGCCGACGCCCAGATGCCCGAGCCGCAGCCGGTGGCCGAACCCCCGGCCGGTCCGGTCGCCCACCCGGCGCCGGAACAGCCCGCACCGCAGCCGCCCCAAGCCCCCGCCGCGCACCCGGCCCCCGCCACGCCTCCCCGCCGCCCCCTGCACATGGGCCCGCCCGTGCCCGACACCTCCGGCGGCGTGGTCCGCTCCCTCGCCGACCGCGGCCCGGCCGCCGGCCGGAACACCGCCCCGCCCGTCCAGCAGCCCCAGGCGGCGCCCTCGCCCGAGCCCGAGTACACCGGTGGCGTCGACTACGCCAGCGCCCCCGAGTACGCCGCCGGGCCGCAGTACTTCACCACCCAGCCCCAGCCCGAGGGCCCCGGCCCGCTCCCGGGCCCGCAGCTCGCCGACATCCCGCAGATCGGCGACGCCCCGCCGCCCGGCGACGCCTGGGATTCCCAGCCGCCCCAGCCCATGCCCGCACCAGCAGAAACGGTCGGTCTGGGCGACCAGCCGGAGGCGCCGATGCCGCCCGAGGGTGGTGCGCAGCCGACGGCGATGGACCTGGGGTACGCGGACCCCGGGTACGCCGACGCCGGTTACGCCGACCCGGCCGTGGCCATCCCGCCCCAGGGCGGGGCGCCCGCCATGGAGCCGGGGCACCCGGCCGTCGACATCCCGGCCCAGGTCCAGCCGGGCATCGCCCCGGACCAGCTCCACGCGGGTCCCCAGGCCGTCATCCCGGCCCAGATCCCCCACGAGGACGCCGAACCGGTCGCGGTGGACCCGGGCCACGCGATAGTCGCCGACACGGAGGACACCGCTCCGGCCGCCGCCGACCCGGCTGCAGCCGAGGCCCAGGTCCCGGCCGACCCGGCTGCCCCGGGCGAGGCTCCGGTGCCGGAAGCCGACGCCCAGGCGGCACCCGAGCAGGCCCCCGCCGAATCGGCCTCAGCCGCGCCGTCCGCGCCGGAAGCCCCGGCCGCCGATCCGGCTGCCCCGGGTGAGGTCCCGGTGCCGGAGGCCGACGCGCAGGCCGCGCCCACGCAGGCCCCCGCCGAGGCGCCCGTGGCGGAAGCCCCGGCTGACCAAGCAGTCCCCGGTAATGCGCCAGTTCCGGAGGGCGACGCACCGGTGCCCGCCGAGCCGTCTGCGGCCGAAGCCGCTGCTCCGGGCGAGGCTCCGGCGCCGGAGGCCGACGCTGATGCGCAGGCCCCGGCCGATCCGGCTGCCGCCGGTGAGGCTGCGGCGCCGGAGGCTGACGCCCAGGCGGCGCCCGCCGACCCACAGGCTCCGGCCGACCCGGTGGCCCCGGAGGCCGATGCGCAGTCGCCCGCCGAGCCGGCCCCCGTCGAGCCGTCGGTGGCGGAAGCCGCTGTCCCCGGCGAGGCTCCGGCACCGGAGGCTGATGCCCAGGCCGTGCCCACAGCCGAGGCGCAGGCGCCCGCCGAAGCTGCCCCTGCCGAGGCTTCGGCCGATCCGTCTGCCCCGGACGAGGTTCCGGCGGCGGAGGCCGATGCGCAGGCGCCCGTCGAGGCCGCCCCCGTGGAGCCGTCCGTGGCGGAGGCTCCGGACGCCGCCGAGGACCAGACCCCGGCGCCGGAGGCCGACGCACAGGCCCCGGCCGACGCGGCGGCCCCGGACGAGGCTCCGGTGGCGGATGCGGATGCGCAGTCGCCCGCTGAAGCTGCTCCCGTCGAGGCATCCGTGGCAGAGAGCCCGGCCGAGGCCGATGTTCTCGGCGAGGCTTCGGCCGATCCGTCTGCCCCGGACGAGGTTCCGGCGCCGGATGCGGATGCGCAGGCGCCCGTCGAGCCCGCTCCCGTGGAGCCGTCCGTGGCGGAGGCTCCGGACGCCGCCGACCCGGCCGCCGCCGAGGACCAGACCCCGGACGAGGCTCCGGCGCCGGATGCGGCGGCGCAGGCGCCCGCCGAACCCACCCCCGCCGAGCCATCCGCGGGGGAGCAGCCCCCGGCCGAGGCGGCTGCCCCCGGCGAGGCTTCGGAGCCGGAGGCCGACGCCGAGGCGCAGGCCCCGGCCGACCCGGCTGCCGCCGGTGAGGCTTCGGCGGCGGAGGCCGACGCGCAGGCCGCGCCTGCCGAGTCCGACCCCGCCGAGGCTCCCGCGGCAGAAGCCCCCGCCGAAGAGGGCACCCCCGAGGCGGAGGCCGAGGCTACGGCGGCCCCCGAGCACGAGGCTGCCGCCGATGAGGCGCAGGCGCCCGAGGCGGATGACGCGGACGAACCGTCCGACGACACGGCGGAGGCTCAGGACGAAGCCACCGAATCCGCTCAGCCGGAGGCCGACGAAGAGACCGAACAGGCTGAACAGGCCGAAGAGGCCGACGCCGCCGGCCAGAACCCCGACGACCCGGAATCCGAGGACGCCGAGCCCGCCGTCATCCCCTTCGGCCCCCGTGCCGACGCGGGATACGACGACGCCGAGCGCGCCGCCGTCCACCGCGTGATGCGCGAGCGCCGGGACATCCGTAACGGCTTCCGGCCCGACCCCATCCCGCACGAGGTGCTGCTGCGCGTGCTGGAGGCCGCGCACACCGCGCCCAGCGTGGGGCAGTCCCAGCCGTGGGACTTCGTCGTCATCCGCTCCGAGGAGACCCGGCGCACCATGCACGAGCTGGCGGTGCGCCAGCGCGACGCGTACGCCAAGTCCCTCCCCAAGGGCCGGGCCAAGCAGTTCAAGGAACTGAAGATCGAGGCGATCCTCGAAACGCCGATCAACATCGTCGTCACCGCCGACCCCACCCGCGGCGGCCGCCACACCCTCGGGCGGCACACCCAGCCGCAGATGGCGCCGTACTCCTCGGCGCTCGCCGTGGAGAACCTGTGGCTCGCCGCCCGCGCCGAAGGGCTCGGCGTCGGCTGGGTCAGCTTCTTCGACGAGCGCGAGATGGTCCGTACGCTCGGACTGCCGGATCACCTGGAGGCCGTGGCGTACCTGTGCGTCGGGTACGTGGACGAGTTCCCGGAGGAGCCGGAGCTGCTGCGGTCCGGGTGGTCCAAGCGCCGCCCGCTGTCGTGGGTGGTCCACGAGGAGTCGTACGGGCGGCGCGCGCTGCCCGGCGAGGACCCGCACAGCCTGCTGACCGAAACCCTCCAGGGCATCCGCCCGCTGGACGCCAAGGCGCTCGGCGAGGCGTGGGAGCGGCAGAAGCGGATGACCAAGCCGTCCGGGGCGCTCGGCATGCTGGAGATCATCTCCGCGCAGCTCAGCGGACTGTCCCGGCAGTGCCCGCCGCCGATTCCGGAGCCCGCCGCGGTCGCGATCTTCGCGGGCGACCACGGGGTGCACGCCCAGGGCGTCACCGCGTGGCCGCAGGAGGTCACCGCGCAGATGGTCGCCAACTTCCTGGGCGGCGGCGCGGTCTGCAACGCCTTCGCGAGCCAGGTCGGCGCCGAGGTGTGCGTCGTGGACGTCGGCGTGACGAGCGAACTGCCCTCCACCCCCGGGCTGCTGCCGCGCAAGGTCCGCGCCGGGACCGGCGACTTCACCACCGGGCCCGCCCTCACCCGCGAAGAGGTGCTGCGCGCCCTCGAAGTGGGCATCGAGACCGCCCGCGACCTGGTCGCCGCCGGGAACAAGGCGCTGCTCACCGGCGAGATGGGCATCGCCAACACCACCACCTCCGCCGCCCTGGTCTCCGTCTACACCGGCGCCGACCCGGCCGAGGTGACCGGCCGCGGCACTGGCATCAACGACGAGATGCACGCGCGCAAGATCGACGTCGTACGGCGCGGTCTGGAACTGCACCAGCCCGATCCCGCCGATCCCATCGGCGTCCTGTGCGCCTTCGGCGGCCTGGAGCACGCCGCCATGGCCGGGCTGCTGCTGGGCGGCGCCTCCCTGCGTACTCCCGTCATCCTGGACGGGGTCAGCGCGGGCGCCGCCGCCCTGGTCGCCCGCGCCATCGCCCCCGAGGTGCTGGCGGCGTGCATCGCGGGCCACCGCAGCGCCGAGCCGGGCCATGTGGCGGCCCTCAACAAGCTGGGCCTGCGCCCCCTGGTCGACCTTGACCTGCGCCTCGGCGAGGGTACGGGCGCCCTGCTCGCCCTCCCCGTGGTGCAGAGCGCCGCGCGGGCGATGCACGAGGTGGCCACGTTCGACTCCGCGGGAGTCACGGAGAAGAACTGACGTGCGCCCCTGCCACGTAAGGTGTCGGCGGGGGCCACGCCCCACCTGTTGATCAGCCGCTCCAGCGCCGCAGCGGCAGGCATTCTGCATGAGGAGAGCCGCACCGCCATGTCCGAGAACTTCGCATACCCCGTCGGACTGCGCCTCACGGGGCGGCGCGTCGTCGTCCTCGGGGCGGGCCAGGTCGCCCAGCGACGGCTGCCCGCGCTGATCGCCGCGGGCGCGGACATCCTGCTGATCTCGCCCTCCGCGACGCCCTCCGTCGAGGCCATGGCCGAGGCGGGGGAGGTGCGCTGGGAGCGCCGCCGCTACAGGGAAGGCGACTTCGAGGGCGCCTGGTACGCGCTGATCACCACCGACGACCCGGACGCCAACGCCGCCGCCTCCGCCGAGGCCGAAGCGCGCCGGGTCTGGTGCGTCCGCAGCGATGACGCCGAGGCCGCCTCCGCCTGGACCCCGGCCACCGGGCGCAGCGAGGGCGTCACCGTCGCCGTGCTCACCGGGCAGGACCCGCGCCGCTCCGCCGCCGTACGCGACGCCGTGGTCGAGGGCCTGCGCGACGGCACCCTCGCCGCCCCCCGCCACCGCACCCGCGGCCCGCACGTCGCCCTGGTCGGCGGCGGCCCCGGCGACCCGGACCTGATCACCGTCCGCGGCCGCCGTCTCCTCGCCGAGGCCGACGTCGTGGTGGCCGACCGGCTCGGCCCCCGCGACCTCCTCGACGAACTCCCGCCGCACGTCGAGGTCATCGACGCCGCGAAGATCCCGTACGGCCGCTTCATGGCCCAGGAAGCGATCAACAACGCGCTGATCGAACACGCCAAGGCGGGCAAGTCCGTCGTCCGGCTCAAGGGCGGCGACCCCTTCGTCTTCGGCCGCGGCATGGAGGAGGCCGAGGCGCTCGCCGAAGCCGGGATCCCCTGCACCGTCGTCCCCGGCATCTCCAGCTCCATCAGCGTCCCCGCCGCCGCCGGAATCCCGGTCACCCACCGCGGGGTCGCCCATGAGTTCACCGTGGTCAGCGGCCACGTCGCCCCCGACGACCCCAGCTCCCTCGTCGACTGGTCCGCGCTCGCCAGCCTGCGCGGCACGCTCGTCCTCCTCATGGCCGTCGAGAAGATCGGCGCCATCGCCGCCGCCCTCATCCGCCACGGCCGGAGCGCGGACACCCCCGTCGCCGTCATCCAGGAGGGCACCACCGCCGCCCAGCGCCGCGTGGACGCCACCCTGACCACCGTGGCGGACACGGTCGCCGCCGAGGGCATACGGCCTCCGGCCGTCGTGGTCATCGGCGACGTCGTCTCCGTCGGCTCGCGCCGGGCGTAACCACCGGTAACTTCCTCACGTCGCCGCATTGGCACGGCATCCAGGACAAGGCAGTATCACTCAAGTGGCTGATCTCATCACCGTCGATGATCCCGACGACCCGCGGCTGCGCGACTACACGGGTCTGACCGATGTGGAGCTACGGCGCAAGCGCGAGCCCGCCGAAGGTTTGTTCATCGCCGAGGGCGAGAAGGTGATCCGGCGGGCCCGCCTCGCCGGTTACGAGATGCGCTCGATGCTGCTGTCGTCCAAGTGGGTCGACGTCATGCGCGACGTCATCGAGGACGTCCCCGCCCCCGTCTACGCCGTCACCCCCGAACTGGCCGAACGCGTAACGGGCTACCACGTCCACCGCGGCGCCCTCGCCTCCATGCAGCGCAAACCGCTGCCCGAGGCCGACGAACTCCTCGCCGGCGCCCGACGCGTCGTGATCATGGAATCCGTCAACGACCACACCAACATCGGCGCCATCTTCCGCAGTGCCGCCGCCCTCGGCATGGACGCCGTCCTCCTCTCCCCGGACTGCGCCGACCCCCTCTACCGTCGCTCCGTGAAGGTCTCCATGGGCGCCGTCTTCTCCGTCCCGTACGCCCGCCTGGACACCTGGCCGCGCGGCCTCGAGGCGGTGCGGCACGCGGGCTTCAAGATCCTCGCCCTCACCCCCGACGCGAAGGCGACCTCCCTGGACGACGCCGCCCCCCACCGCCTCGACCGCGTCGCCCTCATGCTGGGCGCCGAGGGCGACGGCCTCTCCACCCAGGCCCTCATGGCCGCCGACGAATGGGTCCGCATCCCCATGGCCCACGGCGTCGACTCCCTCAACGTGGGCGCGGCGGCGGCCGTGGCCTTCTACGCCGTGACGACGGGCCGCCCCAGCCTCTAGGACAGGCCACACCCGCGTCCGGCTCCGGGCGTCCCGGAGCCGGACGCGGGCCCCGGTCACCGGGCCGGTGGTTGCGACGAGGCGGGAGGGGACCGGTCGCCCCCGCACCCGCCGCGGGGCGCACCGAAGCCGGACGCGGGCCCGGGGCCGCCGGGCTGGGGGCTGTCGCTCACGCGAGGGGCGGGGTCGCTCCCACCCCGCCCGCGCCCGCCCCCGGGCGTCCCGGAGCCGGGCGTGGGCCCGGGGCCACCGGGTCGGCGGTCGCCGATGACGCGGGAGGGGGCGGGGTCGTTCCCACCCTCGGCCTGCGCTCGCCGCCGGGCGGTACCGGAACCGGGCCGGGGCCCGGGGCCGCCGGTGGGTGGCCGCCGACGCGGCGGGAGGTGGCGGGGTCGCAGGGGTGGGGTCCTGGACGCTGACGTGTATGTGTGGCGCCGATCGCTCGACGTTCACGACACGCTCTGCGTCAGCGGCGCCGTA